>CAKPHC010000002.1 GCA_934155645.1 uncultured Bacilli bacterium | reverse complement strand
GTAATATTAGATAAAGATAAATTATTTATATCAGACCATTATATAGAAGATGGGTTTAATGATTATATAGATAGAGAGAATTTAATTAAAGAATTAGATAGATTGTTTTAAAAAATACGTTAAGATTTGGATAATTGTACAATTTTTTCTTGGTTATTTATATATTTTATGTTATAATCTAAGTACATCAAGTGGGAAAACTCCCACTTTTTATATTGAGGAGTCAAGAGAATGGAAGAAAAGATTAAAGAATTAGTTGGTAACAAACTAGAAAAATTAAAGGTATGGATTGATAGTGTCACAGTTGAAAAAGAAGATGATAATACATTTTTAAGAGTAGCACTTGATGCCGATTTTATCATTCCATTAAATACTGTAGTTATGGCTACTAGAATTATAAATCCATTATTGGATAAAGCAGATATTGATTTAGATAATTATATTTTAGATATTTATGCTAAAGAAAAAGGAGATGTTATAGATGAATAGTAAAGAATTTATTAAGGCAGTTGATTCAATTGTTAAAGAAAAAGGAATTGACCGTGACGTTGTATTTGAGGCAATGGAATTAGCATTAGCAACTGCATACAAGAAAAATTTTGACTCATTAACTAATTCTAAAATATTTATTGATAGGAATACAGGAGATATAAAAGTATATTCATACTTAACTGTAGTACCTGATGAAAAAGAAGACGATGAGGAAAGCGATGGTATTGATTTAGATACTGAAATAAGTCTTACTGAAGCAAGAAAAATCAATAAAACATTAAATGTTGGAGATACTATTGATACTGAAGTTACTCCAAAAGACTTTGGACGTGTTGCAGCATCAACTGCTAAACAAGTAATTATTCAAAAAATAAGAGAAGCGGAACGCAATTCAATTATGAACGAGTTTGGTGACAAACAAGATGAATTACTAGTAGGTACAGTTTCATTAGAAGATGTTGATAATTACTTTATTGATTTAGGTAGAAGTAATGGTATTCTTCCTAAGAAAGAATGTATCCCTGGTGAGAAAATCGAAATGGGAAAACAAATTAAAGTATATTGTAGTAAAGTAGATTGCAGTGGTAAAGGTATATTTATCTTATTATCTAGAACTCATTATGGTTTCTTAAAAAGATTATTTGAATTAGAAATTCCAGAAATAAATGATGGTTCAGTACTTCTATATAGTGTTGCAAGAGACGCAGGTTCTCGTAGTAAAGTTGCTGTATACTCTGAAAAAACTAATATTGACCCAATTGGGGCATGTATTGGTGAAAAAGGAAGTAGAATTGCAAGAATTATAGAAGAAGTTCATGGTGAAAAAATAGATATTGTTAAATACGATAAAGAACCAGCAGTATTTATTGCAAACAGTTTACAACCTGCTAAAAACTTACATGTAATTATTACAGACCCTAAGAAACAAGAATGTATCGTAGTAGCAGATGATGAAAATTTCTCTTTAGCAATTGGTAAAAAAGGACAAAATGCTAAATTAGCTAGTAGATTAACACATTATAAAATAGATATTAAAACATTAGAACAAGCTAGTGAAATGGGTATTAACTTTAAGGATTAGTGATAAAATGAAAACTAAAAAGATACCAATGCGTACCTGTGTAATTACTAGAGAAAAAAGAGAAAAAAAAGATTTATTAAGAATAGTTAGAACACCAGAAGGTGAAGTAATAGTAGATTTAACAGGCAAAAGTAATGGAAGAGGAGCATATATAACTAAGAGTCTTGAAGTGTTAGAAAAAGCTAAAAAAAGTAAAGCTTTAGAAAAACATTTGGAAGTAGAGATTCCTAGTAGTATATATCAAGAAATTGAAAATATAATTAATAATGATTAAGAAAGTAGGTGGCTAATATGATGAGTATTTTAGAATATGCATTAGATGTCAATAAAAGTAGTGAACAAATTCAAAAACTTTGTGATAAATTAGATATAAAGTATGATAATGAAGATTCACTTCTTACAGAAGATGATATAATTCTTCTAGATAATGAAATTCAAGATAGTGAAGATTATATCGTAGATGAAGATGAAATAGATGAAGAAGTTTTAGATGAACGTGTAGAACAAATTTTAAATGAATCTAATCTTGATCTTGATAGTGATAATAGAATAGAAAAATTAAAACCTAAATCTGAACGTATTGAAAGTAGTAAAGTTAACTTTCAAAAGGAAAAGAAGAAGTTATATAAACATCGTGAGAAATTGATGACTAATGATAAAAATGCTAAAGAAGATGTAATTATCTATAAAGAAGGAATGACAGTTAGTGATTTAGCTAAAGAACTAAATGTATCAGCAACTGAAATTATAAAGAAACTTATGGCTTTACAAGTTATGGCTAATTTGAATTATTCACTTAGTTATGATTTAGTAGAATTATTAGTAGTAGATTACAATAAGACATTAAAAAGAGAAGAAACACAAGATATAAGTAATTTTGAGGATTATGAGATAGTTGATAATGAAGAAGATTTAGTACCTCGTCCTCCAGTAGTTACTATTATGGGACATGTTGACCATGGTAAAACTTCATTACTTGATGCTATACGTCATTCTGATGTTGCAAGTGGTGAAGCAGGTGGAATTACTCAAACTATTGGTGCTTATCAAGTAGAATTTAATGATAGAAAAGTAACATTTATAGATACACCTGGGCATGAAGCATTTACAGAAATGCGTGCTAGAGGTGCTAGTATTACTGATATAGTAATTATTATAGTAGCAGCAGATGATGGTGTTATGCCTCAAACTAAGGAAGCTATTGACCATGCTAGAGCAGCTAATGTTCCAATAATAGTTGCAATTAATAAAATAGATAAACCTAGTGCTAATGTTGATAAAGTATTAACTGAATTAAGTGAATATGGACTTACTCCTGAAGAATGGGGTGGAGATATAATCGTTAATAGAATTTCTGCTAAAACTAAAGAAGGAATTCCAGAGTTATTAGAAAGTATTTTATTAGTAAGTGATATGGCTGAATTAAAAGCTAACCCATCAAGGTATGCAATAGGTACTGTAATTGAGTCTAGACTAGATAAACAAATAGGTAATGTTGCAACTGTTTTAGTACAAAATGGTACTTTAAGATTAGGAGACCCTATAGCAGTTGGTACTACATGTGGTAAGGTTAGAACTTTAAAAAATGATAAGGGTATTGATATTACTGAAGCATTACCATCTACACCAGTAGAAATAACAGGTTTAAATGAACTTCCTTCTGCTAGTGATAAATTTATGGCTTTTGAAACTGAAAAACAAGCAAGAAATGTTATGGAACAAAGAAAAGCAAGAGCAAAAGAAAAAGCAACTAATAGGTCTGGTATGACATTAGAAGATTTATTTGGAGCTATTAAAGAAGGCGTTAAAGAAATTGATGTTGTTGTTAAAACAGATGTTAATGGTAGCTTGGAAGCAGTTAAAAGTAGCTTAGGTAAAATAAATGTTGAAGGCGTTAATGTTAAAGTAATTCGTGGGGGAGTAGGTACAATTACTGAAAGTGATATAGTACTTGCTAATGCATCAAATGCTATAATTATTGGATTTAATGTTAGACCTAATAGTAAAACAATGGATTTTGCTAAAGATTATAATGTTGATATTAAGTTATATGATGTTATATATAAAATGGTTGAAGATATAGAAAACTCTATGAAGGGATTATTGGATCCTACATATGAAGAAAAAATTCTAGGTAGTGCTGAAGTTAGGCAATTATTTAAATTCTCTAAAGTTGGTACTATTGCAGGTAGCCATGTTGTAACAGGCGTTATTAAAAATAATAGTGATTGTCGTATTATTCGTGATGGAGTAGTTATCTATACTGGTAAGATTAAATCACTACAACATGAAAAAGACCAAGTTAAGGAAGTTAAAAAAGATATGGACTGTGGTATTACAGTTGAAAATTTCCAAGACATAAAAGAAAATGATATTATTGAATCATTTGAACTAGTTGAAATTAAAAAGTAACTAGTTCTTTTTATTGCAAAAAACTTAAAAAAAAGATATGATATAGTTGCAAGGAGGATTTAGCATGAATGTTAAGATAGAGAGATTAAACAGTACTTTTGTTAAAGAAATAAGTTATATTTTAAGTACTGAGGTTAAAGATGAAAATATTAAATTTGTAACTATAACTGATTGTGATATTACTAGTGATTTGAGCTATGCAAAAGTATATTTTACAGTATTAGATATGAGTAAGAAAATAGATACATTAAAAGCACTTGATAGAGCAAAATCTTTTATAAGAGGTAAACTTAGTGAAAGAGTAGATATTAGACATACTCCTGAACTTAAATTTATATTTGATGAATCTATCGAATATGGTAATAGAATAGAAAAGAAAATAGAAGAGTTACATGAGAAAGATGAAATGTAAGATACAAGATTAATTTCTTGTATTTTTTTTGAACTAAAACGAAACTAGTCGCATAAATTAGATTGAGGAGGAATATTATGGCTAGTTTTAAAGAAATAGTTACTAAAGCGGTAATAGGAAAAGGCAAAAAGACATTTACTACTACTAATTCTGTTACTCCAGAATGTGAAGCAACTACAATCCTAGGTTGCTGGGTTATTAATCATAATTTTAGAGGATATAAAAGTGGTGATACTGTTACTGTAGAAGGTAGCTATGATATTAATATTTGGTATTCTTGTCAAGATGATACTAAAACTGAAGTAGTAAGACAGACTGATACTTATAAAGAAGTTGTTACTGTTCCAAGAAAAAATGATACTGACAATTCTTCTAGTGAAGAAATAATAGTAAGAAGTCTAAAACAACCTAGTTGTGTAAAAGTAGATATTAAAGATGGAAAAATATTCTATACGGTAGAAAAAGAACTTGGAATTGAAATAGTAGGAGATACTAAAGTAAAGATTGCAATTGATGAAGATGAAGATGAGTGGGATGTAATAGATGATGAACCAGATTTAGAAGAAGTAGATAAACAAATAGATGAAGAAGTAAAAGAAGAGTTCTTAGATTAAGAACTTTTTTTAGTTTGATTAAAAAGTTTATTTATAATATAATATCTCTAGGTGATAATAATGAAAATAGTATTTATGGGAACACCTGAATTTAGTGTTCCAATATTGGAAGGATTAATAGAAAATTATGATGTTATAGGAGTAGTTACTCAACCAGATAAAGAAGTTGGAAGAAGTCATGCAATTAAGTTTTCTAAAGTTAAAGAAGTAGCTTTAGCTAATGATATAAGAGTATTTCAACCAATAAAGATTAGAGAAGATTATGATGATATAGTAAAATTAAATCCTGATTTAATTGTAACTTGTGCTTATGGTCAAATTATTCCTAAAGTATTATTAGATTTACCTAAATATGGCTGTATTAATGTGCATGCTTCATTACTTCCTAAATTAAGAGGTGGAGCTCCAATTCATAGAGCTATTCTAAATGGTGATATGAAGACAGGTATTACAATTATGTATATGGATGAACATATGGATACTGGTGACATTATTCAAAGTGAAGAAGTTTTGATAGATAAAAATGATACAGTTGGAACATTACATGATAAGTTAAGTATTATGGGAAAAGAATTATTATTAACTGTTTTAAATAAGTATAAAGATGGTAATTTTCCACATGTAAGACAAGATGATAGTGAAGCTACATATGCACCTATAATAAAAAGAGAAGATGAACTAGTAGATTTTAATGAAACTTCATTAGATATATATAATAAAATAAGAGGTCTTAATCCATTCCCGGTTGCTTATGCTACATTAGATGGTAAAGTAATGAAACTTTATGCATCAAGTATAAAAGATAATGTTTATACTTCTAAGAGAAATGGAGAAATAGTAAGAGTATATAGTGATGGTATAGGTGTATCAACTAAAGATAGTGAAATAGTTATAACTGAAATAAAACCTGAAGGTAAAAGAAAAATGAGTGTAAAAGAATATTTAAATGGTATAGATAAAGAAAGTTTAATAGGTAAAGTTTTTAATGAATAATAATGAAAAAGAAGAAAAAAAGACTAAAAAAGAAAAATTTAATATAAAAGAACTTTATACCAATAGACAATATCGTTCAATTATTATATTAATCTTTTATGTAGTTTTGTTTGCAGTATTAATTGTTAACTTAAGAAGTGAAAAGAGTGGAAGTCCTTCTAATAATGAGTTTAATAATTATATAAAAGGTTTTCAATTAATTGAGAAAAATAATTTTAGTTATAAATATGTGGTTCAAACTGATAATGAAACGTTTACCTTTGAAGGTAAAAAATATAAAAATGAAGATATGTTTTCTTTAAGTAGTGATGGTAGTGATAAAACTAATGATTACTTTGTAAGAGAAAATGATGTTTATATAAAAGAAAATAATAAATATGTACTTAGTTATACTAAACCTATAGTAGTATTTGATTTTTTAAATACTAAACTTGTTAATGAACTTATTTCTAGGGCTACTGCGATTGAAGGAGTAAGTAATAAGTATGAGATAAGTAATCAAAGTTTATATGATGTTTTAAGTGATGATAATATAAGAGTTCAAGATGGAAAGAATTATATTACTCTTTATTATCGCAATTCTAATATAACTAAGATAGAATTTGATTTATCTAATTATTCGGTTATGTTAGGAGAAAAGTATAAAGAATTAAAAATTACTTTAGAGTATTATGATTTTGATTTAATAGAGAAATTTGATGTTAATATATAGAATTTTTATGGAGAGATAGTGATAATAACGATTTGTTTTTATCACTTTCTTATTTATGGGGGAAAATTTAGTTAAAATTGATAAAAAATCCTTGCATTATTAAAAAAAGTATTATAAAATGTAGAAGTACGGCTGAATTAAGCTGGGCTTGTAGCTCAGGTGGTTAGAGCGCACGCCTGATAAGCGTGAGGTCGGAGGTTCAAGTCCCCCCAGGCCCACCAGTTTGATTTTGAACTCGAATTTGAATAGTTCGAGTTTTTTTGTTTGTAAGAAAGATTATTTATCGTTTATTTGTTAAGAAATAAAGAAACAATTCCTTTTCTAGGTGTATGGGAAGAATTAAATAATGAAATTTTTAAAGCAGTCGAATTCGACCAGTTTAAAAATGAAGTAGAAATTTTAGCCAACGCCAATCAAAACGCCAATTTTTAAATTTGTCATTCGTTCTTAATTTTATTAGTGCATATTAAAATTTTTTAAATACGAAAGTATTGACATTTTATTAAATATGTTTTAGTATCTTTACTAAGAACTATGAAAAAGAAAAGTAATATTAGAAAAATTAAAGTGAGCTAAGGACAGTGTGAACTTAGTAATTGGAATAATATGAAAGAACACTTTGGAGTTATTTACCGAAAATTGTTGAGTAGGCTAAGTCGGAGGTAAACCGTTATCAGATTACTATGGTTTGTTAGAACTAGAGAGATTGTATTATTATATGATAAGTTGGGTGGTACCGCGGATTTTCAGTTATTCGTCCCATGGGGATGAATAACTTTTTTATTTGTTCTATTTAACTGAATAGAATGGAGGAAAATATTATGTGTGGATTTGTAGTTAGTACAAACAAAAAAGATGAAAAGAAAATATTAGAGGGGTTTAAAAAGATACAATATCGTGGTCCAGATCAAACAAGAAAGATAGAAGTTGATAATAATTTGTTTTGCTTCCATAGGTTAGCAATTATGGGATTGAATGAAAAAGGAATGCAACCTTTTGAAAAAAATTATGCAACGTTGGTATGTAATGGTGAAATATACAATTATCGATTTGAAAAAGATAAAATGTTAAAAAAAGGTATAACTTTTGAAAGTGAAAGTGATTGTGAAATATTATTGCCGCTTTATAATGAGTATGGTGTTGATATGTTTGAAAAACTGGATGCAGAATTTGCACTTGTTTTGTATGATAAGAAATCTAAGAAAATCATAGCTGGAAGAGACCCTATAGGCATAAGACCATTGTTTTATGGATATCTTCGTGAAAGTAAAGATATTATTTTTTCGAGTGAGGTTAAGGCAATTAATGACTTGTGTTCAGAAGTTTATCCCTTTCCACCTGGACATTATTATATTGATGGTAAATTTGTTAAGTATTGTGATTTAACAGATGTTAAAGAAGTTAGAAATGATTCATTAGATGAAATATTTAAAAATATTAATAATAAACTAACAAAAGGAGTAATAAAAAGATTGGATTCTGATGCTCCTCTCGGATTTCTACTAAGTGGTGGGTTAGATTCAAGTTTGGTTTGTAGTATTGCAGCAAGACATTTAAATAAACCAATTAAGACTTTTGCTGTTGGCATGGATATTGATGCAATTGATTTAAAGTATGCAAGACAAGTAGCAGATTATATTGGTAGCGAACATACTGAAGTAATAATAACTAAGGACGATGTAATAAAGTGTTTGAGAGAAGTAATTTATAATTTAGAGACTTGGGATATAACTACAATTAGAGCATCTATTGGTATGTACTTGTTGTGTAAATGGATTAGAAAAAATACGGATATAAGAGTTTTATTAACAGGTGAAGTTAGTGATGAGTTATTTGGTTATAAATATACAGACTTTGCTCCAAATGCAAGTGAATTTCAATTAGAAAGTGAAAAAAGAATTAGAGAATTATATATGTATGATGTTTTAAGAGCTGACAGATGTATTTCTAGCAACTCATTGGAAGCAAGGGTGCCTTTTGCAGATTTGGACTTTGTTAAATATGTTATGGAAATTAACCCCGAAATAAAAATAAATAAATATAATATGGGAAAATATTTATTAAGAAAAGCTTTTGATAATAGTTATTTACCAGAAAATATTTTATATAGAGAAAAAGCTGCTTTTAGTGATGCTGTTGGGCATTCATTAGTCGATGATTTAAAAGAATATGCTGAAAAAAAATATAGTGATGATGAATTTAAGACAAAAATAAAAAAGTATAAAAACCATACACCTTTTACAAAAGAATCCTTATTGTACAGGGAAATATTTGAAGAATTTTATCCTGGAAGAAGTGATTTAATTGTTGATTATTGGATGCCAAATAAAAATTGGAAGGGATGTCAAGTAAATGATCCTTCGGCAAGAGTTTTATCTAACTATGGAAATAGTGGAAAATAATGTGAACTATTTATAATTATATAAATGATATTTAGTATCTAATTTCGGTTTTAAGTGCTTTTTAAGTATTACTTTGCTATACTAGTAATATAGTAAAGAGGTATATGATGAAGAAAGTAGTATTATTTTTATTTGTATTTTTATTAACTGTGCCAGTTTATGCTAATGAAAAGAAAGAAGTAACTTTTTCTAAGTGTGTAGATGGTGATACAGCAAGTTTTATTTTAGATAATGAAGAAATAAAGGCAAGATTCTTAGCAATAGATACTCCAGAGACTGTTCATCCTACTAAGGGAGAAGAACCATTTGGAAAAGAAGCTAGTAATTATACTTGTGACAAATTAACTAATGCAAAAAAGATTGTTATTGAATATGATGATGGAAGTAGTAAATTGGATAAATATAAAAGACATTTAGTATGGGTTTATTATGATAATAATTTTTTGCAAGAAGAATTGTTAGAAAAAGGTTATGCTAAGGTAGCATATTTATATGGCAATTATGCTTATACTGATGAGTTAAAAAAAGTAGAGGGAAAAGCTAAAGAAGAAAAAATAGGGATTTGGAACAATTACGTAGAAGTTATTCCTAGTAAAGAATATACGGTTACTTTTGTTTATGATAAAACAAAGAAAAAAGTTAAAGTTGATGAAGGTAGTGTAGTAAATCCTATATCAAATCCTAAGAAAGATAAGTATAAATTTTTAGGATGGTATTTAAACGATGAGATATATGATTTTTCTTTGCCAGTAAATAATGATTTAACTTTAACAGCAAAGTTTGAATTAATAGAAGAAGATGTTCCTTTTTATATGTATGTTTTAGCAATAGTTGTATTTATATTTGTAATATCAACTAATTATAAAGGTAGTAGAAAAAAGTTAAAAAGGAAGTTAAAGAGAGAGTTATTGAAAAAATAATTCTTTTTTTAACTTTTTTTTAGGAAATCGGGGTACAAAAATAGAATAATTATATTGAGGAGGTGATAAGGTGTTAAAAAAACATATTTGGATTAGGCAAGACGATATTAAAGATTGTGGAGTATGTTCCTTACTTACTATTATAAAAACATATGGTGGTGATGTTTCTAAAGAGTATTTAAGAGAACTTACTAAAACATCTAAGGATGGTAGTAATGCTTTATATCTTTTAGAAGCTGGTAGAAAATTAGGATTTGATACTAAGGCTTTAAAAGGTGATATATTAGATTTAGATAAGCAATTATTACCATGTATTGCTCATGTAATTATAGATAATAAATATCAACACTTTATTGTAATAGTAGATATTAATAAAAAGAAAAAAATAATTACAGTAAGTGATCCAGCTAGAGGAATTATTAAGTATAAACTAGAAGATTATAAAAAGATTGCAACTAATCAATATTTGATATTCATTCCGATAAAAACAATCCCTGTACTCTCTAAAAATACAAAAATATCAACTTCTATTATTTCGTTTCTATATAAGTATAAATGGTTTTTATTGTCGGTATTCTTATTTTCATTACTATATACTGTTATTAATATAATAACGTCTTTTGGTTTTCAAATGATTATTGAGAAAGTATTAAGTTATTCTTCCTACGATAATCTAAATTTCATTATAATTATATTTATTTTCCTTTGTTTATTAAAATCAATAATTGATTTAGTAAGAAGTAATATGTTAACTTTTATTAATCACACTTTGGATAATACTTTAATTCTAGATGTTTATAAACATATAGTATCACTTCCTTATTTATATTATAAAAGTAGAACAACAGGAGAAGTTATATCGCGCATTAATGATTTAGGAGATATTAAAGATACAATAAGTCGGTTGTTTATGACGGTTTTTGTTGATTTAGTACTAGTTATATTTGTTTTCTTTGTATTATTAAAAATTAATTTTAATCTTACTATGATAGGATTAATTATTGTTATTCTTTATTTAATTGTAATAAAGATATTTAACAAAATATTCGAAAAATATATTACTAAAAATCAGGAAGACGCAGCAATGGTTAATTCTTATATGATTGAATCAATTAATAATATAGATACAATTAAATCTTTAAAAATAGAAGAAAATAATTGTAATCAAATGAGCGTTAAATATAATACTTATTTAAATAATAGTTATAAATTTCAAAGGTTGTATAACTTTGAGAATTTTCTTAAAAATATTATTAATTATGTAGGTTTATCTATTATTATGTTTGTAAGTGCTTTGTTCGTTTTAAAGGGTAAAATGACAATAGGTAGCATCTTAACTTACAACAGTATGATTGTATATTTTTTAGAACCAATCAAAGGAATAATAGAATTAGAATTATTAATAAAAAGAGCAAAGATATCTATTGAAAGAGTAACAGAATTGTATGAAGTCAAAGAAGAAAAAATGGAGATAGACAAAAAATATAACGGTAAAGAATTAAAAGGTGATATAAGAATCAATGATTTAAATTATTCTTATTATGGTCGTAAGAATATATTTGAAAATGTTAATTTGCAAGTAAAAGCAGGGGATAAAGTTATGATATATGGCAAAAGTGGCGCTGGTAAAAGTACTGTTGGAAGGATATTAATGAAGTTTTTTGATATAGAACGTGACAAGGTATTTATTGATGAAAAAGATATTAATGATTATAATTCTCTAGATATAAGACGTGAAATATGTTATGTTGGACAGAATGAAAATCTGTTTACTGATACTATATACAATAATATAGTTTTGAATAGAGATGTTAGTTATGATAGATTTTTGAAAGTTGCCGAAATTACTAAAGTCGAAGAGATTATAAAGAACAATATTTTATCGTATGAAATGCCTTTAGAAGAAAATGGATTTAATATAAGTGGTGGAGAAAGACAAAGAATTATATTAGCAAGAGCCTTACTTAAGAAGAGCAGTATTTATATATTAGATGAAAGCTTGAGTCAAGTAGATGTAACTAAAGAACGAGAAATATTAGAAAATATTTTTAAAGAGAATAAAGATAAAACGATAATATATATTTCTCATAGATTTGATAATAAAGATTTATTTAGTAAAAGTATTAATATGGAGAATTTATTACATGCTTAGTATTAATGATTATATGATTAAATATCAAAGAAAAATCCCTAAGATTTTATTTACTTGGTTGATATTGTTTGCTTTTATAATACTAGGTGTAATATTAATCAATCAAACATTTAAGTTAACTGATTATTATAAAACATCTGGAATAGTTAAATATAACAAACTAAATTTACTTGTACCAATAAGCGAATTAAAGATTATTGCTGATAATTCAAATATCTATATAGGTAGTGATAAATATACTTATGAAATAGATAGAATAGGTTATGAAATAATAAATGAACAGAATAACTTTTATAAGGAAGTAATGATTAAAGTTAATTTAAATGATAGAGATTTTATTGATAATGCCGTAGTAGAAGTAAGATTTGTTGTAGAAGAAATGACCATTTTTGAATATATTATTAATTTAGTAAGGGGGAAATAAGATGTTAGAAATTGATAATAAAGATTTGAAAAATATTAATGGTGGAGGACTATCAATATGGGGCGGTGTAGGCCTTGTTGGTGGAATAATCTTTTTAATAGGATTAATAGATGGTTTTGTAAGACCATTAAAATGTAATTAGGAGGTATAAAATGGCAAATATAAGTAATAGAGAAGAATTATTAATGATTGCTGGTGGAGTTAATCTTACTGGTACTATAATTAATGCTTTTGCAACAGGAATAAAAACTGTAATGGATGTAGGAAGAAGTTTAGGTACTGCTATTAGAAGATTATATTCAGGAAAACTATGCAGTATTTAATAAAAAACAATAAGATTATACAAAATGTATTGTTATTAGTTTTTTCACCTATTATTATGATTAGTTTTAATGTTGTAGTTGTAACTATTTTTAATATAGGCACTTATCTTGGAACTTTTTTAAGAGCATTGTATCATTTAGTTGTGTGTTAAAGGTAACTTACGGGTTACCTTTTTCTATTTTCAAAAAGTATTTGAAATAATATTAAAATATAGTATAATATATTTTGAAAGTAGGAGCGATGATATGAGAGATATTTATACTGGAATAGATATTGGTAGCGATAGTATTAAAATTGTCATTAGTGAGTTTTTAGACAATCGTTTTAATATTCTGGCTTCTACTAATGTAAGGTCAACTGGCATAAAAAAAGGATTAGTAGTTGATAAAGAGTTAGCGATTAATTCTTTAAAATTAGCTATTAAGGAATTAGAACCATCCATTGGAGTAAAAATAGATAAAGCAATAATTACTGTTCCATCAAACGAAAGACATTTTAGTGTGGTATCAGGTGTTACTAGAATTGAAAATGAAGATGGTATAGTAACAGGTAATGATATTTCTTCAGCACTTGAAAATTCTGTTATAGATAAAATTCCACCTAGAGATGGATTGGTAACTGTTATTCCGATTACTTTTTCAGTTGATGAAGGTGAGAGTGTTCATGATCCTAAGGGAATGCAAGGTGAATACTTAGAAGTAAAAGCTGTTTTAGTATCAGCACCGAAAAGATATATTATTCCGTACTTAGAAATACTTGATGAATGCGGTATTGAAGTAGAAGATATTACTTTTGGAAGTATTGGAGATTATTATGAAGCTAAAACTCATGATATGGATAAATCACTTGGAGCTGTTATTAATATTGGTAGTGATAAAATTGATGTTTCTATCTTCAATAAAGGAATAATTATTAAAGAAGAAAACATTGATTTAGGTAGTAAGAATATAGACAAAGATATTTCTTATATATATGGAGTAGATTTAACAACTTCTAGAACATTAAAAGAAAATTTTGCAGTATGTTCAAGGAGATATGCTGATGTTAATGATGTTTTAGAAATAGAAACTAAAAGTGGAGATAAAATAATAATTAATCAATATGAAATCTCTGAGGTTGTTGAATCTAGGGTAGTAGAATTATTAAAACTTGCAAAAAATCAAATAAATAACTTAACAAAAAGAAAAATAAGTTATATAATTGTTACAGGTGGTATTAGTGAATTAATAGGGTTTAGCTATGTAGTTGAAAATACTCTAGGAATTAATGCTACTACTTTAAATATTACAACTATTGGAATTAGAAATAATAAATATTCTAGTGCATCAGGAATTATTAAGTATTATAATGAAAAACTAAAATTAAGAGAACAATCATCTTCAATGTTTGATGATGATAAAATAGATGGAATGTTAAATAATAAAAGAAGTATTAAAAAAACAACAAATGATACAATTGTCAGTAAAGTGTTTGGATACTTTATTGGAAACTAAGGAGGAATTGGAATGTTTGGCTCACTTGAAATGGATCAATTAGCAAAAATTAAAGTAATAGGTATCGGTGGAGGTGGAGGAAACGCTGTTAACCGAATGATTGAATCAGGAGTAAAAGGCGTTGAATTTATCGTTGCCAATACAGATTTACAAGTATTAAATAATTCACAGGCAGATGTAAAAATTCAAATTGGTGCTAATCTTACTGATGGATTAGGTGCAGGTGCAAAGCCAGAAATTGGTAGAGAAGCTGCTGTTGAATCTAAAAAAGAAATCGAAGATGCATTAGCTGGGGCTGATATGGTTTTTGTTACTTGTGGTATGGGTGGAGGAACTGGTTCAGGTGCTGCACCTGTAGTTGCTGAAATAGCTCAGGCACTAGGAGCATTAACTGTTGCCATTGTTACTAAACCATTTACCTTTGAAGGTAGAAAGAGAATGGAAAATGCTTTGGCAGGTATTGAAGAATTAAAGAAACATGTAGATACGCTAATTGTTATTCCAAATGATAGATTAAGAGAAATTATTGATAAAACTACACCAATGCTTGAAGCATTTAAAGAAGTAGATAATGTATTACGCCGTGGTGTTCAATCTATATCAGACTTAATAGCAGTTGTAGGTTTAGTTAACCTTGACTTTGCCGATGTAAAAGCTGTTATGGAAAAATCAGGAAATGCTATTATAGGTATTGGTATAGGTATGGGTGAAGATAGAGCTATTGAAGCTGCTAAGCAAGCAGTATCTAGTCCACTTCTTGAAACATCTATATCTGGTGCTACTGATGCAATTATCAATATCACTGGTGGTATGAATTTAACATTATTTGAAGCTGAACAAGCTGCAGAAGTAGTAAGAGCTGCATCTAATACTGATATAAATACAATATTTGGTTCTGTTATCAATGAAAACTTAACTGATGAGGTAATTGTTACAGTAATCGCTACTGGATTTGATAAGAACAATAAAGAACCTTTATATAATACAGCACAAACTCCAACAAGAAGAATTAAAGAAGTAGAAACTGCTACTCCAGTAATTGATGAAGATGACAATGATACTGATAGTGATGGGGAGTATGAATTACCTCCATTCTTAAGAAATAGAAATTATTAGAGCATAAGCTCTTTTTTTCTTTTACATAACTGACAAATTATGCTATAATTTTTATTAGAATAGGAGGCATTATTATGGGCTTTGAAAAACTATTAATGCTAATAAACGAGAAATTGCTTTTAGTAGAAGAAGCAAAAGATAAAAGGGAATTAAAAATAGAAGAAATTACAAGATTAAAAGATGTTATAGCATCTCTTAAAGATAACCCTTTTAAACTTTATGAATTAGATACTAATGATTTTGTCTATGTGTCAAAGTCTCTTTCGTTAAGTGATGAATATTTAAATCAATTATCTAAGTTTAAGACTATATATGAAGGATTTTTAAAATTTGGAAGAGATGCGATTCCTCAAATTTCTCTTGCTGAAAATTTTGTCGGTGCTACAAAGGAACTTTTAGAAAAAAGAACTACTTTGTTAGCGGATAAAATAGCTGAATATCAATATGCTGAGTCTATGGAAAGACAATATGCAAAGTTAAAAGATGAAGTTATTAGTGAAGATAAAGAGATTGCAAGTGTTGATTTGCTTCTTGAATTAGTTAATTCTTCTTCTAGACTAAGTGATGAAGAAAAAAATAACATAAAGATGGAAGCAATTAAGAAGAACAATGCATTATACGAAAAAATGCTCTTATCAACTGATGAAGCTCAAATGTCTAGAAAAATTAATGAAATTAATGAACGATTAAATGATACGTTTAAACCTAAAACTTTGTTAAAAATAAAAGAAGTTTATAAGATTTTATCACAATGTTCAAATGACGAAGAAATTGCTTCTATATTAAACCAATGGAGTTATTCATTTGGAGATGATTTTAATCCTAAAGTGGTAGAGGCTTTAATAGCTTTTGCTAATATAGATTTTTTAGAAACCAAAAGTTTGATTGCTGATGAAGAAAATCATAAAGATGATTTAGAACCAATTGAAAATAGAATTAGACTTTTAAAAGAATATAAAGAAAGCACTGATGAATTAGAAGAACTAGAGGAAGAAGCTACAGAAGTTTTGGTTAATAAAACAGGAAAACTAGAACAAGCTTTAAGTGAATATGATAATGACCCTTTAGGAACTAAGAATTGTGTATTATTCTTAAGTGAAAGAATAGAGAATGATATTAGAGATATTGATTCGCAAGAAACAATTGAAGATGCATTTTTATTGATTGAACAATTAAGAAATGATAATGTAGGTAAAAGAGTAGTATTTACATCTAATAAAAAATTAAAAGGGCTAGAAGAATTGAAACCAAATTCTAAAGGAAGACAAGCTAGAGTTGTATATACTAGATTAAGAGATAATATTTTTGGTATTATCGGATTATTTGGAAAGAAAGCAGATAGTTCTAGAAGTATTACTACTACATTAGATTCTAGAAAAAAGAATTGTAATATTGATGAATTACAAACTACTATAAGTAAAGAAGATGTATTTGAACATTATTTAGAATTAACAAGAGATATTTCTATGAAACTAAAAGATAGAGTAGTAGGTAATGTTAGTGAAAAAGAAGATCAAATAGCAGGAGGTGCAAAGTAATATGAAAAATATTCTTGAACAAAGAGATGCTATTGGTAATAACATTTTTGACGAAGTAATAATAAAAAAGCATGATTTAAATATTACTACAGAAGAACTAAGTACTAATCTTAATATAGATACTAGTACATTAACTGATTATTTCCTTGGAGTTACTAAAAATAATTTTCCTCTAGGACTAAGAATTTTAAATTACTTAGAAGAAAAAGAAGAGGAAATGGAAGAAAAAGACGAGGATTGAGGTGATTAAGATGAGAAAAGAAAAAACTATTATTGATAAACTAAACACCTTGATTAGTAAAGGATACAAACAATTAGAAAAGGTTATGGATGAATCTCATGGATTAGAACAGAATCTTACAGCAATTGATAAAGTATATGGTAGTATTTCTGGTGATGATTTGTCAGCTTTGAAGTCTGTTGATGAAAGTGACTTAAAAGAACTTATATCTCTTATCTTAAAATCTGATGAAGAAGAACTTGCCAAGAGTATATATGCTGCACACTATTTAGCTCAAAATGATATTGAATTAGTTGATGCTCAAGAAGAAAGAATACGTGAGTTAGCATATCGTACAGATATAAAAAGAAGAAGTCTTAAGAAATCTATCGAAAGAAGAGAACAAATCTTTAGTAAATTGGATGATTGTAATGACTTAGAACATGAAGTAAGAGAAATAGCTAAAGACGGAGTTTTCAGTGAAGAAGTAATTAATAAAGTATTTTCTGTATTTAGTATTAAAGAAGAAGACAAAGGTAAATATTTAGATGATTTCTTAAAATTTAATTATAATAGATTTTTAGAAGCTAGAAGAGTAATTAATAAAGAAAAAGATAATCAAATAGAAGTTTTGGAAGTACCTCTTGAAGTAGTTGATGCGGAAAACCTTAAATTTGCTGAAGAAGATTTACGTGATTTATTTAATAAATATGATTTTGATTATTCTATTTTGGATGAAAACTTAACAAGTAAATTAATGACTAATGGAAGTTTAGATAAAATAGAGGAAGTATTAAATGCTTTATCTGTTAATAGACTTGGTTTTGTAAAAAAAGATGGTAGACTTTTAACTAAGTTCTTATTAGAATCAAGTGCTGAATTAATAGAAGAAGGTTGTCAATTATTTAACAATAGTCATGTAAGCGGAGAATATTTCTCTTGCTATAAACCAATCTTTTTCCTTAATGCAGAAGAGGTGAGTGGTAAGGAATATAAAACTGAAAGAAGATATATTAAACGTTCTAGTGGAGATATAATAGATACTACTCCTAGTGAATCTAATCAAGAATTTTATGGTAAACATAGAGATTTTTTAAGAAACTTAGAGTTATTGGAAAGTTTTGGATACAATCGAAAAGATTTGTTGGAACGCCAAATAGCAGTTTTATTATCAACTAATTCATATTTATTAGGTCACTTAGATGAATTAAAATTATATGATTTTCCAGTAGGACAAGGAAGATTTCCGTTATCTGCTTTATTAGCACCTAGAATTATGGAAATAACTGATGGATTTGTTGAATTAAATGAAGAAGATTATATTTTGAATTATTCATCTAAATTAACTTCTTATACTAATGGAGTATTAGATAGATTATATGCCTTGAAAAAAGAAGGTATGGAATACGAAAATGTATATAAAACAGGTAGAAGAGATTTCAAAGGTTTTGTAACTAATTTAAATCTTTCTTGTGGAATAAGTAAAGATAGAATAAAAGAAATCGTACCTCACGATGTAGAAAAATTCTTAGAAGATGATCCATATAATATGCTTTTAGATGAATATTTACCTTTAACTATATCTAATGATACGATGGCAGACCCTATAATTACAGCACTAGAAGAAAATAAACGAAGCAACTGGTCATATAATTTTAATGGAGTAATCATTTCAAGAAAGAAATTATTACGTAATTATGAATTCTTTATGAAGAGTGATTTCATTACACCTGAAGAAAGAGAAAAAGATAAGGAACATATCTTATTAGTATCTGCAATACGTGGTTCTAGACTTAATAGCGAAGAAATAAGCAAAGTTAATGATGTAATTATGTCTTCAGTACAGTTAGGAGGTAATAAAGATGCAGTTCTTAAGAGATAATGGATTTACGGATGAAGAAATCGATAAAATAATTAATAACTATGATGAAGATACACTTAATACTTTTAAAGCTAATAGTGATAATGTAGTAGAAGTAATTAAATATTTAAAAGAATATGGTATATTAGATATTCCAAAATTAATGTTTGAAAGAATTGATATCTTTTATCTTCCGGTTTTTAAAATAAAAGATTTATTTTCTCATTATGAAAAAGAAAGCGTTATTAAAGTATTAAATTATGATTCATCAATGTTTGATGAAATGGAATAAAATATATAAAAGTACTTGATTTATTAATACAAATAAGGTATATTATTAGTGCTTGCTGTTTCTAGGTAGTGGATTATTCCGACCATTACGTGGAGATTAGTGAATATACAATATAAGGAGGAATTTTGAAATGGCTTTAACAAAAGAGAGAAAATCTCAAATTATTAAAGACTTTGCAAAGAATGAAAAAGATACTGGTTCAACAGAAGTTCAAATTGCTATTCTTACCGAAGAAATCAACAACTTAACTGAACATTTAAAAGAACACTCTCATGATTATCATTCAAGACGTGGACTTTTAAAGAAAGTTGGACAAAGAAAAAGCTTATTAAATTACCTTGCAAAGAATGATATCAATGGATATCGTGAAGTAATTAAAAAATTAGGATTAAGAAAGTAGACACTGTTTTTTGGTGTCTTTATTTTTTGAAAAATACTACTAGGGGGGGCAATATGAAAGTAAAGAATTTATATATTGGTAAAATCGAAACTATTATTGAAATAAGAAGAGTGCCTATTAGACATGATGTCATTAAGTTTAATGAAGATGATAAAGTTATTTCAATAATTGACAGGAAGTTCGATACATTTGTATGTGGATATACTTTAGTCCGTATGAAAAATGATAAAAGTAAAATGATAGATTTAATGAGTAGACAAAAATATCCTTATCCAGAAGTTATTAATGAATATAGTTCATCAGAACTTGAATATACTCAATTTGTTAGTGAATATTGTAAAGTAAGTGAATTATTACCGGTTAGTGATGAAGATGAGATAAGTAGATTTAAAGCAAAGAAATTATTTAGACAATTAAATAACAATACAATAAGAGAATATTTTAAAAAGTAAGGAGTAAAATATGAAAAGAGTTTTTGAATTAGACTTTAGAGGAAGAAGAATAGTTGTAGAACATGGTGAAATGGCTAAACAAGCTCATGGTGCTGTTTTAGTAAGATATGGTGATACGGTAATATTATCTACTGCTGTAGTTAGTAAAAATGCTAATATATTATCTGATTTCTTTCCATTAATGGTACTTTATCAAGAAAAATTATATTCAGTTGGTAAAATACCTGGAGGATTTATTAAAAGAGAAGGACGTCCTACTGATAATGCAACATTAGCTGCTAGAATGATTGATAGACCTATGCGTCCATTATTCCCAGAAGGATTTAGAAATGAAGTACAAATAGTTAATACAGTATTATCTGTAGAACAAGATAATTCACCTGAAATAACTGCTTTATTTGGATCAAGCCTTGCAACTTGTATTAGTAAAATACCTTTTGATGGCCCTATAGCAGGAGTTAAGGTTGGTAGAATCGATGGAGAATTTGTTATAAATCCTACACCAGAACAATTAGAAAAATCTGATATAGATTTAACAGTAGCAGGGACTAAAGAAGCTATAAACATGGTTGAATCCAGTGCTAAACAAGTTAGTGAAGATGATATGTTAGAAGCACTTATGTTTGGTCATGAGGCAATAAAAGAATTAATCGCTTTTGAAGAAGAAATAATTAGTGAAATTGGCGAAGAAAAGATGGAATATGAAAAACTAGAAATTACTAGTGACTTAAAAGAAGAAATTGCTTCACTTTGCAAGGACAAATTGGATGCAGCACTTCGTATTAAAGATAAATTAGAAAAATATGCTGCTATAGATAAAGTTAAAGAAGATGTAGTAAGTAAGTATGAAGAAGAAAATTCTGAATTAAAAGAAAAAGATTTAGAAGAATTGCTTACTAAAGTAAAACTAGTATTAGAAGAATTAGAATACGAACTATTTAGAAGAATAGTTGTAAAAGAGAAAACAAGAGCTGATGGAAGAAGTATGACAGAGATACGTCCATTATCTACTGATATTGATATCTTACCTCGTACTCATGGTTCTGCATTATTTACAAGAGGACAAACTCAAAGTTTATCTATTACAACTTTAGGAGCTTTAGGTGAACATCAAATATTAGATGGATTATCACTTGAAGATGAAAAAAGGTTTATGCTTCATTATAATTTCCCACAATTTTCTGTAGGTGAAACTGGTAGATATGGTTCTCCAGGTAGACGTGAAATTGGACATGGAGCATTAGGAGAAAAAGCATTATTACAAGTTATTCCTAGTGAAGATGAATTCCCATATACTATTCGTGTAGTATCTGAAATATTAGAAAGTAATGGTTCATCAAGTCAAGCTAGTATATGTGCTGGTTGTATGTCTTTAATGGCTGCAGGTGTTCCAATTAAAGCACCAGTAGCAGGTATTGCTATGGGACTTATTACTGATGGTGATGATTATACTATATTAACTGATATTCAAGGTATGGAAGACCATTTAGGTGATATGGACTTTAAAGTAGCAGGTACTAGAAGTGGTATATGTGCATTACAAATGGATATTAAGATTAGAGGTATTACTAAACAAATATTAAAAGAAGCTTTAGCGCAAGCTAAGGTAGCTAGAATGGAAATACTTGATGTAATTGAAAAACAAATTCCAGCACCTAGACCTGAAGTTAGTAAGTATGCTCCTAAGACTATGACATTTATGATTAAGCCTGAAAAGATTAAAGATGTTATAGGTAAAGGTGGAGAGATGATTACTAAGATTATTTGTGAAGCAAGTAATGTTACATCTGTTACTGATATGAATGCAGTTAAAGTTGATTTAGAAGATGATGGAAGAGTAATTATTTATCATTCTAATCAAGAAATTATTGATAAGACTGCTGAAATGATAAAGAACATTGTAAGAGAAGTAGAAGAAGGTAAAATTTATACTGCTAAAGTAGTTGCTATTGAAGAATTTGGATGTTTTGTTCAAGTATGGCCTGGTTGTGAAGGACTAGTACATATTTCTAAACTAGCAAAAGAACGTGTTGAAAAAGTTGAAGATGTAGTAAAACTAGGTGATGAAATAGTTGTTAAAGCTATTGGAACTGATAAAAAAGGTAGATTAAATTTCTCAAGACGTGATGCAATGTAATAGACAAAAATGGTCAAAAAATGGCCATTTTTTTCTTATTAGTTATTGCTAATTTGCTATAAAAAAGTGTATACTAATTATGTAAAATAATATGGGGCTGGTACTATGAATTTTATTAAATATAAATTAAGAAAATTAAATATAAGTAAAAGGAAGATACTAACAATTTCATTATGTCTAGTAGTTTTTGTAATGAGCTTAGGATACGCTGCTTTATCTCAACATATGGATATCGATGGAATAGCGCAGATAGATAGAAACTGGATAGTGAAGATAGTAAGTATTACTAGTAGTGTAACAAATGGAGGAGTAGATACGAGTCATAGCTTTGTAGGAACTACGGCAACATTACATGCAAGTTTACCAACTACAAATGCTACTGTAAAGTATGAAATAGTACTTGAAAATCAAGGTAATATTACAGCAAAGTTAAGTACAATAGAAAAAACCGAGGATACAAACTATTCTATAACTTATGAAATAGAAGGAGTGCTTGAAGATACAACAGTATTAAAGCCAGGTGAGACGAATAAAGTAATAGTAACAATAAAAGCCCAAGATGGAGTAACAAATTTAAGTAATACTACAAAAGACTTAATGTTAGGTTTTGATTATGTAGAGAAAAGTACTAGTTTAGATAACAACTCAGGTAACACAACAGACAATGGTTATATGGCTTATCAACCAGGGGACGCAGTTATGTTTGACCCGGGAGATGGAACTGAAAGATTGTTTTATGTAGTATCGTTAAATAATACTTCGGCATCATTTAGTTCAGGAGGAGACTTAACAGTAGAATTAATAGCAGCAGATACAATTTCAAATGCTGCAGGTGCAAGTAGTGCCTCTGATTTTTTGAGTACATATACTTCAAGTTGGAAAAAGATATTATCAAGTAGAATTCCAACGATGGAAGAGTTGGCAAAATTATCAGGATATACAGTTAAACAATTACAAGACAAAGCTGATTTAAGAGATGTAATGCCTGATTGGTTATTAAGTGGTATTACTGCTAACACTGGATCAGTTGGTTCTTGGATGCTAACATCATCAAAAAGCGGAGATAATTATTATACACTTCGACTTGATAATACAGGAGTAGGAGCAGGAGCTATAACAGTAGAATTAGCATCACCTAGTACTGTATTAATAAAACCAATAATAAGTGTATCAAAAGCAAATTTACCATCACCAAGTTATCCAAACTATGAAGTCGGTGATAAAGTAACATTAGTTGATGGAAGTACATGGTATGTTGCGAGAAAAACTGGACAAGTAGATTCAATGATAACTTTATATTCAAATACTATTTTAAAAACTGGAGCTTTTGATACATCAGGTTCTACTCAATATAATCCTTTATCTAGTACAAACGTAGGGTATTATATACAGAATACATTTTTACCATCTATAAAATCAAGCTTAAGCACAGCTGGAGGAAATATAACTGGAATGAGTGCTAGATTGCCTAGTGCAGATGAAGTTGTTGCACTGGCGCAAACAAATTCAACTTTGATTACCGCTGCTCAGTATTCTCCTACTTGGATAATGCCTAGTCAAGACAATAAACTTGGTTATTATTCGGGAACTGGTTTTGGATTTTCTACAGTTCCAAGTACTACATCAGGAGTAAATGTAAGAGGAGTAATAACAACATTAAAAAGTAATATAAAATCAGTTGATTTAGGATATAGAATAACAAAAGTTAACAATATAGCTAAAACAGATACAAATATTGATTTTAGTAAACCATCGTCTGCGACTTCTGCAATATATAGAGAAAGGCAATATTATAACAATACAATAACATTTTCTTCAAGTGCAACATATTATTTTGGCAAAAGTTATACATTTAATTCAGCAACAGGGAGATTCAGTTTAGTTAATACTACGTCAGGTACATGGCCAACTATGTCAACTAATTATGCAACGTATCCTTATACTTGCCAATCAACATCTTCAACTGGTACGTGCTCATCACTTTATAAGTTGACCAGTTATACTGATTCACACTATGGAAGAGGATATACACTTACTAATGTTCCTGTCGGAAGAACATATATTGAGAAAATTTCTTCTGCTTATTCTTCTTCCTATTCTTCAACTAACACTTATGGTACTAGTTATAAATTTGATCCATATAACGGTGAATTTGAGTTGGTTAATCCAACTGCGATAACGATAGCAGAAGTTCCTAATAAATATTCAACGTATAAATATACATGTAGAACTGCTAATAGCACATCGCGTTGTACAACTATGTATGAAATAACGGCTATTGCTACTTCCGGTGGTTCTGGCTATACGTTGAGATCTCACACTGCAAGCTATAAAGATGATACTGTTACAAATGGCAATGGACAAGGACTATATTATACAAGTACAAATACAGAAAATAGTAATAGAACTTATTATTTTCGAGGAAACGTTATAAATAACTATGTAAGGTTTGCTGGAAAAGTTTGGCGAATAATAAGAGTCAATGAAGATGGTAGCGTAAGATTGATTACTCAAGATATAGTTGATTCTAATGGTTTTGCTAAAGATATTTCAAATCCAGGTTATGCGGGGTATATGTATGGTGATTATCTTGGAACAAGTTATGAACTTGAAACTGCAAACGATTTAGATAGTCCTATTAAGACGAAGGTAGATTCATGGTATCAAAATAATTTAACTAATTATTCATCATATTTAGCTGATGCTGGGTTCTGTGGAGATAGAAGCTTGTCAAGCGGATTGGGATATGGCTCGGATGCTACTTCCTATGGTGCATCTAATAGATTGAAAACCAATAAAACTCCACAATTTAAATGCCCACAAAGTAATGATTTATATACAACCAAATCCGCAACGAAAGGAAATAAAGCATTAACATATCCGATTGGATTGATAACAGCAGATGAAGTAGCTTATGCAGGGGGTGTGTTTGATCAAACTAGTTCAAATTATTATTTAGTAAATGGTTATTCTTTTTGGACAATGTCTCCAAACACGTTCACAGGTAATGAAATTTATATGATGCGAATGAATAGTGAAGGTCAGTTTTATGTTGAAGGTGCTCTTTGGGAAAATGGTGTACGTCCTGTAATCAACATTAAACCAGATGTTAAAACAATTAGTGGATATGGTACTAGTAGTAATCCATATGTATTCTCATAAAAGAACTTCGGTTCTTTTTTTCTTGTTAAAAAGGCTCCTTTATAGTATAATTTTCATAGTAGATAGGGTGATAGTATGTACTTGAAAGAAATAAGTGCATCTGGATTTAAGTCTTTTGCGGATAAACTTACAATAAATCTAGATGGTAAAACAACATGTATAGTTGGTCCTAATGGATCAGGTAAAAGTAATATTGTAGATGCGGTTAGATGGGTTTTAGGAGAACAATCAGTAAAATCTCTAAGAGGGGATAACGGAATGACTGATGTTATTTTTTCTGGCTCAAAATCAAGAAATCCTTTAAATGTAGCATCTGTTTCATTAACTTTTGATAACAGTGATAATTATTTAAATATTCCATATAACGAAGTATCTATTAAAAGAAGAGTATATCGTACTGGTGAAAATGAGTACTTTTTAAATGGTGATAAGTGCAGGTTAAAAGATATAACTGATTTATTCATAGACAGCGGTATTGGTAAAGATGCTTTTAATATTATTTCTCAAGGCGATATTAGTAAGATACTATCTAATTCACCAGAAGAGCGTCGTACTATATTTGAAAGTGCTGCTGGTGTATTAAAGTATAAAAAAAGGAAAGAAGAAGCAATAAGGAAATTAGATAGAACTAATAATAATCTAGACCGTGTAAATGATATTATTGCAGAACTTGAAGTACAAGTAGAACCATTGAAAGAACAAAGCAAAAAAGCTAGGGAATATTTAGATAATAAAGAAAAATTAGAAAATATAGAAGTAGCATTACTAGCATACGAAATAGAAGAAATGAACTATAAGTATGAAGAGGTTAAGAAAAATGTAAGTGAGTTAAATACTAAGATATTAAACTTAAATGTAAAAGGTAATAGTGATGATACTTTATTTATTGAAAGTAAAAACGAATTAAGTAAATTAAGTCTTGAATTAAATGACTACAACAATAGACTTCTTGAATTAACTAAAAAGGAAGAGAAACTTAATGGTGAATTAAATATTCTTAAAGAAAGAAGTAAATATGATGCTTCTAATACTAAAGTTCATGAAAATATTGCTAGATTAAAAGAAGAAAAATTAAAATTAGAAAATGACTTATATTTAATTAGCAAAGATATAGATGATTTATCAAATGAGATTAATACGGAAAAAGATAATATTAGTAAAGTTGAGTTAGAAGTATCTAATTTAAAGAAACGTAAAGATAATTTCTTATCTGATTTAGATAATAAAACAAGAGAGAAAACAAATGTATCTCATAAAATAGAAGTTCTTGATAATTATATTTCTTCTGGTGGAAGTCTATCTAATAGTGTTAAATCTGTATTAAATAATCCTAGATTAAGTGGAATTCATAATGCTTTAGGTAATTTAATAGAAGTAGATGAAGAGTATACTAAAGCTTTGGAAGTAGCACTTTTAGCGAGTAAACAATATGTAGTTGTTGATGACCCTAACTGCGCTAAAAAAGCTATTAATTATCTAAAAGATAATAATTTAGGTAGAGCAACGTTTTTTCCTATATCAGTTATTAAACCTAGGGGAATTGACCATGAAACTTTAAGTTTGCTTAGCAATGAAGATGGATTCATTAATATATTTTCTAATGTAGTTAAATATGATGAAAAGTATTATGGAATTGTATCTAATCAATTAGGTAATGTAATACTAGTAGATAATATTGATACTGCTAACAGGATAAGTAAAAAGATTAATCAAAGATATAAAATTGTTACAATCGATGGAGAAGTTATTAATGTAGGTGGTTCTATTACTGGTGGTAGTATTCAAGTAGGAAAGAGTATCATTAGTGAAAAAAAGGAACTTGAATATTTAATTAGGCACAATAAAGAGTTAGATGTTGTAATAGATGAAATTAATAATGAAATAGTAAATTGTAATAAAAATATTAATAAAATTGAAGAAGAATTATTTACTGATAGAAGTAAATTAGTAGAAAAAGAAGAGCTATTACATAATAAAGAAAATAATAAAATTCTTATTAATACTAGCTTAGAACAAGCATTGAACGAACTTAATAGTTTAGGTCATGTAGTAGATTCATCACTTTCTAAAGAAGAAGAAAGATTAATGAATGAATTCTATCAAGTAAACCGTGATAAAGAAGAATTAGTTAAAGAAATTAATAATAAAACTAAAGAAAAAGATAAATTATCTATGAAAATAGATGAAATGGAAGCTAATAATAAGATTAATAATTCACTTTTATATAAGACTGAAAAAGAATTAAAAGAACAAGAAATCTTATTAGGAAAATTAGATGTTAAGTTAGATAATCATTTAAATATTCTAAGAGAAGATTATGAACTTACTTTTGAAAAAGCTAAAGATGGATATGTTTTAGAACTTGACCCAGAAGAAGCAAGAGCAAATGTTAATATTTATAAAAATAATATTAAAAGATTAGGTATGGTTAATCTAGCAGCTATTGAAGATTATCAAAGAGTAAGTGAAAGATATGAATTCTTATCTACTCAAAAAAATGATTTATTAAATGCTAAGGATACATTACTAGAAATAATAGAAGAAATGGATTCAGTTATGAAAGAAGAATTCCTAACTACTTTTGAACAAATAGAAGTAGAGTTTAAGAAAGTATTTAAAGAATTGTTCCACGGTGGTACAGCTACCTTAAAATTAACTGACCCTAATAATGTATTAGAAACAGGAATAGATATTATTGCATCTCCTCCTGGAAAAAAATTAACTTCTATATCATTATTATCTGGTGGAGAGAAAACCTTGACGGCAATAAGTTTAATATTTGCCATATTAAATGTTAGAACTGTACCTTTCTGTTTATTTGATGAGGTTGAAGCGGCACTTGATGAAGCTAATGTAGACAATTTTGGTAAATATTTAAATAACTATAGTGATAAAACACAATTCTTAATTATTACTCACAAGAAAAAGACAATGGAATATGCTAATACACTTTATGGTATTACAATGCAAGAGTCTGGTGTAAGTAAATTAGTAAGTGTTAAATTAGATAAAATAGGGGAATAAGACATTTGACAATAATCAAATGTTTTTTTTCTTGCAGTAATTATAATACTATGTTATTCTTAATGTGACGTTTGCAAAAAAATTATATTTTTTATATCTACTACATATAAAAATGTAGTTTTTTGCGTTGGAAAAAAGGAGTGTGATAAAATGTCATTCATCGAAGTAGAGCACATAAGTAAAACTTTTAAGGTTGTCAAAAGAGGGAAAGGTGCTAAAGAAGCACTAAAGTCTTTCTTTAGACGAAAGTACAAAATAGTTAATGCTATTTCAGATGTATCTTTTTCTATTGAAAAAGGTGAAATTGTTGGTTATATTGGACCAAATGGTGTTGGTAAATCTACTACTATAAAGATATTAAGTGGAATATTAACACCAGATAATGGTACTTGTATAATTGATGGTATGACACCTTGGAAAGATAGAGAAAAGTATGTAAAAAAAATTGGTGTTGTGTTTGGACAGAGAAGTCAATTATGGTGGGATATACCTAGTTCTGATACTTTTGATTTATTAAAAGATATCTATAATATTCCAGATGATAAGTTTGAAAAAAACAAAACTGAATTAATTGATGCCTTGAACTTAAAAGAAATTATAGATGTTCCAGTAAGGCAGTTGAGTCTAGGGCAACGAATGCGTTGTGAAATAGCAGCCTCCTTATTACATAATCCAGAAATACTGTTTTTAGATGAACCTACTATTGGATTAGATGCTGTATCGAAACAAATATTGCGTGACTTTATTAAGAAAATAAATAAAGAAAAACAAGTAACTATTATCCTTACTACTCATGATATGAGTGATATCGAGTCACTTGCTAAAAGAATTATCTTAATAGGAAAAGGTAATGTTTTATATGATGGTTCTTTGAAAAGTTTAAAACATAAGTATGGTAATAATAAATATTTAACTATTGTTACTAAAGATAAATTAAGTCTTAAACATAAAGGAATAATTTCATCTGTTAAAGATGTTGATGGATATCACTTTGTAATAGATTCAAATATTATTAATATTTCTGATTTTTTAAATATTATATCTAATAAGGTCAATATAGATGATGTAGAAATAGATAATGAAAATATAGATAATATTATTGTTAAATTATATGAGGAGTACCATATATGAAATTCTATTATTCTTACTTTAAGTTAAAGTTTATATCAGGACTTCAATATAGAACTGCTGCAATAGCAGGTATTTCTACTCAAATATTTTTTGGGCTTATATTTATTATGGTATATGTTGCATTCTATTCATCCAATTCTACAGATTTATCGTTTAATCTTCAACAAGCGGTAACTTATGTATGGCTATGTCAATGCTTCTTCGCATTAGTTAATATGTTTTATAAAGATAATGAAATATTTGACATGATAAGGAAAGGTGATATTGCTTATGAGTTGATAAGACCTAAAAAACTATATTTTGTTTGGTTTTCTAAAATAATAGGTCAAAGACTAGCAATGGTTTCTTTAAGATGTATACCAGTTATAATTATATCGTTATTGTTACCAAAACCTTATAATTTATCTTTGCCAGTAAGTTTCTTGAACTTTATTCTTTTTGTTGTAACTCTAATAATTGGAGCTTTATTAATGACTTCTATTATAACACTGTATCATGTAATAACATTAAGTACATTAAATGAAAAGGGAATAACTAATATTTTTGTTGCTATAGCAGATTTGTTATCTGGTTTAGTAGTACCAATTCCTTTGTTTCCTAGGTTTTTACAAATTATTTCTGATTACTTACCATTTAGATATATAAGTGATTTGCCTTTTAGAATATATTCAGGAAATATTGGTATTAGTGAAGGATTAGTAGGAATATTAATTCAAATAATATGGATAGTTATAATTACTATTGTAGGATATATACTTACTAATAAATCACTTAAAAGAGTAGTGGTACAAGGAGGTTAGGATGAAGTTATATTTTAAAGCATTTAAATTACATTTTAAATCTATGTTAGAGTATAGAGCATCTTTTATTATTTCTTTCTTATCACAAATAATAGTGTTCTTCTCATATTACTTTATTATTCTTTCTTTATTTGATAAGTTTGATAATATTAAAGGATTTACTTTATATGAAGTATTACTTTGTTTTTCAATAATTCAATTTGGTTTTTCTTTTTGTGAATGTTTTGCAAGAGGAATAGATAAGTTTGATAGGATTATTATAAATGGAGACTTTGATAGATTGTTATTAAGACCTAAAAATGTTATTTTACAAGTTTTATGCAATGATGCTGATTTTGTAAAGTTATCAAGATTAATACAATCATTAGTAGTTATGGTAATAGCACTTATAAATCTTAATGTTAAGTGGAGTATTATCAAAGTTATAACTTTAGTATTAATGATGTCTAGTGCGATAGCAATATTCTTTGGTATTTTCTTGCTAGCTGCTTCTTATTGCTTTATTACAGTACAAGGATTAGAAGTAAGAAATGTATTTACTGATGGTGGTAAACATATGGCTCAATATCCTATTGGAATATTTAATAAAGGTTGGGTTTTATTCTTTACTTTTGTTATACCTTATGCTTTTGTAAATTATTATCCGTTATTATATTTTATTGGTAAAAGTAATAACATTTATTGTGGATTTCTTCCTTTAATCGTATTTTTATATCTAATTCCGTGCTTTATTATATTTAAGAAAGGAATAAAACGATATGCAAGTGTTGGGTCATAATGATTATTATAAAGCTTATGATGATAGATATAAAAAAGTTTATAAAGATTCCAACATTTATTTAAAAAATTTATTGACAAATATTAAAAGTATGCTTAAATATAATTTAATTAATTTGAGAAGGAGACTGCATGAAAAAAAGATTCTATAACGGAATTATTAGATTTAATCAAAAAATCAGTGCTAGGAATAAACATTATACTAACATTATTTACTCATGTTCTCTTTTAGACTTAATTATTAATAAGATAATAACGGCGACCGAAATTACATTATAATATAGTGTTTTTTGGCACCGTTATTTTATTTGTAGGAGGTGTTTTGAATGAATAACAGTATTACCTTACAAGATTTATTGAATAAATTAAGAGAATATAATCCTGAAGAAGTAGAAATTGTTAAAAGAACTTACGAATACGCTGATACATTGCATAAGGGGCAAATGAGACAAAGTGGCGAACCATATATTAGCCATCCATTAAATGTTGCATATATTTTGGCAGAGATGCATGCAGATAGAGATACAATATGTGCTGGACTACTTCATGATACTTTAGAAGATACAAACATTACTAAAGAAGATATATCACATGATTTTAATCAAAATATTGCTAATTTGGTAGATGGTGTAACAAAATTATCAAAAATGAATTTTTCTTCTAAACAAGATCAGAATTGTGCAAATACAAGAAAAATAATAACGGGAATAACTGAAGATGTAAGAATAATTATAATTAAATTGGCTGATAGACTTCATAACATGAGAACATTACAATTTAAATCGGAATTTAAGCAAAAAGAAAATGCACTTGAAACTATGGAAATATTTGTTCCACTTGCTTATTATATAGGTGCTTATAGAATAAAATCAGAGTTAGAGGATTTGTCATTACAATATCTAAAACCAGATATGTATAAAAAAATAGAAGAACGAAAATTAAGATTAGAAGAATCGAGCAATGATTGCTTAAAAGAAATGTTATATAAGATAGAAACTTTATTAAATGATAAAAACATACCTAATGAGATAAAGATAAGAACTAAAAATATTTATGGCATATATAAAAGATTAAATGAAGGTCATAAATTATCTGATATACATGATTTGTTAGCACTTAAAATAATGGTAGATGAAGTAGAAAATTGCTATAGAACATTATATTTAATACATAATGAGTATCATCCAATAAACGATAAATTTAAAGATTATATTTGTAATCCAAAAACAAATATGTATCAAAGCTTACATACAACAGTTTTTGGACCTGATGATAGGTTAGTACAAACACAAATTAGAACTTTTGATATGGATAAAGTGGCATCCTTTGGTTTGACTGCATACTGGGATGAACAAAAGGGAAAAGCAAGAGATGCAATGCAAGATGATTTAAAACAAAAATTTCAATTTTTCAAATCATTAACAGAAATTAATTCCATGTTCGGAGATAATCAACAATTTGTAAATCAAGTAAAGACTGAATTATTTGCGGACAAAGTTTATGTTTATACCACAAAGGGTGATATAATAGAATTGCCAAAAGGGGCTACACCAATAGATTTTGCATATAAAATACATACTGATATAGGAAATACAATGGTAGGAGTATTTGTAAATGATGAGTTTGTACCAATAGATTATGCATTAAGAAACAAAGATAGAGTTAGAATTGTCACTGATGAATTATCTTATGGACCAAGAGAAGATTGGATAGATAAAGCTCAAACAAGTTTAGCAAAAAGAAAAATAAGAGAATTTAATAAAAAGTAGACTGGAAGTAATGAATGTGAAAAGAAAATTTTCTAAGATTACAGAAACTAAATTTGTAAAAAAAGATATTATTTATCAAGATACAAAAGGAACGGTTTTTTGCATAAAATTTGATTCTAATATAACCCCTTCATTTGTTGAAGATGAAATACCTAAAATATGTATAAAAGATAAAGATTATATTTGGTTTGAATTTTATCCGAATGAAAAATCTTATTTATTAACTATAATGTTTGATGATAAACTAAATATTATTCAATGGTATTTTGATGTTTCCAAATTTGTTGAGTGTAACAATTGCATACCATATCAAGATGATTTATATCTAGATTTAGTTATTAAACCAACTGGGAAATTTAAAATACTTGATGAAGATGAATTGTATGAAGCATTACAAAAAAAAGAAATTACAATTGATGAATTTAATTATGCATATGAAATATTAAATCAACTGATGAAAAAATTTGCTAATAATTATAATTACTTACTAAATTTAACTAACCATATCTTGAAGATGTTTGAGGAGGAAATAAAGAATGGAAAAATATAATGGAAAATATGTAACTATAATGTTATGTTCACAATGTAATAATAATTGTAAACATTGCTATATAAGTTATTCAGGAAGATTTGCTGATGAAGAATTATCAAGAATAATTCCAAATTTAAATGAAAAATATACAATTTTATTAAATGGTACAGAACCGATTATGTATCCTGAATATTATAAATATTTTAAAATGGTAAACGAACATAGAATAATAACAAACGGAATAACAATTCTTGAAAATCCAAATGTTTTGGATCAATTATCGGAAAATGGAATTAATGAAGTTTGGCTTTCATACCATTTTGGTATTCAAAACGAAATATCAAGAATTAATGAAAATCAGTTAAATAATGTTATTCAGATTCTTAAAAAGAACAATTTTTTAGTAAAATTGATGTGTTCTTTATCAAAACATAATTATCAAAATGTTTCTAAATTCTGTGAAAGAGCATTAGAAATTGGAGCTGACAAAATAAAATTTACTAATTTTATTAGTCAAGGAAGTGCAAAAAGCAACTTTGATAACTCAGAATTTTTAAATCAAGAACAAATAAATTTTGTTTTGGAAGAAATAGAAAAAATGAGATTAATTATACCAAAGGAAGATTTGAATATACAAAGATGTGGAACATTTGGACCAAATATTCATAAAAACAATTTTCGATGTTTGGCTGGACAAGATATGATAGTTCTTACTCCAGATAGAAAACTATACAATTGTGTATTTAACATATCAAGTGATGATTGTATTGGATATATGGATAATGACTATAATTTAATTATAAATTCAGAAGTTGCACCAATAAATCAATCATATTGTAAGGTACTAAAAAAACACAACGGAGTTGGAGGAATAAATTGAAAATTTGTGGAAGAATTATAAATGTAAAACTAAAAACAAATGTATTGTTTTTATTGATTGAAAACAATAAAATCACACAAATAGTCATAAAAAATAATATTGAATATTTCTTAAATAATTTGAATGCTGGTGATATAGTTGAATGTCTCGTCACTAAAGATAGAAATAACAACGGAAAATATAAGCCAAAATATGATTCTTTTTTACTTAGAAGTCTAAAGATAATTAGTAAAAATAAAAAAAATTACAAATTAACATTAAATAAAACAAATATTATAAAATATAGTGATGTTAAATATGAAATAAGAAAATATTTACACAAATTAGGATATTTAGAAGTTACGTTGCCTATTTTAACTAATGGAGAAGTATCTTCAAAGTCAGAATCATTTTGTACTTTATATTCTAAGAAAAATATTAAATTATATTTGCGAAAAACTATGGACATATTTTTAAGAATGTATTCTTGTAGTGATTTTAATAAAATTTATTGTATAGGAAATTGCTATAGAAATGAATATCTTACAAGTAAATATAAGCCAGAATTCGAAATGCTTTCCATCTTTAGCAATTATCTAAGTAAAAATAATGCAATAAAATTAGCTATAAAAATAATAAAAATTATAACTTCCAAGGATATTGAATGCAGTTTTATAGATGAAAAATCATATAATGAAATCACCCCGAGTGATAATACTTTTTATGTGATAAATAATTATGCCAATTCTACAAATAGTTACTGTGATGTGCTTGAAAATGACAAAACAGATGAATTTAAAGTTAAATACAAAGGTGTTACCATTGTTCATGGTGTAAGTGAAATATGCAATTATGATGAATATGTAAAAAAAATAGAGCTTCAAGGGAAAAAAGATGATTATGGTGAATTGCAAATTATTGAGAATTTAATTGATTCTGGTGCTCCACAATGTTATAATCTGGGTATTAGTATAGTCAGACTTTTAAGTTTATATAATAATCTAAAAATTAAAGATTATGATATATTTTCATTTGATAGATTAGGAGAAATTTAAATGAAAGAAGAAATTGATTTAAAAAAACTAACAAAAGAATATTTAAAATCTTATTATTCTATTAATTCTTATATAGGATGTACAATAAATTGTGGATACTGTTTTTTAGCACCAATTAAAATAGTTCCAATGCGTCCAATAAAAGTCATAGATGAAAAAGAATTGATACGTAATATGATTAATGACAATTATTTTGAAAAAGGTAAAACTGTTATATCTTTGAATAATAGAACAGACCCATTTATATCACAAGAAGTTAAAAATAGTACTTTTAAATTATTAGATATTATGGAAGAATTGAATCTTAAAAATATTGTTACAATAACATCAAAAGGTCTATTAACTGAAGAAGATGCAAAAAAATTAGATAGTTATAATAATATTAAAATCGTTATTATTGTAACTTATAATGGAATCCCTTTAAAAATACAACCTATTAATAAAATAAATCAAGAAAATACTATGAAAAATGTTTCAAAATGTAAAAATGTTTATTTGTTGCATCAATTTAGGCCTATTATTCCTGGGGTAAATGATGATGAAAAAACAATTAGAGAAGTAGTTGATTTTGCTAAAAAGTATTGTGATGCAACGATTTTCCAAGGAATTAGAGTTAACGATTATATAAAAAATAGACTTGAAGAAAGAGAATACTTGTATAGTGGTACAGTTGGTGATTCACATAAACAAAAAAGTGCGAGTACGGACGCGATATTTGAACAACTAAGACTTGAAGATAAAAATTATCAAATTTTCGATCATACATCCTGTGCTTTAAGTTATATTTTTAAAACGGCAGATTATAACTTACATTATTCTAAAAATAATTGCTCTAAATTGTGTAAAAATTATGAATTATGTCATAACTTAAATTATAAATTACCTGTAGACTTAGAAGGTAAACTAAGAAAAATTGGTGTTAATTCCAATTGGGAGCTAAGGGATAAAACTTTAATAATTGATGGTTCATTAAATGATGAACAAAAATCTTATATTAAACATATATTGAATCTTAATGTGAAAGCTAAAATTAGGGAAAATACATATTCAGAAAAAATAATGGAGGGAAAAAAGTGAATATAAAAATATTTTTTGATTTTCACGATGTATTTGTTGATGCAAAAAGCGCGTGGATTAAAGCATTAAAAGAAAAAACTAAATCAAATAAGGCAGAAATTGACTACAATAGAGGGTTATCAAAAAAAATAATATGCGAAAAATATAAATTAAATTATGAACAACTAGAAAAACTTTACAGAGTATATTTAAATCCAATTAATGATAATATTGATTTTGCTGAAAAATTGAGTCAATCATATAAAATAAATATTTTATCTATGTCTAGAAAAGACAGATTACTTAAAGATATGCAAAAATTCAAACTTATTAATTTGTTTGATACGATAATCTCTAAAGAAGATATAATAGAATATAAAACAAAAGATGAATATTTAGTTTCTATTTCTTCTGATTATGATTGGATTATATATTTTAATCATGAAAGTAATACTATTATTCAGAAAGATAATATTATTTATTTACCAGTAAATTTAAAAGGAGATTTATCTAAATTTAAAAATATTAGTTTTACTGAACATGCTAAAAACAAATTGCTATATAATGACTTATCTAAATATTATATGTATGCGATTGCTAATGATACTTCTTTGGAAACAAACTTTTTATCAGAAATATATAAAAGATATAATTTGCCAACCGATGGAAAAATCCTTGATTGCTGTTGTGGTGTAGGACGACATGACTATTTACTTGCAAATGCTGGCTATCAGGTCACTGGAATCGATATTTCTAAAGAACAAATAACTAATGCAAAAAGAATTCATAATCATAAGAACATTGATTATCATGTTATGGATGTAAGGCATATTGATTTATTAGAAAAAAATTATGATATGTCAATTTGTATGTGGACAACTTACAATTATCTTTCCCAGGATAGTGATTTTGTAAGCTTTATCAAGTCAAATTATCAGCACCAACATAAAGGATCATTGATAGTATTAGATTCAAAAAACATTCCTAGATTAAATAATAGACGAGTTTATAAAAGAAATAGTTCAACTGATAACGGAATAGAAATAGAACTAATTGTAAACAAATATATTATTAACAACATACAAAATTCACAATACCTATACTTTATAAAAGATAAAGACGATAAGAAATTTTATTTTGATGATGAATTCGTAAGATTTTATACTCTTGATGAAATTACAAAATTGGTAAATGAGTATTACGAAGTGGTAGATGTATTTGGAGATTTTGATTTTAGTTCCTATGATAAAAAAATGAGTAATAGATTTATTGTGGTATTAAGGAGAAAGTAATGAATAATGAATTAAAAAAATTAAATTCATTATTTGATGGTAGTGATGAATCTGCTATGAATATTGCATATGACATTGCACATAAATATTCTTCTTGCAGATTATGTAGAGTTGGTAAAGGTGTTGGTGCAGTTATAATTAAAGATAATAAAATAATTTGTTATGGATATAATGGTATAATTGATAATATTAAACCATGCACTAAAGATAGTTGTCTAAGAATATCTAGAAATATTGAACATGGCACAAGAAGAGATGAATGTTATGGAGATTGTGCAGAAAAACGTGCATTCATTAATGCTTACCAAAATAATATAGACATAAAAAACTCAAAAATATATATTACAAAATCTCCTTGTGTATCATGCTGTAAATTACTAATTAATTTAGGAATAAAAGAAGTCATATATAATGAAATATATAGTAATTCAGATTTTTCTTTTGAACTTTTAAATTTAGCTAGAATTAAATATAAAAAATTAGAAAATTTTTATAGAGATGATCATTAAAATTTTAAATATATAATTTTTTTTAAAAATAGTTGAAATTTTAAAAAAGAAATTGTAAAATAATAAATATGTTAAATGTATTGATTGGGACACGGCTAATAACAATTATTTACAAAGCGAATTGTGGAAGGTGAAAGGCAATTAAATAACTTATTAGTTACTACCCATAAACAGGACTCGAAAGATGTTCCCGGTAATAGCCGTTATTAGTAATTAAGTTAAACCAAGGATGGTACCGTGTAATTCACTCCTGTTAGAATTTCTAGCAGGAGTTTTTATTTTTAGGGGGAAAATAAATGAACGAAACAAAGAAAGAGTTAAAAAGACAATTATTTGAATTAAGATTAGCTCAAGCATTTTATATAGCAGAACATAAAGAAGATAGTGAAGAAATAGTAAAAGATATTAAAGTATTGAAAAAGAAATATGCAAGAGTATTGCTTAATGAAAAAATGGGAGGAAAATAAAATGATAAACATTAAAGAAGATGAAAAATTAAGTGTTATGAATCACTCATGTGCTCACTTACTAGCACAAGCAGTAAAACATCTATATCCAAAAGCATTATTTTGGGTAGGACCTGTTATAGAAGATGGATTCTATTATGATATAGATTTAGGTGATGAATCTATTAACGATGAAGATTTAGCAAGAATTGAAAAAGAAATGAAGAAAATTGCTAAAGATGGAAAGAGAATTGTAAGAGAAGAAATAAGTAAGGAAGAAGCTTTAGAAAGATTTAAAAATGATCCATATAAAATCGATTTGATTTCTAGGATGGATGAAAATGATACAGTTATTTCTTGCTATACTCAGGGAGATTTTACTGACCTTTGTAGAGGACCACATCTTGAAAGCGTTAAAGAATTAAAGTATTTTAAATTACTCAAAGTAAGTGGTGCTTATTGGAAGGGTGATTCTAATAACAAAATGCTTCAAAGAATTTATGGCATTTGTTTTGATAATGAAAATTCTTTAAGTGAATATTTGGCTTTTTTAGAAGAAGCTAAGAAAAGGGATCATAAAAAACTAGGTAAGGAATTAGATTTATTTATGATGAGTGAATATGGTCCAGGATTTCCTTTCTTCTTAAATAATGGAATGATTTTAAGAAATCAATTAGAAAATTTTTGGTATGAAGAACATACTAAAGAAGGGTATGAATTTGTTAAAACTCCAATTATGTTAAATAAAGAACTTTGGGAATTATCTGGACACTGGTTTAATTATAGAGAAAATATGTATACAAGTGAAATTGATGATAAAGTATTTGCAATTAAACCTATGAACTGTCCTGGCGGAATGCTTGTATATAAAAATTCTCTTCATTCTTATAAAGATTTACCATTAAGAATCGGAGAATTAGGTCAAGTACATAGACATGAAGCAAGCGGAGCATTAAACGGTCTATTTAGAGTTAGAACATTTACGCAAGATGATGCTCATATATTTATGAGAGAAGATCAAATAGAAGAAGAAGTTATAAGATTAATTAACTTTATAGATAGAATGTATTCTATATTTGGATTAACTTATGATATTGAATTATCGACTAGACCAGAAGAAAAATATATTGGAAGTATTGAAATTTGGAATAAATCTGAAAAAGCTTTAGAAGAAGCATGTCATAGAGCAGGACATGATTGTAAAATAAATCCTGGTGATGGTGCTTTCTATGGACCTAAATTAGACTTTCATATTAAAGATTCTTTGGGTAGAGTATGGCAATGTGGAACAATTCAACTTGATATGAATTTACCAGAAAGATTTGATTTAACATATATTAGTTCTGATGGAAGTAAGAAAAGACCAGTTATGTTACATCGCGTAATATATGGCTCAATTGAAAGATTTATTGGTATTTTAATTGAACATTATGCTGGAGCATTTCCACTTTGGCTTAGTCCAGTACAAGTAAATATTATTCCAGTTAATAATGAACTACATATGAATTATTGTAATGAAATTAAGAATTTGCTTGAAGAAAATAATATTAGGGTTAAAGTTGATGCTAGAGATGAAAAATTAGGATATAAAATGCGTGAAAGTCAAATCAAAAAAATACCTATAACTTTAATTATTGGAGATAATGAAGTTAATAAAAAACAAATTAGTTATCGTAAATATGGAAATCAAGAAACTTATACTTGTGAAATTGATGAATTTATTAGTGAAATTAGTAAATGCTTAAAAGATAAAAAATATAATATTTAAAATTAGAAATGTAAGATGTTATTGGTTATAAAGACGAGATTTCGTCTTTTTTTAGTTTATGATATAATTTTGTTAGGAATATAGGTGTGATTAAATATGAAAAAAGATATTAAACATTATAAACAATCTGGAAACGCATGTGCTATAGCATGTTTGTTAATGATTTTGGAGTATTATGGTGTGATTGCAAAAGCTAATTATGTTTATGAAAAAAAGTACTATAATTCATATTCTTCTCAATATTTATTAGGAGTTCCGTTATCAGCAGTATTTTGGCATTTAATAAAGAATAATATAAATGCTGAAATGTTTCATTCAGAAAAAAACTTGTTTTCTAATAATAAACAAATGATTGACGATAATATTTTTAATCTTGCAATTATTGAATATAAAGAGTATCTGGAATATGCAATTCTAAAAGGCGCCAAAGTATATAATGGTGTAAATATAAATATCGATTTAATAAAAGAAAAGGTCAAAGACAATTTCATTATTCTTGCTGGGGTAATCAATCAGAATTTTCATACTATTTTAATCACTTCTTTTAAAAATAATTACTTTATAGTTAATGATCCCGCAGTTAATGTATCTACAAATATAAAGTGTGACAAAGTTAATGAGTTTATGAATACTGATATTGGAAAATGGTTTATTGCAATACCAAAAGGAGAAGTCTATGAAGAAGAAATACGAAGATAATAATTATGTTATATATTATCCTGATGCTTTAGAGAAGTTTGTAAATGATATGATAATTTGTACTAAGGCACAGATAAATAATATATATATTTTCTTTAATGTAAAAAATCTTAGAAAAATTCAAGTTAATTTATTTGATAATATAGATGAATTTAGAAAATTTGTTATTGATTTGCGTGGTGGTGATGAAAAGTCGTTGCCTCAGTATGCAAAGGGGACTTTTGATGATGGGATGATTAATGCTTATATTGAACCTAACTTAATTAAAACTTCCAGTCTTTATGAAAGAAGAAAACGCATGTTGCTACATGAAACTGTTCATTTGATATATAATGAAATTCTTTTAATGAATAATTTTGATAATAGAGTAGTATGGCTTGATGAAGGTCTTGCTCAAAACTTATCTTTAGAAGAAGAGAAAAATGATAAAAAAATTAAGCAAAGTATTATTTCTAACAATATGGCAATTGATATAAATGATTTGAGTCATGGGGATAGTTTTATCACCAGCAAATATAACGGTTATGATTTATCATATTTTGCTGTTAGATATTTATTAGATACTTTGAATAGTAAACAAATAATAGAAATTATAAAAGATAAAGATAAGGCAATTAAACTTGGTAAGACAATAATTATAGACGCAATTAATTTTTACAAAGAAGGGATATAATATGAAAGAATTTATAACTAATGATAATAATTTAAAAGAAGAAGATGTAACTGAAATAGTAAAGAGAGTAAAAGTATTAATAATTAATTCAAGTAATGAAGTGTTACTAGGATATTCTCACAATGATTATCAATTCCCTGGTGGTCATGTTGAAGATGGTGAAACTTTATTAGATACTGTTAATAGAGAAGTTATGGAAGAAGTAGGGATTAACTTAAATGTTAAAGAACTAGAACCGTTTGCAAAGATGATAGGTTATTATAAAGATTGGCCAGCAATAGGGAAAAATAGAAAAATCGAAATATATTATTATGAAGTTAAAACTGATGAAAAACCTAACTTGGATAATTTACAGTTAACTGAATATGAAAAGGATGGGGGATTTTGTCTTAAATATATTCCTCTTGAAAATATAGAGGAAGAACTTATTAATAATATCAATATATATAGTGATAAACATGGTATAACCAAAGAAATGTTAGAGGTGCTTGAGTATTATAAAAAAGAAAAAAGCAAATTAAAACTCGAGAATTTGAAATGTGTAGATAATAATATTGATTTGGATAAATACATAAATTTTTATAATAAAGTAAAAGCAACTATGGAAAATCCGTCATGGTTAGGAGATTTTACTAAAACCGATATAGAATTTATACTAAATAATGGTGGTAAGATATGGATTTATTATTTAAATAATGATCCTGTTTGTTCTATGATGTATATTCCATCTTCTATAAAAAGTTGTCAAAAACTATTAGATGGTAAGTATGGTTATAGAGAAGTTATAGATTATGGACCTATGATGGTGTGGTGCGATTATTTTGGTAATAGTCTTCAATATCAAATGTTAGAGGTATTAGATGAATATTCAAAAAATAATGGCAAGAAATACGCTGTTAGCACAGTTCATCCTGATAATGTTTATTCTATTAATAATTTATTAAAGGATGATTTTAAACATATTGGTACAAAAACTTTTACTAGAGGAGAAAGAAATATATATTTCAAAGAACTCTAGACAATTAACTTTACACTTTGTATTATAATTAAGTATTTTCTATGTTGCTTGTTTGAATTATTAATGTTATGATTGATATATAAAATAGAGGAGGAAAATAATATGAAAAAGAAATGTTTATTTGCTTTAGTATGTGCTGCAATATTTTCATTAGGAATGACTGTAGATGCTAAAGAAATAACAGTATGTTCTGATGCTTCAACTTGTGATTATACAGTTTTAAGAGATGCTACTGATGCTTCAGTTGCTGGCGATGTAGTAAAGCTAAAAGAAAATACTACTATAACTAGAGGAGTATTATTACATGGTGAAACTACATTAGATTTGGGAGGATTTACATTAACAGCTGAACCTGGTACATTTATTGCTGTAATAAACGGTAATAAAGATGTTAAAATTGTTAATGGTACAATTGAATTAAATAATGCTGCTAATGCTACAGGACAAAATGCTAATATAGTAATGCAAGGTGTTACTACTAAAGATGGTGCTACTACTTCATTAACAATTGCTGAAGATGTTACTATTAATTCAAATTTAAATGGTATTGTTATTCAGTCAGATAATGATAAAGAATCTTATAACACAATTTTAAATCTTTATGGTAAAGTTAATGCTAAAGAAGTAGGTATTACAATTAATGGCTGGATTAGTGTTGTTGATGCTCTTCAACCAGTAGTTAATATTTATGAATCTGCATCAATTAAAACAACAGAAGGACCTGCAATTTATGCTGCTGGTTACGGAAGTTGGAATATTTATGGAGGATACTTTGAAGGAACAGAAGCTGTAAATGTTAAATCAGGTAATATCAATATATCTGGCGGTACTTTTAAAGCAATTGGTGAATATGTTGAAACTCCAACAGTAGAATCAGGTGGTTACGAAGTTACAGGTGCTGCTTTATCAATTACTTCAAGTACAAATTCTTATGCTAAAAATGTTACATTAAAAATTACTGCAGGACAATTTATAAGTAAAAATGGTCATGCATTATATGAAGGATTAACTGGTGCTAATACTTCTGCTATAGTAAATGCAAGTATTACTGATGGTATATTTACTTCAGCTGAAGGAAAAGATAGTGTTAAAATTACTTCTAATAGTGATACTTTAAATGGAGTTATTACTGGAGGAACATTTAGTACTACTCCAAGAGAAGAACTAGTTAATTCTAATGTTGGTTCTGCTACTTTAGATGATGGTACTGTATTAATTGGTTCAAAACACGGAATTACTGTAGGAGCAGTTGAAAATGGTACTGTAACTATAAATAAAAACATTGGAATCAAAGGTGAGGAAATTAAACTTACTATTACTCCAAAAGAAGGATATGAAATAGATAAAATTGAAATTCTATGTGATGGTGATGAAGTAGTAAGAACTGATAACGGATTCATTATGCCAGACAGTGATGTTGAAGTAAAAGTTACATTTAAGAAAGTTATTTCAAACCCTAATACATTAGATAATAGTATGAATACATTAATTATCTTAGCAGTTAGTGCTTTAGGTGGATTTGTAACTTATAAAAAACTAGAAAAAAGTGCTAGATAAATGATTATTTAAGAAGACTCGTAATTGAGTCTTTTTTCTTGAAATAAATAAGGCTGGACAAAATTATGAAAGTGTGGTATAATCTACCTCATTGAAGCGCTAGTACAGGCTTTTGTGGTTTTGTACTGCGCTTTTTTATATTTTTTTTGAGTGTCAATATTTTACCTAATATTTGCATTTTAAAAAAAATATGATATATTTATTATGTATTTAATTATGTAGTAGGGGGTTATTATGAAAGACTTAAAAATTAATGAAGAAAAATTAGATGAATTAAGTAATGCATCTATAAAAGAAAGAAAACAATTAACAGGGTATGCTTCTATTGATACACCTTGGATGAAATGGTATAATGAATCATTAAAAGGTGCAGATTTTGAACATACTAACTGTTATGATTATTTCTTTGAAGTAACAAAGAAATTCAATTGGCCATTATGGGAATACTATGGTCGTAAATATACTGCAAAGGATATAAAAAGAGAGACAGATAAGACTATTCAAAGATTAACAGCTATGGGTATTAAAGAAGGAGATACAGTATCATTTGTATTCTTAAATGTACCTGAAACTTTATTCTTCTATTTAGCATTATCTAAGATGGGTGCTATAACAAATTTAATTAAATTTGATGAACCAGCTGAACGTATTAAATTTATGGCTGATTTAGCTAAATCTAAATATTTATTTGCAACAGAAGTACCATTTATAATTGATAATGTTGCTAAATCTCTTGAATTGGGTTGTGGAGTAGAGAAGGTTATATCAGTACCACTTACTGAAGCAATGCCTAAGGTAGCAGTATTAAATATGTTACGTGAACAAAGTAAAAATAATATTTTAACTGGTAAATCTAGTGCGAATATATTAAAAGAAATGACTAATGTATATAAAGAAACTAGTAAAATGCAAGCAGATTTAAAACAAAAGATTCTTTCTAATCCACATTTTATGACATATGATGATTGGAAAAAGCAATATAAAGGACATGAGATGAACGTTATTACTGGTGGTGCTGATAATGTTGCTGTTATTGTATATACTGGAGGTACTACTGGTAGTCCTAAAGGCGTTGAATTAACTAATGATAACTTAAATTCAAGTTCTCATGCATTTACTAGAAGTGATATGGATTTTGACCCTAAGAGAACTTCTATGAGTATATTACCACCATCAATTGCTTATTACTTTAATGCAACATATCAATTAATGTGTTGCGGTGTTAGCGTTAATTTGATTTCTAACTTTACTGTTCCGGAATATCCAAAATTAATTGCTAAACATAAACCTAATATATTTATGGCAGGGCCAATATTACTAAAAGAAATAGTAAAAGCTGATATTATGGATGATGTATCATTTATGATTGCACCAATATCAGGTGGAGATAAATTAGAAGTACAAACTGAAGAGTCTTTCAATAATTACTTAAAAGAACACAACGGAGATACTATTGTTCGTCAAGGTTATGGTTCAAGTGAATGTACTGCCGCAGCTACTTATATTAATAGACATGCTGCTAAGTCTGATTGCCTTGGAAGCATTGGTATACCATTAATAGATATGACAGTTGCTATATTTGATTATGTTCCATATGATGAATTTGATATGAATACACTAGAAGAAAAGAAATATGGTGAGATTGGTGAAATTTGTATAACTGGTCCAACATTAATGAAAGGTTATAGAGATAATCTTGAAGCAACTAATCAAACATTAAGAATGCATAAAGATGGTAAAGTATGGTTACATACTGATGACCTTGGATTTATTGATGAAGATGGTAGAGTATATCACCGTGGTAGAGCTAAACGTATGCTTACAAGGTCTGGAGGAAAAGTTTGGTTATCACCTGTAGAAGATGAGATTTCTAAACATCCAATGGTTGATGCTTGTTGTTGTGTAAAACTTGCTGATGAAGTAGAAAGTGAAGTACCAGTTGCTCACATTGTATTAAAAGATGATGCTTCATTTGAAGAAGTTGTTAATGAATTAGATGAAATGATATCTAAAAATCAACCTGCTGGTTATGTTCCAAAATATTATGTTAAACGTGATGAATTACCAGTTACAGAAGTTAACAAAAAGATTAACTTTAGAGAATTAGAAAAAGAAAATATTTTCGATACAGACAATTATTCAGTAAATGGTAAACTAATTACTAAGAAGAGCAAAGTAAAAGTTTTAAAATAAAGTGTCAAAAAGATGATTTTAGTATAGATAAATCATCTTTTTTTGTTATAATTATAATAGAGGTGACGTTATGAACAGTATTTCTTATACAATAATTTCATGTATATTTAGTATTATTCTATTAATTGTATATTTTAGTAAGGAAAGGATTAATTATGTAGAAAATAAAATTTATTCTATAATAGTTGTTACTACTTTTATAAGTTGTTTTACTGAAATAATTAGTTTTATATTGGTTAAAACGGGGATTTCTGCTAATTCTCCAGTGTACCAATATACGATTAAATTCTTATTTTTAGGCTTTTTAATGTGGCTTTATTTGTTTTCGCTTTATACGGTTGCTGTTGGTAGAAAACTAAGAGGAGTGTTAAAGGATAACACATTACCTGCTAAAAAGCTTACAGTAGGTTTTGCTTTGATTGTTCTAATAGTTCTTGCTTTACCGCTTCAAATAATTGAAACTAATGGACTATTATTGCCAGTTGGTACTAGTGTTATGTTAATCTATATCTTGGCAACAATGTGTATTATTGTAATGATTATATCAATGATTTTGGGAAGAAAAAATTTAAAGAGTAGGAAATATGTTCCTTTATATTTATTGATATTCTTCTTTGCTGTAGTCCTTGTTGTTCAAAAGCTATTACCAGAATTATTCTTAATAAATCCAGCTTTTGTAGTTATTGCTTTCTCAATGTACTTTACTATTGAAAATCCTGATGTGAATATGGTGGATGAGTTAATTGAAAATAAGAAACTTATTGAACGTGCGGCTGAAGAGAAATCAATCTTCTTATTTAAAATGAGTCAAGGATTAAAAGAACCTGTTAATGCGATTGATAAGCAAATTAAAATATTTGAAAATAATAATTTGACTAAAAAAGATATAGCAATAGTTATGGGAAATATTAATCAAAATAATCAAAAGATGAATTACTTAATTAATGATGTAATAGGTCTAAGTTCTACCACTAATAACAATATTAAAAAGGTAGAAAATACTTATAATATTTATTCATTACTAGAAGATGTTAAAGTTCGTTCTAAAGGATATATTTCTAAAGATATAGATTATACTTTTACATCTGTATCAAGTATGCCTAAAGAGTTGTATGGTGATGCGATTAAATTAAAACAAGTATTAATGTCAGTTATAATTAATGCTAGTAAGAATATTAAAAAAGGATATCTGCATGTAGATGTTAATTCTTATACTAAGTTTGATGTATGTAGATTGGTTATTATGATAGATAGTTCCTCTGATACAAGCGTTAAAAGAATTAATGAAATATTGAATCAAGACTTGGAAATATCCGATAAGGATTATTTGAAAATTGAAAAATTGGATGTTGATTTACCATTAGCTTATAAAATTATAAAGTCAATTGGTGGTACAATGTTCATTAAAAGTGAGGAACATAAAGGGACACGTGTTACTATTACTATTGACCAATACATTGTGGACAACAGTGAATTAAAGTTAAATAGCAAAGTAGAGGCATACTTAAGAGCAAGGTCAAACGTTAAAAGAGTTCTAGTTGTTGATGACGATGAACAAGAAACTAAAAAAATTAAATCTGTTTTAGAAAAAATGGGTTATACTGTTTCAATTTCAATGTTTGGTAAAGATTGTATTGAAAGAATTAGAAATGGTGAAAAGTACGAATATATAGTAATCGATGATGAATTAGAAGAAATGAGTGCTTTAAGTGTTATTCAGGAATTAGATAAAATTAAAGATAAGAGTAAGCGAGTAATAATGTTAGAACAGGATAAATTATTTATTGCAAAGCATTATTTAAAAGATGGTTTTTATGCTTACTTAGATAAAACAAATTTAATAGAAGAAATTAAAAATAAATGTTTCTAGAATGTCAAGTTGACATTCTTTTTTTTTATTTTTGTTGAAAAAATATTTTTAAGTGTTTACAAAATGGGAGATTAATTATACTATAATAGTAGCAGTGGTTGATTGTGGTGAAAAGTGGGGGATTTTATGTTGATAGGTGAATATCATCATAACATTGATGAAAAAGGACGAATTATTTTACCTTCTAAGTTCCGTGAAGACTTAGGAGACGAGTTTTTTGTAACACGTGGTCTTGAAGAATGCCTATTTGTCTATCCAAAAAATGAATGGGAAAAAATCACCAAACGACTAAAATCACTACCTTTTACAAAGAAGGACGCTCGTAGTTTTACGAGATTCTTCCTTTCAGGTGCTACTGCAACAGTATTTGACAAACAAGGTCGAATCAATATTACCTCTCCATTGACCTCTTACGCCGGCTTAAAAAAAGAATGTGTAATTGTCGGCGTAGGGGATCGACTTGAGATTTGGGACTTAGATAAGTGGAATGATTTCTATGAGAGTAATAAAGAAGAAATGTCAAGTATTGCTGAAGATCTATTTGATTCAAATTGGGAATCGGGTGAATAGTTATGCATATTAGTGTTTTGCTTGAAGAAGCGATTCAAGGCCTTAATTTGAAAGAAGACGGTATCTACGTTGATTGCACATTAGGATATGCTGGGCACTCCAGTGAAATTTTAAAGCGAGTAAGAAGGGGTTGTCTTTTCGCCTTTGACCAAGATAGTGACGCTATTAAATATAGTAGAGAAAAGCTATCAAAGATAGGAGACAATTTTACTATTATATATAGTAACTTTGTTAACATTAAAGAAGAATTATTAAAAAGAGATGTTACTAAAGTAGATGGAATCTTATTTGATTTAGGTGTTTCATCAGTCCAATTAGATGAAGCAGATAGAGGCTTTAGTTATCATCAAGACGCACACTTAGATATGCGTATGGATAGAAATCAAGAATTATCCGCATATGAAGTTGTAAATAATTACGAAGAAGCTAAACTAAGAGATATATTCTTTAAATACGGAGAAGAAAAATATTCTTCAAGTATTGCAAGAGCAATAGTAAAATATCGTGAAAACAAAAAAATAGAGACTACACTTGAATTAGTAGAAATAATTAAAAGTGCAATGCCTATGAAAGCTAAAAGGGACAAGCATCCAGCTAGAAAAGTTTTTCAAGCAATAAGAATAGAAGTTAATCATGAATTAGATATTTTAGATAAAGCAATTCGTGATTCACTTGACTTATTAGATATAAATGGACGTCTTGCAATAATTACTTTCCATTCATTAGAAGATAGGATAGTAAAAAATATATTTAAAGAAGTTACACATATAGACGAAAGAGTAAAAGGACTACCAAATATTCCAGAAGAATATTTAAGTAATTTTAAATTAGTAAATAACAAAGCAATAATTCCTAGTGATACGGAACTTGATAATAATAATAGGTCAAGAAGTGCTAAGTTAAGAATAATAGAAAGAATAAGATAGGGTTGATAACATGAAAAAGAAAAAACGTATGAAGAAAATAGTAAGGATGGGAAAGTTCGAAAGACTTTTATATACTTTTACTATTGCATTATTAGTAATTTCACCTTTTGCAATCGTTTTTTCTCAAGCAACTTTATCTAAAATAAATTTTGATGTTGAAAAAGTAAAGAAACAAATATCAACTCAAGAGAAGAAAAATGAATCGCTTGCGATGAAAGTTAATGAACTAGCTTCTCTTGATAATATTAAAACTGTTGCTGAACAACAGGGATTGAGTTACAATAATAATAACATTAAATCAATTATTTCAAGTGATGAATGATAGGTGATAGTAATGAATAAAAAGCTAGAAAATAGTAACGTTAGAATAAGTTTATTCTTAGTAGTTATTGCTCTAGTTTTTTTTGTTTTGATAATAGCTAGAACTTTTCAGTTAGCATTATCAGAAAAAGTAGATGGGATTAATCTTCAAGAATTTGCAAGTAGTAGAACAACAAAAAATGAAGTATTAAAAGCTAAAAGAGGTACTATTTATGATAAAAATGGTGCTGTTCTAGCTCAAAATGTTTCGTCTTATACTTTAATCGCATATTTATCATCAGCTAGAACAACTAATATTAAAAATCCTCAACATGTAGTTGATAAAGAGTATACAGCGGAAATGTTGTCGACTGTTCTTGACTTAAGTAAAGAACAAATATTAAAGTATTTATCAAAAGAAAATGTTTATCAAACAGAGTTTGGTAGTAAAGGAAGAGGTTTAACAGAACTTACTAAGGATGCGATTTTAGCATTAGGACTTCCTGGTATAGATTTTATAGAAACTCAGAAAAGATATTATCCATATGGTGATTTTGCTTCTTATACTTTAGGGTATGCTAAAACAGAAATAACAGAAAAAGATGATGGTAGCAGTATGGAAGCAATTATTGGAGAAATGGGTATTGAAAAGCAATTTGATAGTGAATTACAGGGAGAAGATGGATATACTTTTTATCAAAAAGATAGGGCAGGATATAAAATTGCTGGTACTAAAGAGGTAACTGTTCCTGCTAAAGATGGTAAAGATGTTTATTTAACAATTGATTCTAATATTCAATTATTTGTAGAACGAGCATTAGATAAAGCTGGATGGTATAACTTTGAGTGGTCTACTATCCTTGTTGCAGATGCTAAAACAGGAGCAATTCTAGCTTCAGCATCAACACCATCATTTGATCCTAATGTAAGAAACATTACTAATTATTTTAACTATAATACAAGTTATCCTTATGAGCCTGGTTCTACTATGAAGATATTTTCTTACATGGCAACTATGGAAAATGGTAATTATGATGGTAATGCTACTTATAGGTCTGGAGTATATGTTACTAAAGATGGAACAGAAATTGGTGACTGGAATCGTAACGGTTGGGGAGATATAACATTTAATCATGGATTTGTTTTATCTAGTAACGTAGGTGTTATTAATCTTATTAATCGATATATAAGTGGCGCTGTATTAAAGACTTATTATAATAAACTAGGATTTGGTTCTAAAACAGGCATAGAATTACCTAATGAAAAAACGGGTAAAGTTGCTTTTAAATATGAAACAGAAATACTTAATGCTGGATTTGGGCAAGGTATTACTACAACACCTATTCAAAATATTAAAGCACTTACTTCATTAACAAATAATGGAGTATTAATGCAACCATATATTGTAGATAAAATAGTTGATTCTGATACTTATGAGGTTGTATATCAAGGTGAAAAGAAGGAATTAGATAAAGTTGCTAGTAAAGATACTGTTAATAAGATGAAAGAGTTGATGCGTTTAGTTATACAAGACCCATCAGGTACTGGACATATTTATAATATGGATGGTTATGATTTAATAGCAAAAACAGGTACTGCTCAAGTAGCAGATAAAAATGGTTATGGTAGTTCAGTTATCCGTAGTTTTGCAGGTATTTATCCGGGAGATGACCCACGTATAATTATTTATTATTCATCAAAAGATAATGGTTCTAGTGGTGTATATGCGATGAGAGATGCGGTTAAAGATTTAATTGCTAATGTTAGTAAATACTTGGAAATTGATGGTAGTAAGAATAATCAGGCTTCTGCTTTAAAAGATTATGAAATGCCTTCATTTATAAATAAGAATACAAGTGAAGTAGTTAAAACTCTTGGAGATTTAGGATTAAATTATGTAACTATAGGTAATGGTAATAAAATAATAAAACAATATCCAAACGTCGGTACTAAAGTATCTGAACTTGATAAAATATATTTAGTTACTAATGATAATAATTTGATTATGCCTAATGTAGTGGGTTACAGTGTAAGTGATGCTAAAGTATTATTAAATCTTTTAGGAATTAACTACAGTATTAATGGTAATGGTTATATTACGTCACAAAGTATTCCTGGAAATACAGTTTTAAAGAAAGAAGATATCGTATCGTTAGAAGCTGCAATTAGGTTTTAAGAGAAAGTGTAAGAAAAGTCTTGCATTTTTTTCTTTTGATAAGCTAAAAAGTTTACTTTTACCTTTGATTTTGATACAATATACCCATAAGAGGTGGATTATGAAAGTTATAGTTGTTCCCGGTAGTAGTAATGATTTAGAAAAGTATGCAAAGGCAGGAGTTGAATCCATTATTTTAGGTATTAGGAATTATTCGCCTAATTATACAGAAGTCTTTTTTAAGGATATATGTTATTTTTGCATTAATCATCCTGAAATAGATGTTTATATTGCTCTTAACAGTACTTTATTTAATGAAGAGTTGGATGATGTAGAAGAATTAATGATGAAATTAGATAAGTTAGATATTAAAGGATTATTGTATTATGATGTTGGTATATTAATGATTTATAAACGTCATAAGTTTAAATATGATTTAATATGGAATCAAACACATATGGTAACTAATTATAATACTTGTAATTATTATTATGAGGAAGGCGTTAAATACGGAATTTTAGCAGGAGAAGTTACTAAAAATGAAGCAATGGCAACAGCTGGTAGAACTAAAATGAAAATGTTTGTTACTGTTGTTAGTGAACCTATTATGGCTTATACTAGAAGACGTTTATTAACTGCTTATTATACTAATATTGGTAAACCATTTGATGGTGCTGACAAAATTATTGGTGATAAGGATAGAAAGTTTATTGTAAAAGAAGGTAGAAACGGAACTTGTATATTAGAAAGTGATGTAGTAAATGGTGTTTGCTATTTAAATGAACTTGAATCATCAGGTATTTATGGCGCTATTATTAATGGTATGAATATGGATGATGAGCTTGTTTTAAAACTATATCCATTAGTAAAAGAAGTTGCTAATAATCAAAATGAAGAAGCCTTAGAAGAAATAAATAAATTATTAGGTTGTAATACTTTATTCTTTGATAGGAAAACAGTATTCATGGTGAAGAAAGATGAAAGAAAAGAAGACGCTAAAGAATAAATCAAAAATTGAATTATTGTCACCAGCAGGTGATATTGAAAGATTAAAAGTAACTTTATTATATGGTGCCGATGCAGTATATATTGGGGGGCAAAAGTATAGTTTAAGAGCTAATGCTACTAATTTTTCACTTGATGAGATAAAAGAAGCTTGTACTTTCGCTCATGCTTTAAACAAAAAAGTTTATTTAACTCTTAATATTGTCTTTCATAATGAAGATTTAGATGGAGTAGAGGACTATATAAGAGATGTTGCTAATGCGGGAATAGATGCTTTTATAGTAAGTGACCCATTTATTATTAGTTATATTAAAACTAATTTTCCAAATGTTGAAGTACATTTAAGTACTCAAAATTCTACTACTAATATTGAAGCTGTAAATTATTTTAAGAGTAGAGGAATTGATAGAGTAGTACTAGCACGTGAATTATCAATAAAGGAAATAAAAGAGATTATTGATGCAACCGAAATGGATGTAGAGGTATTTATTCATGGAGCTATGTGTACTTTCTATAGTGGTAGATGTACATTATCTAATTATTTGACTAATAGAGATTCTAATAGAGGTGGATGTAGCCAAGTATGTCGTTTTGCTTTTGATATGGAAGGCGAAGATGTTAAATTTACAATGGCTACTAAAGATTTAAATGCTGTAAGATACATTGGACAATTAATTGATATAGGCGTTACTTCTTTAAAAGTTGAAGGAAGAATGCGTTCCTTATATTATTTAGCAACCGTTATTGGATGTTATAGAAAAGTAATAGATAGTTATTATGCTGGCACTTTAACAGAAGAAGAGTTAGAATATCAAGAATTAATTTTATCAAGAGTTGCTAATAGACCTACTTCAGCGCATTATTTATATCACGAAGCAGATGCAACTGATCAATATTATACTGGTAGGCAAGAAATATCTAATCAAGATTTCCTAGGAATAGTTACTAATTATGATAAAAATACTAAGATTGTAACTTTAACTGAACGTAATTATTTTGAAGTTGGTGATGAAGTTGAATTGTTTACACCTAAGGGCGATATATATTCTTTTGTTATTACCGAAATGTATGATGATGATATGAATAAAATAAATGTTGCAAGACATCCGGAAGAGATTATTAAATTTAAATTAGATGGAGATATATGTGAATACTCAATGCTAAGAAAGAAGGTAGTATCTAGTGTTAGAGGAGATTAAAGCCCAATTATTAAAAAGAGAAGATAATTTATCTAGTTATGCTACTAGTAGTAGTAAAGCAATTAGATTAAAAGAAGAGGCTAATGACATAAGGCCTCCATTTTTTAGAGATGTTGATAGAATAATTCATAATATTTCTTATACAAGATATTTAGATAAAACCCAAGTGTTTTCATTTCAAGATAATGACCATATTTCACATCGCATTGTCCATGTGCAATTAGTTAGTAAGATTGCTAGAACTATTGGTAGATGTTTAGGTCTTAACGAAGATTTAATTGAAGCTATAGCACTAGGTCATGATATAGGACATGTTCCTTTAGGACATGTAGGTGAATTTATTCTTAATGAAATATCTATGCGTGAATTAAATGAATATTTTATGCATAATGTTCAAAGTGTAAGAACTTATATGAATGTAGATAATAATGGTAATGGTGAGAATTTAACTATTCAAGTATTAGATGGTATTTTATGTCATAATGGGGAAGTATTAAGTCCTATATATGAACCAGATACTAGTAAAACTAAAGAAGATTTTTTAAAGGAATATAGTGATTGTTATACAGTGCTTGAAACATCTAAAAAAATTAGGCCAATGACTTTAGAAGGTTGTGTTGTTCGTATATCCGATGTAATTGCTTATATAGGAAGAGATATTGAGGATGCTATTCAAGTAGGAGTAGTAAATAGAAATGATATACCTAAAGAAGTTGTTAAAGTTTTAGGGGATAATAATAAAGATATTGTTAATACTATTATTCTAGATATAGTAAAAAATAGTTATAATAAACCATATATTAAGTTAAGTAATGAAGTATATGATGCAATATTTGAATTAAAAGATTTTAATTATAAAAATATTTATGCTAAAGCTAATACTAAAGAAAAATTAGAGTATTATAAGAAGTGTTTTAATAAATTATTTAGTAAATATTTATCTGATTTAGAATATACTAAAAAAGATAGCAAGATTTATACTTTATTTTATGATAATATGAGTGATGAATATAAGAAGAATACTCCATTAAAAAGGGTAGTTATTGATTTTATTGCAGGTATGACTGATGATTACTTTATTTCTTCTTATGAAGAGTTAGATTAGGTGTTAACTAAAAACACTTGACAAAAGTTATCGTTTATAGTATCATTTTAAAGTATATAAAAAGAGGTGATATTATGAGCGATAAGAAAATATATTTAACTGCAGAAGGATATCGTGATTTAAAGAAAGAATTAGATGAATTGATTAATGTTAAACGTCCAGAAAATATTCAAGCTATTAAAGAAGCTCGTGCTTTAGGTGATTTATCTGAAAATGCTGACTATGATGCTGCTAAAAATGATCAAGCCGAAATAGAAGGACGTATTAAGAGAATAGAAAAAATGTTAGAAAATGTTGAGATTATTGAGAAGGTTAACAGTGATGTTGTTTCTCTAGGTTCAACTGTTTCTATTAAATACTGTGATGATGAAGACGAAACTGATGAATATGAAATCGTTGGTAGTCAAGAAGCAGACCCATTTGTAAGTAAGATTTCTAACGAAAGTCCTATTGCTAAAGCAATTATGAACAAAAAAGTAGGAGATATCGTTGAAGTTGAAAGCCCTAATGGTGTATACAAAATAGAAATAACTGCTATTAAATAGTGTAAATAAAGTGTCGAATAGGCACTTTTTTTGTTTCTCTAATATTTACAAATTACATATATATGATATGCTTTATATAGATAATAAGGAGGATATATATGAAAAAGTTTAAATTATTGGGAACAATACTAGCAGTTTTTGCATTTTTATTTATGCCTATCGCTTATGCGCATGAAATCGATGTAAATAACAAAATTAGTTTTTCAGTAAACAGTACTAATGAAATGTGGAGTAAGAGTAAAATTACAGTACCAGCGAGTTGGAAAGTAACAGAGGTTTCTTATCAGTATATAGAGATTACTGACGAAGTATTTAAAAGTTACAGTTCTATCTCAGAACAAGAAGCAAAATATGATGCTGAAAATAAACCGGGAGATAATGCAACTGACAAAGAAAAGAAAGACTATGCTGATACTATAAATTCATATGAAGCTTCTAAAGAAGCATTATTACCAGCTTATGTTGAAGCTAACTGGAAAGTTACAGAAGACCATACAACTCCATTAGACACTACAAAATATAAAGCAGAAACTCATTTTGTGTTATGGGCTAAAGTTGTTTATGAAGAGGATAATACAACTAAAACTGCATATAATGATTTAGTTCTTACTTATACTCCAAGTACTACTGGCGAAGAAAATGTTCCTAATGCACGTACAGGTGATAACATTGTACTATTTGCAGTAGGTGCAGCATTAGTTGCTGGTGTAATGGTTATAAGTTATAGAAAAGTAAATGCATAATTAAATATTTAAAATTTTAGACTGATGTGAATAACACATTAGTCTTTTTTTAATTATCTCCTTGAAAATATATACGTTTTATGATTTGTTTGATATACTATTAGTAGTTATGATAAATTTTATTTAAGAATATAGGCGGTGTTAATATGAACATAGAGGAATTAAAAAATCTTCAGTTAAAAATTATTAAAAAGAATAAGTTATGTAATATAATAGCAACAATAATTGTTTTAATTATCTTGACCGTTTCAATAATTATATTTTTATCTAATGATACTAAATTACAATTAGTTATAATGTATACGCTTTTTGAATTGGTTATTTCTATAATAATTGTTTCTATTGTTAAGAGTATTATTAACGGAGGAGATATTCAATTATTTAATAAAAGTTTTAAAAATATTTTTGTATTAAAATTACTTAAAGATAATTTTGACAATATTGTTTATAATCCGGAGGGCGGATTTGATAAATATTTTATTGATGATATTGGTATGCTTGATACAGGTGACAGATATCATTCAAACGATTATATTTCTGGGGTATATAAAGGTATTAAATTTGAACAAGCTGATGTTCATATAGAAGAAGAACATGAAGAAGAAGATAGTGATGGAAATAGAAGAACAGTATGGGAAACTCTTTTTAGAGGAAGATTAATGATATTTGACTTTAATAAAAAATTTAAAGCAAATATTCAAGTATCAAGTAAATATTTTGATGCAGAATCATTGCCTTGGGGAAAAAAGTTTACTAGGGTAAAGATGGAAGATGTAGAATTTAACAAAAATTTTTGTGTATATACTCAAAGTGAACATGAAGCATTTTACATTTTAACACCTCATTTTATGGAGAAAATAAAAGATGTTACAAATAAATTAAATTGTGGAGTAATGTTCTGTTTTGTAGATAATAGGTTACATATAGCAATTGATAATAATGAAGATTCATTTGAATATAATGTGTTTAAGCCTATTAATGAACAAGAAATTGAAGCAGATATTATAAAAGATATTAAAATAATTACAGATTTCGTGAACGAATTAAATTTAGATAATAGTTTGTTTGGAAAGGAGGCGTAATATGGATTCAACACATGTTTTGATTGCAATTGTTATAATCATATTAATTTTTGTTATATGGTACATATCAACTTCTAATAAATTAAATAGAGCTTTAATAAAAATAGATGAAGCGTTTTCTGGAATTGATGTAGCATTAGCAAAAAGATATGATGTCTTAACTAAAATGATTGCAGTTGTAAAAGGTTATGCTAAACATGAAAAAGAAACATTGTTTGAAGTAATTAAACTTCGTGATAATATGTCTATAAAAGAAATGAATGATGCAAATCGTGCTATGGACGAAAATTTTAGAAAAATAAATGTTGTAGCGGAGAATTATCCAGAATTAAAAGCAAGTGAAAACTATAAAATGTTGCAACAATCAATAATAGATGTAGAGGAGCATTTACAAGCGGCAAGAAGACTTTATAATTCTAATGTTTCTTTATACAATCAACTATTAGTTTCATTTCCAACGAATACTATTGCAAAGAATAAAGATATGGTTAAAAAAGATTTCTTTGAAGCTGATGAAGTAGCAAAAGAAAATGTAAAAGTTAATTTATAACACATTAATCTTTTTTACAAAAAAATAAGAGTTCAATTTCGATAATTGAACTCTTTTACTTTTTGGTATAAAACATGATACTTGCTAATAAAATAACAATTAATATTATTAACAATATAATAAATAAATTAATCATATCAGGAGATAATGCACTTGGTGCTAAAGCTAGATACATCATAATATCACCAAAATAAATAATATTAAATTATAAATAATACGGGATATTATATTAATTATAATATTATCAGTTTTAACATACATAATTGATAAAAATAAACCTACTAAATAATAAGATATAAATAATATATTTAAGTTATTATATATTAAATAATATAATCCTAATAAAATGCTTGAAATAATAATAAATACAATACTATTTTTATATACTTTTCTTAAATTTAATCTAAATACTAATTCTTCTATGAAAGGAGAAAACATTAATAAATAAAATAATGAAGTAAAAGTACTTTTGTTAATACCGTTAACTAATGAAATATCATTATTAGGAAGTATTATTTTCTTAAAAACAAAAAAACTTAAAATATTTGTTAACAACATAATAAAGAACAAAGATAATATACATAATGTTATATTAATTATTGTTTTCTTTTTATTAGTTAAAGATTTTTTAATATCACTACTTATATCCTTATAAAATAATAAATACATAACTATTAAATAAATTGTATTGATTATTACTTCATATATAGATATTACTACATTATTATGGACTTTTAGTACAGAAAGAGGAAATTGTATAAAAGTGGCCCAAAGTATATAACTGATAATTACTATTAAAGAGGTGATAAAAGATTTTAATTTATCTTTATCTAGTACCATTATTTATACCTCTTTTTCTTAATAAAAATATAAAAACTGCTTTAACCATTTTAAAAAACTTTTCATTGGTCCTCCTTTATCATTTCGAAAGTTAACTAATAAGTAACTCTCATATTTTAATTTTATCATATAAGTAGTAAAAGTCAACTCAAAAATCCTTGAATTAAATAAGTAATTCATTTATAATATAAGAGAAATCGGAGGAATGAAAGATGAGTAAAAAAGAAAACAAACATGAAATTACTATTAAAATAGAAGGTGAATCTTGGAAGAGTGCCTTAGATAAAGCATTTAATGAAGAAGTAAAAAAAGTAAATGTTGATGGATTTAGAAAAGGTAAAGTACCAAGAGAAATATTTGAAAAGAAATTTGGTAAAGAACGTTTATATATTCCTGCTGTGGATAATGTTATCGAAGAAGGATATGTTAAAGCATTAGAAGAATCTAAATTAATACCAGTAGTACAACCAAAACTAGATATTAAAAGTGTTGATGAAAATGGTGTTGAATTAATATTTACTATCATTACTAAACCAGAAGTTAAAATTAAAAAATATAAAGGATTAAACGTTAAACCTGAAGAAGTTAAAGTTACTAAAGAAGAAATAGAACATGAACTTCATCATGTATTAGAAAGATACAGTGAAGAATGTGTTAAAGAAAATGGTGAAGTTGCTATGGGTGACGTTGCTATTATCGATTTCGAAGGATTTAAAGATGGAGTAGCATTCGAAGGTGGAAAAGGTGAAAACTATGAATTAGAAATTGGTAGTCATTCATTTATTCCAGGATTTGAAGAACAATTAGTTGGAATGAAAGTAGGTAGTGAAAAAGAAATTGAAGTAACTTTCCCAGAAGAATATCCAGCTAAAGACTTAAAAGGACAAAAAGCCACATTTAAAGTAAAAGTAAATGAAGTAAAAGAAAAAGTTCAAAGAGAATTTGATAAAGAGTTATTTGATGATTTAGGAATTGAAGGCGTTGATTCTAAAGAAAAATTAGAAAAAGAAATAGAAGAAAATATCAAAGCACATAAAGAAGTTGATGCTGAAAATAATTATGTAGATAAATTATTAGAAGCTGTTGGAAAAGAAACGGAAGTTGATATTCCAGAAGAAATGGTTAGTGAAGAAGTAGATAGATTATTACATAGATTTGAAGATCAAATTAAAATGCAAGGAATCTCATTAGAATTATATTATCAATTCACTAATACTAAAGAAGAAGACTTAAGAGCACAATTAGAAAAAGAAGCATATAGTCATGTATTATATCGTTTAATGCTTGAAGAAGTTGCTAAACAAGAAAAAGTCGAAATAACTGATGAAGAAGCAGAAAAAGAAGCTGATAACTTATCTAGTAAATATCAAATGGAAAAAGAAGAATTCTTAAAAATGTTTGGTGGACTAGATATGATTAAATACGATTTAGAAATGCGTAAAGTAATTGAATTATTAAAAGAATTTAACAAATAAGCCATATATTTGGCTTTTTTTTTATTTAAATATATGATAAAATATTCTTTAGAATAGGAGAATTGTTATGAGTAAGAATGATGCTAGTACTACTAAAACTCTTTGTTATTTGGGAATATTTATATTATTACTATTTATAGTATTACCACCTTTATTTAGAGTTTTATTTCCTGAAGAAGAACAAAAACCAGATGAGATAAAAAAAACTATTATGAATTTAACTTGTGTAAAAGATGATGATTTTATTGAATATAAATTAAAAACTACAATAAGTACTAATTATGTAGATGGTGTTATTAATGATTCTACTTTTACTTATACAGTTTCTAGTACTGATTCTTATTTTGGTAGTAGAGTTACTATTGAAGAATATGAAACATTAAAAAAAGTACCTAATGTAGAGTTTTCTGAAAAAAATAATAACTATATTTTAAATATAGATTATTCTAAATTTGATTATAGTAACGAAGAAGCACTTGATAATCATAAAAAAGTTATATCTGAACAAATGGCAATATATAGTGATGATTCTTTTGAATGTAAAACAACTAAAGTACAATAGGAGGCGTTATGAATATTAATAAATATATATTTAGAGGGTATGATATAAGAGGAGTATATCCAAATGATTTAAATAAAGATGTTGCATATATCATAGGAAGAAGTTTTGGTACTTATGTTAGTAAAATGGGAAAGAAAACTTGTATAGTAGGAAGAGATAATAGATATTCCTCTTTAGAGTTAGCATCTTTCTTAATTGAAGGTATTTTATCAACTGGAGTTGATGTTATTGATTTAGGACTTGTTACTACACCTATGTATTATTACGCTTGTATATTAAAAAATAATCCTACTGGTATTATGGTAACTGCTAGTCATAATCCTAAAGATGATAATGGATTTAAATTTGCTTTTGATGAACGTGGTAATGCAAGGGGAGAAATGATTGAAGAATTCCGTGATTTTACATTTAAAGGTGAATTTATAAATGGTGAAGGTAAATTATCTAATTATGATGTAAGAGATGAGTATATTAAGTTAATGCTTGATAATATTTCATTAGGTAAACGTCCTCTTAAAGTTATATTAGATTTAGGAAACGGTACTACTACTTGTATAGCAAAAGATATATATTATAGATTACCAATAGATATTGAAACATTATTTGGAGAAAGTGATTCTAATTTTCCTAATCATCATCCAGATCCTTGTGTTGAAGAAAATTTAAGCTTTTTGAAGAAGGAAGTCTTAGATAAGAAAGCAGATATTGGTATTGCATTTGATGGTGATGGTGATCGTGTAGGTATAATTGATGAAAAAGGTAATTATATTCCCACCGATAAATATATGATTATAATTATTAGAAATATAATTAATAAAGTTAAAAATAAGACTTTCTTATATGATGTTAAATGTTCTAAAGCGTTAGATGACGAAATAGTAAAACTAGGTGGAAAGAGTATTTGTTATAGAACGGGTAATTCTTATACTAAAGCTAAGGTTAGAGATGATGATTTACCTTTTGGAGGAGAGTTATCAGGACATGTTTATTTTAGAGATAAATGGCCAGGCTTTGATTCTGGAATATATGCAGGACTTAGATTAGTGGAAATATTATCTCATACTGATAAACCCCTTAGTTCATTATTAGATGGTATATCTCATTATGAATCAACTCCGGAGTTGAAGTTTGCATCACCTGATGATAAGAAATTTATAGTAGTTGATAAAATAATTAATTATTGTAGAGATAAAGGTTATGATGCTTTAACAATTGATGGTGTTAGAGTAACATTTAATGATGGTTGGGCTTTGGTAAGAGCAAGTAATACTGGGCCAAATATAACAGCAAGGTTTGAAGCAACAAGTAAAGAAAGATTAGATGAAATACAGAAAGAATTTACTGATTTAATAGATGAATATAATAAATAAAATGATTGGGGTTGATTAAATGAACTTCATAAAAAGAAAACTAAAAAGGTTAAATATAAGTAAAAGGAAGATACTAACAGTTTCATTATGTCTAGTAGTTTTTGTAATGAGTTTAGGATACGCTGCTTTATCTCAACATATGGATATTGATGGTATAGCGCAGATAGATAGAAACTGGATAGTGAAGATAGTAAGTATTACTAGTAGTGTAACAAATGGAGGAGTAGATACGAGTCATAGCTTTGTAGGAACTACGGCAACATTACATGCAAGTTTACCAACTACAAATGCTACTGTAAAGTATGAAATAGTACTTGAAAATCAAGGTAATATTACAGCAAAGTTAAGTACAATAGAAAAAACCGAGGATACAAACTATTCTATAACTTATGAAATAGAAGGAGTGCTTGAAGATACAACAGTATTAAAGCCAGGTGAGACGAATAAAGTAATAGTAACAATAAAAGCCCAAGATGGAGTAACAAATTTAAGTAATACTACAAAAGACTTAATGTTAGGTTTTGATTATGTAGAGAAAAGTACTAGTTTAGATAACAACTCAGGTAACACAACAGACAATGGTTATATGGCTTATCAACCAGGGGACGCAGTTATGTTTGACCCGGGAGATGGAACTGAAAGATTGTTTTATGTAGTATCGTTAAATAATACTTCGGCATCATTTAGTTCAGGAGGAGACTTAACAGTAGAATTAATAGCAGCAGATACAATTTCAAATGCTGCAGGTGCAAGTAGTGCCTCTGATTTTTTGAGTACATATACTTCAAGTTGGAAAAAGATATTATCAAGTAGAATTCCAACGATGGAAGAGTTGGCAAAATTATCAGGATATACAGTTAAACAATTACAAGACAAAGCTGATTTAAGAGATGTAATGCCTGATTGGTTATTAAGTGGTATTACTGCTAACACTGGATCAGTTGGTTCTTGGATGCTAACATCATCAAAAAGCGGAGATAATTATTATACACTTCGACTTGATAATACAGGAGTAGGAGCAGGAGCTATAACAGTAGAATTAGCATCACCTAGTACTGTATTAATAAAACCAATAATAAGTGTATCAAAAGCAAATTTACCATCACCAAGTTATCCAAACTATGAAGTCGGTGATAAAGTAACATTAGTTGATGGAAGCGTATGGTATGTAGCAAAGAAAACTGGACAAGTAGATTCAATGATAACTTTATATTCTGATACAATAGTAACGAGAAGAGTATATGACTCAATTTCAACAACAAAATATAATCCGTTTTCAAGTACAAATATAGGATATTATATACAAAATACATATTTACCATCAATTAAAACTAAATTAAGTACAGCTGGTGGAAATGTAACTGGAATAAGTGCAAGATTATTAAGTGCTGATGAGGCCTTAGATTTATATAAAGTGGACAACAGTTTATTTCAAGATACAGCTAATGCAGCACCAACTTGGATATTACCGTCTGATAATGGTTCATTAACGTTTTCACAAGGAATACCTGGATTGTTAGCAGTTCCAAGTACTTCATCAGGAGTAAATGTAAGAGGAGTAATAACAACATTAAAACGTAACATAAAATCAATAGATTTAGGACAAAGAATAGCAAAAGTTAACAATATAGCTAGGTCCGATGCAAATATTAATTTCAGTAAACCTGCTTCTGAAAGTGGTTCTACTCCTTCTGCATATAGAGAAAGACAATATAACACTGGAAATTCTATTATATTCTCTGCTAGTACATCATATTATTTTGGTAAAAGTTATACGTTTAATCCAACGACAGGAGTATATAGTTTAGTTACTACTGCGCCAAGTACATGGGCAAATATGTCATCTAATTATTCAACGTATCCATACACTTGTAAATCAACTTCGTCAACAGGGACTTGCTCTACACTTTATAAATTAACTAGTTATGTAAGCTCTACAGCCGGACTTGGTTATTCATTTGATAGAATTCCGATTGAACGTATATTTTTAGAAAAGACTACTCCGTCAGGTAATTCGTCATTCCAATATACATCAACATCATATATGTATGCAACTAGTTATAAGTTTGATTCTAAGAATGGCACTTTTGAATTAATTAGCCCTGTAGCAGTTGCTGCTTCTGATATTCCTACTAAATATACAACTTATAAATACACTTGTAGAAGTGCGACATTAACAAATTGTGTTAGCTTATATGAAGTAACTAGTCTTTCTGGAACAAATTTATTAGCTAAAAACCATTATACTAGCTATAATGATGATGCCGTCACTAATAGTAATGGACTTGGTCTGTATTATCCATATGATGCAAATACGGAAGATGAATTATCAACATATTACTTTAGAGGAGCAGCACAGAACAATTATGTTAAATTTGGAGGATTCTATTGGCGAATAATAAGAGTTAATGAAGACGGTAGTGTCAGATTAATTTATCAGGGAACTTCTTCTAGTTCAACAGGTGAGGCTGCTTCGATTGGTAGTTCTTCTTTCAACGATACTGATTTCAGTAATGCCTATGTAGGATATATGTATGGTGATCCTAAAGGTACTACATATTTGACAGTTCATGCTAATACTAACTCTAGCGTAATCAAGCAAAAAATTGATACATGGTATCAAAATAACTTAATTAGTTATGCATCATATTTGGCTGATGCGGGTTTCTGCGGAGATAGATCATTGGTAAGTGGAAGTGGTGTCGGAACAACCGATACATACTATGGTGCATACAAGAGATTGGAAACTAATCGTGCTCCACAATTTTCTTGCCCACAAACAAAGGATTTATATACTTTAACTTCTGGTACAAAAGGAAATAAATCATTAACATATCCAATAGGATTAATAACTGCAGATGAAATCATGTATGCTGGCTCAACAACAATCGCTAATGTTGGCAGTAATGCTACTTACTTAACTGCAGCGGGTTGGACAATGACTCCATACCGATATGATGATGCATCTAACTTTGCCAGTATATATAGACTTTATGTAAATCCTCCTCTTTACGTTGTCCGTGGTACATATAGTAATGAAACTCAATATGTTCGTCCTGTAATAAATATTAAACCAGACGTTAAAACAATTAGTGGTGCAGGTACTAGTGGCAATCCATATACATTTTCTTAATTTGTAAGGCAACGAAAGTTGTCTTTTTTCTTGTGAAAAATTAGTGAAGTTAGTTGACTTTATGACAAGGTGTCATATATACTTAAAAAGTACGTTTGGTGGTGATATTGTGGCTAAGGATAAATTCTTTGAATTATCTAAAGAAAAGCAAGAGCAACTATTAAAAGCAGCTAAAGAAGAGTTTTCAAATAAAACTTATGAAGAAGCGTCTATTAATAAAATTATTAAAAGTATTAATCTGGCTAGAGGTAGTTTCTACTTGTACTTTGATAATAAAGAAGATTTATATCTATATATACTTAAGAGTTATATAGAAAAATTTAGAGAGAAACTTTTAATTATTCTAAATAACAATGACAGAGATATATTTAAAAGTTTGATTATCTTTTACGATGAAATAGTAAAGACTAAGAATAGTAACTATAATTTAGTTCATAATTTATTTATTAATATGAATTCTAAACAATTAGATATTGCTTTTCCTAAAGTAATTGAAAGTGAAATTAATGGTTCAATTCTAAATACTATAGATTTTTCAAAGTACGATATTTCTTTTGAAGAAAGAAAAGTTTTACTTAGTATATTGATGCCAATTCTATTTCATTCGATTGCAATATCATTTGATAAATTTCACCAAATTAGTGATGTACGTGCACATTATATTGCACAACTTAATATAATTAAAAGAGGCTTAGAAAGGAAGACATTATGTTAAAATTATTTAAATATTTAAAAACATCAATATTTTCTATACTTATAATTATTGCTTTATTAGTATGTCAAGCTGAGCTTGATTTAGCACTGCCTGATTATACTTCTAAAATAATAAATGTTGGTATTCAACAAAATGGTATAGAAGATGCGGTACCTAGTGTTATGACAGTTGATACATATAATAATTTAATGTTATTAATGAATGGTCATGAAAAAGATACTGTTAGTACGCATTACACATTGATAAGTAAAAATAATAAAGATTATGTATCTAAATATCCAATTTCAAAACATGAAGATATTTATGTATATAATGGATTAGATAGGGAAGGAGTTAATTCTTCTTTAGAACATGCTTTTGCTGTTTCATATATTGTTACTATGATTGATAAAAATCCATCTAGTCTTGATATTAATCTACCTAGTGGAACATCATTTTCTGATATGCTTAAAATGATGGATGATAATGCAAGAAGTGAAATCATTAAACAAATTGATGAAAAATTAGAAGAGATGTCAGGTACTATCTTAAGTGGTGCTGCTATAGAAGGAGTAAAATCTGAATATGAAAAAGTAGGACTTGATTTAGGAAAAATCCAAACTAATTATATTTTAATTAGTGGTGCTAAGATGTTAGGAATAGCACTATTGATTATGGCTGTTGCTGTATTAATTATTTTCTTTGGATCACGTCTTGCAGCTAAACTTGCTAAAACATTAAGGGAGAAAGTATTTAATCGAGTAATACACTTCTCTAAGAGTGAAATGAAAGAGTTTGGTACTTCATCATTAATTACTAGAACAACTAATGATATTCAACAAATACAACAAGTAGTAGTTATGCTTATGAGAGTAGTGTTCTATGCACCAATTATTGCTATAGGAGGAATACTTAAAACTACTAGTGCTGAAAATTCAATGCTTTGGATAATTATTATTGCTGTAGCTGCACTTTTAATAATAGTAGGTACATTATTCATTATAGTAATGCCTAAATTCAAAATATTTCAAAGCTTAGTAGATAAATTAAACTTAGTATCACGTGAAATACTAGAAGGAATTCCAGTTATAAGAGCTTTTAGTAATGAACGTCATGAAGAGAAAAGATTTGATGACGCTAATAAGAACTTAACTAAAGTAGATTTGTTTGTTAATAGAACTATGTCTCTTATGATGCCTTTAATGATGTTACTTATGAACGTAGTATGTATTGCTATTGTATGGTTTGGTTCTAAAGGAATAGATGCTGGTACTATCCAAGTTGGAGATATGATGGCATATATTCAATATACAATGCAAATAATTATGGCTTTCTTAATGATATCTATGATTTCTATTATGTTACCAAGAGCATCTATATCAGCTAAAAGAATTATTGAAGTAATTGATACTCCATCTAGTATAAATAATCCTTTAGAAGAAAAGAAATTTGATAAGGATAAGACTGGTATTATAGAATTTAAAAATGTATGTTTTAGATACCCTGATGCTAATGAGGATGTAATAACTGATGTTAATTTTACTGCTAAGAAGGGTGAAGTTATAGCGTTTATCGGTTCTACTGGAAGTGGTAAATCAACTTTAATTAATTTGATTCCTAGATTCTATGATGTTACAGAAGGTTCTATTACAGTAGATGGTGTTGATATTAGAGGTATAAATATTGATACATTAAGAAAAAGAATTGGTTATGTTCCTCAAAAAGGAATACTATTTAGTGGAACAATAGAGAGTAATATTAAGTATGGTAATGATAAGATTACTGATGATAAAATGATGTCTTCGGCTGAAATTGCTCAAGCAACAGAATTTATCGAAGCAAAAGAAGATAAGTATTTATCTCCTATAGCTCAAGGTGGTACTAATGTATCTGGTGGTCAACGTCAAAGATTATCTATAGCAAGAGCAATTGCTGTTAATCCAGATATTTATATCTTTGATGATAGTTTCTCAGCTCTTGACTTTAAAACTGATGCTACTCTTAGAAAAGAATTAAAGAAGGTTACAAAAGATAGTACTGTATTTATAGTAGCTCAAAGAATTTCTACTATTATGAATGCTGATAAAATAATTGTATTAGATGAAGGCAAAGTAGTAGGAATGGGTACTCATAAGGAACTTATAGATACTTGTGAAGTATATAAAGAAATCGCACTATCACAATTAAGTAAGGAGGAGATATAAATGGCTAATGGACCAATGCATGGATTTAAAGGTCCTGATAAAGCAAAAGACTTTAAAGGTACTTTGAAGAAAATATTAAATTATACTAAAAAGTATCGTATTGCTATTATTGTAGTAATGATATTTGCTATATTAAGTACAATCTTCTCTATAATAGGACCTAATATTTTAGGAGATGTTACTACTGAAATATTTAATGGATTAGTAAGAAAAGTTACAAGACAAGGTGGAATGGATTTTGACTTTATTAAAAAGACTTTATTACTTTTATTGGGATTATATGCTTTTAGTGCTTTTTGTTCTTTTATCCAAAGTTTTATAATGAATTCAGTAGCATGTAAAATATCTTATAATTTAAGAGATCAAATAAGTAAGAAATTACATAAATTACCATTATCTTATTTTGAGACTAGAACTCATGGTGAAATATTATCTAGAATTACTAATGATGTAGATACTTTTTCTCAGAATTTAAGTCAAACACTAAGTCAATTAGTATCGTCATTTGCGACTTTAGTTGGTACTATAATAATGATGATTAGTATTAGTGGTAAAATGACTGCTGCGTCTATTATAATTCTTCCTATATCAATAATGGGAATGGGATTTATTATGAAAAAATCTCAAAAGTACTTTACTAGACAACAACATAATTTAGGTAATATGAATGGTCTTGTTGAAGAAGTATATGGAGGACATGATGTAGTAAGTGTTTTCTGTGCTGAAGATAAAGAATTAGCTCGTTTTAAAGAGTTAAATGATAAATTATATGATTCAGGTTGGAAAAGTCAATTTGCATCAACTTCAATGCATCCATTGATGAACTTTGTAGGTAATATCAATTATGTTTTAGTATCTATTTATGGCGGTTATTTAACTATAAAGAATCAAATGAAAGTAGGAGGAATATTATCTTTCTCACAATATGTTAGAAATTTAAATAGTTCTGCTGCTACACTTGCTCAAATATTTTCAATGTTACAACCTACAGTAGCATCAGCTGAACGTATTTTTGAATTTTTAGATGCTAAGGAAGAAGTGTCTGATGTTAAAAATCCAGTATCAGTTGCTAATATTCGTGGTAATGTTGAGTTTAAAGATGTTAAATTTGGGTATGACGAAGATAAAGTTATAATTCATGATTTTAATGCCAAAGTAAAACAGGGACAAAAAATTGCGATAGTAGGACCTACCGGGGCTGGAAAGACCACTATGGTGAAATTATTAATGCGTTTTTATGATGTTAATAGTGGTGAAATATTAATAGATGGGCATAATATTAAGGACTTCAAGCGAAATGATTTAAGAAGTTTATTTGGTATGGTATTACAAGATACTTGGTTATTTAATGGTACTATTGCTGATAATATTAGATATGGTAAGTTAGATGCTGATATAGAAGAAGTTAAGAATGCTGCTAGAAGTGCTAGTGTTCATCACTTTATTAAGACATTACCAGATAATTATAATATGGTTTTAAATGAAGAAAGTGATAATATATCAGGTGGTCAAAAACAATTACTTACTATTGCTAGAGTTATTTTAGCAGATCCTAAAATATTGATATTAGATGAAGCAACTAGTAGTGTTGATACTAGAACGGAAATACTTATTCAACAAGCAATGGATAAACTTATGGAAGGTAGAACAAGTTTTATTATTGCACATAGATTATCTACTATTAAAAATGCTGATTTAATATTAGTTATGGATAATGGTGATATTGTTGAACAAGGTAGTCATGAAGAATTATTAAAGAAAAATGGTTTTTATGCTAAACTTTACAATTCACAATTTGATAATGTATAGAATTCTTGAAAAGGAATTCTTTTTTTGAAATTTTAGAATATGTATATTATTGACAAAATTCTTTTTAACTAGTATAAGTATAAAGAGTGAAGGGGTGGTTTCATGCCTAAGAATTTAGTAATTGTGGAGTCTCCAAGTAAAAGTAAAACAATTGAAAAATATTTAGGAAAAGATTATAAAGTAGTGTCTAGTAAAGGGCACATTAGAGATTTATCTACTACTGGTAAATTTGGATTAGGAGTAGATGTAGATAATGATTTTAAACCTAATTATATTCCTATTGCAGGAAAGAAAAAGGTTATTAGTGAATTAAAAAAAGATATAAAAGAATCAGATAAAATCTATCTTGCAACCGACCCAGACCGTGAAGGGGAAGCTATATCATGGCATTTAAAAGATGCATTAGGTATTAAAGATAAAGATTATGAACGTGTATTATTTCATGAAATTACTAAAGATAAGGTTATTGAAGCATTTAAGAGTCCACGTAAAATAGATGATAATTTAGTTCATAGTCAAGAAACTAGAAGAATTTTAGATAGAATTATAGGATTTAGATTAAGTAGATTAATGCAATCTAAAACAGGAGGAAAGAGTGCTGGACGTGTACAAAGCGTAGCCCTTAAACTTGTTGTTGATAGAGAACGTGAAATAGAGAACTTTGTTAAAGAAGAGTACTGGACTATTACTGGTATTTTTGATGAATTAACAAGTGAGTTATTTAACTATAACCATAAAGATATTGAAATAAAGAGTGAAGAAGAAGCAGATAAGATACTAAAAGAATTAAGTGATAAGTTTACTGTAGAAAGTATTGAGTCTAAAAAGAAAAATAAGAAAGCTAAACCTCCTTTTATTACAAGTACATTACAACAAGAAGCTTCTACTAAACTGGGATTTACTGCTAAAAAGACTATGTCTATTGCTCAAAAGCTTTATGAAGGAATAGATTTAGAAAATGAAACAGTAGGTTTAATTACTTATATGAGAACTGATTCTATTAGATTAAGTGATGAATTTATTAAAAGTGGATATGCTTATATAGATAAGGAATATGGTAAGGAGTATGTTGGATATGTTAAAACTACTAAGAAGACAGAAAATGTTCAAGATGCTCATGAAGCTATAAGACCTACTAGTGTTAATAGAGATCCATTAAGTGTTAAAAAGTATTTAACAAATGATGAATATAAACTTTATTCAATTATCTATTATAGAGCATTAGCAAGTATTATGGCTGATGCTAAAGTTGATGCTACTACAATTATTTTTGATAATAATAATTATCAATTTAAAACAACTGGGCAAGTACTTATTTATGATGGATATTTAAAAGTATATAAAGATTATGAGAAAAGTGAAGATAAAGTTTTACCATCTATAAAAGATGGTGAGATTTTAACATCAAAAGAGATAAAAAAAGAACAACACTTTACTCAACCACCTGCAAGATATACAGAAGCTAAATTAATTAAAGAGATGGAAGATTTGGGAATAGGTAGACCATCTACTTATGCTAAGACAATTGATACTATAAAAGAACGTGATTATGTAACACTTGAAGATAAGAAGTTTAAACCAACAGAGATAGGAATTGAAACTACTGATAAGTTACAAGAATTCTTCTCTGATTTGATAAATGTTGAATATACGGCTGCAATGGAAGAAGACTTGGATAAAGTTGCAGAAGGTAATAAGGATTCTATAAAAATATTAAAAGATTTTTATAATCAATTTGAACCAGAAGTAGAAGCAGCATTTAAAAATATGGAAAAGAAAAAAGCTGAAGAGACTGGGGAAGTTTGTCCAGAATGTGGAAGTCCTTTAGTGATTAGAAAGGGTAGATATGGCGAGTTTACCGCATGTTCTAACTATCCTACTTGTAAATATATAAAGAAAGAAGAAAAAGAGGTAAAAGTAATTTGTAAATGTCCTAAATGTGGTAGTGACATAATAGAAAAAACTACTAGAAAAGGTAAAGTTTTCTATGGTTGCTCTAATTATCCAAAGTGTAAAGTAGCTGTTTGGGATATTCCTATTGGAGAAGTTTGTCCAGAATGTGGAGAACTTTTAGTAGAAAAGAACAAGAAAATTAAATGTAGTAGTTGCAATTATGAAAAGAATTAAGATGCTCTTAGCGAGTGTTTTTTTTCTTTACTTTTAATAATTTGATATTGCTTAATATTAAAAAATCAACTATAATTATTTTAGAATAGAAGATAGTTGGTGATTTAGTAATGAAAAAGAAGATACTATTGGTACTTACTTTTATATTGTCATTTTTAATTTTTACGGATAAAGCTTTTGCAGCTAGACTTGATTTCAAGAGTTATACGCTAGAATGTATATATGAAGATGGTGGATTATACACAGAAGAATGGTCTGCTGGTAGCGAAAGGATAATTGATTCTAGAACTACTTACAATCTTGTTGGGTCTTCTAAAAGTGATTCTAATAAGGGTGGTTCAAGTGTTTTTGTTGATAAATTAGGTCGAACATTAACCACTAATCAAGGTAATAAAGAAACTACATATTGTGCCAGCAAACTTCATTCAGCTGATTTGACTAGTGACAATAACGTTTCTATGAGTTTTTATAAATTTGATGGTAGACTAGAATGTAAAGAGGATAGTTGTTCTGATTTTGAACTTGAGCGTAGTGGCTGGTGTTGGTTTTGGGGGTGTGCAGGTGCAACGGGTCCAGGTATTAAGGCAGCCGAGAATCAAAAAAACTATAAGTTAGTATCAGAGAGATACTTATTAAGTGATGATTATCCTGAGCCAAATAAAACGTTATATTATGTAATGCCAGCTGAGCAAAAAATTGGTACAGCTGCTTATGTTCGTATTTATATATATGATAATATAGTATTATTAGTAAAAGATGGAAGAGCTACTAGAATTGATGATAGTGAGAAATCTATTATTGTAGAAAATGCACCTAATACACTTTATTTAAATTCACCAGAGCCTATCCCTGTTTCTGATAGTAGTTCGGTAATAAATTATAAATTTAATAAAGATCAAGTAAAATACTCTATTAGTACTAGTCCTGATGCTACACATAAATTAAAATTTACTAAAACAGATAATATTCCTGATAGTGATGAAACGAGTGGAAGTTTATGTACAGAACGTTTAAAAAACACTTCACCTGTATTAAAATCCATTATTCAATGGGGTCAAATTTTACTTCCTGCACTTGTTATTATTTTAACAGCATTTGATATAGGTAAAATAGTTATCTCTGGTAATGTTGAGGAAGAATTACCTAAACGTAAGAAAACTATTATTAATCGTGCAATAATATTAGTTGTGTTCTTATTCTTACCATTATTAGTAAAAGTTTTATTAAAACTTGTAAAAACTAGTGGTAGTGATATAGCTAAGAATATTGAATATATTGATTGCTTATTTGATTCGAGTGCTACTGCAGGTACTGGTACTGGTAGCATTACTAAACCTGGAAAAACAAATAATTCTAAAACTGGTATTACTGCTGAAGAAAAATAGTATTAAAATGAGGTGATATAATGGTAGACTTTTTTGCGGCTGCCCAAAGGGTAATTTCTATGATTATGACCGGCACTGAAATAGCTTTAGGTGTCTGGTTGGCTAGCGGTGGAGTTATTTACTTACTTAGAGGTATTAGCTTTTGGATAGATTGTACTTTAGTTAATTGTATTGGTGCTATTTATGGCTACTTTATGACATTACTAAATGGTACGATGTTTAATAAAACAATAGTTAATGAAGTAATGAAAAATGTATATATTTTCATTGGTGTATTTGTCTTTTTCAGAATTGCAATGTTACTTATTAAATATATGATTAATCCTGAGATGATAGCTGATCAAAAGGTTGGAACAGAAGCTTTAATTAAACGTGTAGTAATAGGCGTATTAGGGATTATATTCATTCCTACTATTTTCGATTATGGTATGAAGTTACAGACTGCAATTATAGAAGACCAATTAGTTCAACAACTGTTTATACCAAGTGATATGCTAAAAGAAGTTGGAAAAAGTACTGCCAATGGTGGCAAAGCTATAGGTACAACAATTTTATCCGGATTTATTAATCCTAGTTCTAAGGCATCGACAAAGATTAAAAATGAATATAAAAAAGCATTAGAGCAAAGTGATTTATCATCCATTGACTTTAATAGCGGTGGTTTCTTAGGAATTGGATATACAAGTTATGATTATAGTTACTTTTATCTGATTTCTACATTCATTTTAGGATATGTTTTATACTTAATGCTCAAGTATTGCTTAGATATTGTAGTAAGATTTTTTAAACTGTTCTTGTTTCAGTTAATAGCACCAATTGCGATGGTTGAATACATGGCTAATGGTGCGGATGATGGAGTGTTTAAAAACTGGAAAAGTGCAGTTTTGGGTAGTTACTTTATGCTGTTTACTAGAATTATGTCAATTTGGTTTGTACTATTTGTAATGACTTTAATGAATAATGCATTCCCAAAATATAGCGGTGGATCACTTCTTGCAGAAAAAGATTATTTATTAAAAGCACTTATTATGATTGGTTTATTAGCATTTATGATGGATTTACCAAAGATATTAGGAAATATTTTAGGACTTGATTTAGAACAAGAATCTTCTGCTACCGGTCTATTAAAATCAGTTGGTGGTATACTAAAAGGCGTAGGTATGGGAGCCCTAGCGATGGGTGGTGCTGCTTTAGGTGGTGCTGCTGGTGCACTTGGAGGATTCCAAAAAGCGGGACTTGCTAATCAACAAAATCGTAGTGCTGCGATAAAAAACAGGCAGCAGGGAATGTCTAAACAACAGGCACTTAGCAATTACAAAAGTTCTAACGCTTTCCATTCTAATAATGCAGCCGCTTTAAAACAAGCTGGTTCTAGGGCTACTAAAGCTGGTAAGGGAGCATTAATGTCTATGGGTGGTGCTGCTCTTGGTGCTACTGCGGTAGGAAATGCTATTAAAGGTGGATATTCAAATACAAGTGGTTATATTTCTAAAGCTGAAGCTAAAGAAGAACAACAAGCAAAAGATAAAGCAGAAAAGACTCAAGCAACTTATCGTGATGCAGTTCAAGCACAACTTACTAAGAATCCTGAGGCAACAGCAAGTGATATAGTTGATAGCTTATTAAATACAGAAGTTAGGGCTAAGTTGAGTTTTGATGATATTGGTAAATTAACTAGTGAGATACAAGGTGTAGTTAATACTAGTAGTAATGTTCCAGAAACATTGTATCAACAGGTAGATCAAAAATTTGGTCAAAAATTGGGTGTTTCTTCAGAGGTTACTGAACAAATTGTTAATCAGGTGTTGGGTGGCTCTGTAGATGCTACTCCTGCACAAGTACAACAAGTTGTACAGCAAGTTATTAATGAAGCTAAGAACAATTCACCATCACGTCAAGAAATGGAAATGGTTGTAAATCAAGTAATGGGTAGTACAATTGATGTTGCAAGCGAAGCCAATGTGACAATTAATGAACAACAAGGTCAAACTTTTGAAACGTCTGATACTAAAACTGTTACAGTTAACGAACAAGAAGGTGATACTGCTGATTCACCTGATGATATAACTAGAGTAGTTGATGATGTTAACGGTAGAGCTATAGATGATTCTCCGCTTACATCCAGTGATTCTTCTAGTAAGTCAAATTCTAATACTGGATATAACAAGAACAATAACGACAACGATGTTGATACTTTACTTTAGTAAAATTTAACTGTAAAGCAGTATGAAAATACTGCTTTTTATTTGTTGTAAAAACTCTTATGTGATAAAATTAAAATGGTGATAATATATGGAATACAATATATTTAGTATAACTGATAAATTAGAAAGCATTTTAGCTGAGGTTTCTTCTGTTCAAGATTTATTAGAAAAAACTCCTGCTGGTCAAAAGCGACAAGAGTTAGAAATAAGAGAAAAATATTTATGGTTGGAAGTTGAAAGAACAAAGTGGGAAAGAAAGAAAATAAATGAAGGTCTTACAGAAGAAGTTATTAATGGTTTTGCAAGTGTAGATGCTAGAGAAGAAATGCTTACTGCGCCTGAAAAAGAAAACGAATATAACTTATCATCTGAGTATATCATTTCATCTAAAACTGGTGAAAAAATGAATATTAAGTATTTGACACCTTCTGAACGAATCAAATTAATTTATGAACACACTGGTGAGATAGTAAAAATAGATGATAAAGTTTTTAATGATTCAATGATGAAGGGATTCAATCGTTTTATTGCTAGTGTTTCTTCAAAGAAAGAAATAAAAAAACATATTGCAAAGTATGGCCCAAATTGGCAAGAAGAAATGTTTAAATTATATAAAGAAGGATACACTTCTGCTACTGAATTCCAAATAGAAAGAATTGTTGCAAGTGTAGATAAGCAAAATGAAATACAAGAAAGACAAAATAAACCTTCTGAAAAAGAAAACTATGAACAAGAAAATGTACAATTAAGAAACAAAGTGGCAGAACTTGAACAATTAGTTGGTGAAATGCGTGAAGAAAATAAAAAAACGATGGAAGAAGTAAAAAATAGATTTTTACAATTATCAAGTGAAAAACAAAAAGATAATTTTGAATTTACTTCTGAAGAGAAAACAGCTATGCTTAATGCGGTTGGTATTCAATTAAATGTAGTTGAAGATAAAGAAAAAAATACTTCTAGTTTCGTTTTAATTCAAAAAGAAAATGAACCAATGGAAGTAACTGCAAGAAATATGATGATATGTAAATGGTTTGATATAGAAACTAAGGCAGTTGTAAATGGATTAGAAGTAAGTAATAAGGATTTCAACAATGCTCAAGAAATAGTACAAAAAGGTGCTAGTAATCCTACACCAGTAGTTGCTACAACTCAAAATAAAACTATGTAGAAGAATTAAAGTTCTTCTTTTTTTATACTTAAAATGTTATAATACTTATAGGTGATTTTATGAAGAGAGTAATATTAATAGATGGTAATAATCTTTTATTTAGAAGTTTTTATGCTACAGCATACACAGGTACAATCATGAAAAATTCTAAGGGTTTTCCCACTAATGCTTTATATGGATTTATTAATATGATTAATAAGATAATCAATGAAGAACGTCCTGAATATGTAATGATAGCATTCGATAAAGGTAAAACTTTTAGACATGATAAATATCAAGTATATAAAGATGGAAGAAGAGAAACTCCTCCTGAGTTAAAAGAACAATTTCCGGTTGCTAAAAAACTAGTAGAAGCAATGGGAATTGCCTGTTATGAAATAGATAATTATGAAGCTGATGATATAATTGGTACATTTGCTAAAAAAGTAGATGAAGATCCAGAATATAATGCTACTATAGTAAGTAGTGATAAGGATTTATTACAACTGATTAGTGATGAAGTAGATGTTAAGCTGTTAAAACAAACTGGATTTATCAGAATGGATAAGAATGAGTTCATTAATACTTATGGTGTAGAACCTCCTAGAATGGTTGATTTAAAAGCTTTAATGGGTGATCAGTCAGATAATATTCCTGGCGTTAAGGGAATAGGTGAGAAGACTGCTATTAATTTGTTAAAAGAATATGGTACTCTTGGGAACTTATATGATAATCTTGATACAGTTAAAGGTAAGGTAAAAGATAAACTTATCGAAGATAGAGATAATGCTTTTATGAGTTATGATCTTGCTACTATATACAAAGAAGTACCTATTGATACTGATTTTGATAAAATTAAATATCAAGGAATAGATGCCTTAAAATATATTGAAATATTAGAAGAATTAGAATTTTATTCTTTATTAAAAAAAGTAAATATAGATAAAGACATGATTAGAGATAATGTTGAACATGATATAGAATATGAAGTTCTTGATAAGCTAGATAATGTTACACTTAATGGTAACTATGCAATATATTTAGAAACCTTGGGCTATAACTATCATAAAGATACTCCTATAGGGCTAGGTATTTATGATGGAGTTAAATCATATTACATCCCTTTTGATGTGTTAGAAAAGTATCCTAATTTTTTAGAGTCTAATGTAGAAAAATATACTTATGATTTAAAAAAATTAATTGTAGTATTATCAAGATATAATATTAAGATTAACAATTTAGTATATGATGCGATGATTGCAGGTTACATATTAAATTTAAATGTTAAAGATGATATTGGTTATTTAATGAACAATAAGGGATACAAAGTAGATTTTTACTTAGATTCATTTGGTAATCCTAATAAATTGAAAATGCCTAGTGATGATGTATATATCAAGAATATTATTAAGAAAGCTAAATTTTTATACGAAACTAAAGATGAAATAATTTCTTCATTGAAGAGTGAAGAAGCATATAGTTTATATAATGATATAGAGATACCTCTAGCATTTGTTCTTGCTGATATGGAAATGACAGGAATTAGAATAGATTGTGAATTCTTAAAAGAAATGGGAAAAGAATTAGATGCCAAAATAGAAATACTTGAAGATACTATTCATGAATATGCAGGCATAGATTTTAATATTTCTTCTCCTAGACAACTTGCTGAAGTATTATTTATTCATTTAGGTATTCCTTATCCTAAAAAGGTAAAAGGAGATGCATATTCAACTAGTAAAGATATATTAGATAAAATAGTTGATGTACATCCAATTATACCTGCTATTATAGAACATAGATTATTATCTAAATTAAATAACAATTATGTAACTGGACTTTTAAATGAAGTGCATAGCGATGGAAAAATTCATACAATATTTAATCAAACTTTAACTAGAACAGGAAGACTATCCTCATCTAGTCCTAATCTTCAAAATATTCCTATTCGTCAAGAATATGGTAAATGGATTAGAAAAGCTTTTGTTCCAGAAAAAGATTCAGTATTGTTATCAAGCGATTATTCCCAAATTGAACTTAGAATTTTTGCTCATATGGCTAAAGCTAAGAACTTAATAGATGCTTTTAAACACGGTAAAGATATTCACACCAAGACTGCAAGTGATATATTTGGAGTACCTGAATCTATGGTTACTAAAGAAATGCGTCATCAAGCTAAAGCAGTTAACTTTGGTATTTTATATGGTATAAGTAGTTTTGGTCTTGGAGAAGATTTAAATATTGATTATGTTACTGCTAAAAAGTTCATTGAAAACTATCTAGCAAGTTATCCTGAAATTAAAGAATATATGGATGCAGTTATTAAAGATGCATATGATAAAGGATATGTAAAAACTATTATGAATCGTAAACGTAGTATCGAAGAGTTAAATAGTAAAAATTTCATGGTTCGAAATAGTGGTGAAAGAATAGCATTAAATACTCCAATTCAAGGTAGTAGTGCTGATATATTAAAGAAAGCCATGGTAGAAATATATAATGAATTTAATAAAAGAAATTTGAAAAGTAAAATGCTTATTCAAGTACACGATGAACTTGTAATAAATACTTTAAATAATGAAAAGGATGAAGTAGAAGAAATAGTAAAAGATATTATGGAAAATACTTATAAATTAGATGTTCCATTAAAAGTAGAAATTAGTACAGGTTCTAATTTATATGATGCGAAGTAGGTGATGTTATGCCTGAATTACCTGAGGTTGAAACAGTTAAAGAAACTTTAAAAAGAAAGATATTAAATAAAACTATAGATAGTGTTATCGTACGCTATTCTGGTATTATCGAAGGAATTAGTACTGATGATTTTACAACGAAATTGAAAGGTCAAACGTTTAGAAATATTACAAGAAGAGGTAAGTGGTTAATATTTCATTTAGATGATTATTATTTATTGTCACATTTACGTATGGAAGGTAAATACTTCTTAAAAGATGAAAATATGGAGTTTGGTAAACATGAACATGTTATATTTAGATTTACTGACCATACTGATTTGAGATATCAAGATACTAGAAAATTTGGTAGAATGCTTTTAGTAGATAAAGATAAATTAAATGATGCTAGACCTATGTTAGAATTAGGATTAGAACCATGGGATAAAAACTTAACAATTGATTATCTAAAAGATAAATATAAAAATAAAAAACTGCCAATTAAAACAGTTATTTTGGACCAAAGCATAATTACAGGAATAGGTAATATATATGCTGATGAAATATTGTTTTTGAGTAACATTAATCCATTAGTTAGTGCTTCTTCATTAAAAGATAAAGACTTGGAAAATATTATTTCTAATACTAAAATTGTATTAGAGAAAGCTATCTTGGAAGGCGGTACTACTATTAGAAGTTATACATCTGATTTAGGAGTTACCGGAAGATTTCAAAACGAACTTTTTGTCCATTGCCGTGAAAATGAAAAATGTCAAAAGTGTGGTAGTATTATTTTGAAAACTAGAGTAGGTGGAAGAGGTACTTATTACTGTCCTAAATGTCAAAAATAAGATATAAAATAAAAAGGATAATTTCTTGTAGAAACTATCCTTTTTTATACTAATTTTTTCACTTTAGCATTTTCATTAGCCACATTTTTATCACGATAGAATTTTTTCATTAATGCTAGTGTTGAATTAACTTGTTCATATCCAGTTGATTCTAGTTTTTTAATGATTAATTCATGAGGTGTTTTATTTAATGTATCGATATATACACTAAATAGTTTAGTTCTAATTGTATCATTTTCATTTAGTACTTCATGAATTCCAACGAAGTCTGCACAGTCTAATGCTCGTTCTATTGTATCTTCTTTTTCACCAGATAAATAAAATCTTTTTAAAACTAAGTAATAAATATCTGTTATTGATATATTTTGGTTTGTTGCAAATCTTTTAAAACTAGTTCTATTATTAATTGTTGCTAAGAATTTTTCTTTTCCATATATATCTATTAAATCATTACATCTTTTACAGAATTGTCTTTCATTACCTGAATCAATTGTTGAAACCATTAAATCTTGGTTATATACTTTCATTGTATCCCCCTTTTCGCAAAGGCTATTATACAACATTTAACAAAAAAAGTAAAGGTTAAAGTTCCTTTACTAATTTTTTATAAGCATTACCTTTTTCTTCGAAGTTTTTAAAGTATTCATAACTAGCGGCAGCAGGGGACATTAAGCAAATCGTACCTTTTTTGGTAACTTCTTTTGCTTTTTTTACCGCTTCTTCTAGTGTATTGACTATATATATTTCTTTATTTGCTTTAACTTCAATTAATTCTTTAGCAATTTTATGACCAGTAGTAGGCATACAGATTAAGTTTTCTATAGGTGCTTGTTTTAAATATTCTACAAAGTCATTATAATCAATACCTCTATCTAATCCTCCGAATATTAAAGTGTTTACTTTTTTTAATGCATTAATACCGTTTATAGTAGCATCAGGAATTGTTGCTATAGAGTCATTGTAATAAGTTACATCATTATATGTTCCAACTAGTTCTAGTCTATGTTCTAATGGTTTAAAATTATTGATAGCATTAACTGTTTTAGTTAAATCTAATCCTAATAAATTAGAAGCAGTTAAGCAAAGCATAATATTAATCAAATTGTGATTACCAATTAAATTCCTAGTGTCATTGGTATTATAAACTGGTTCTTTATCAATATAAATATATTTACCATCACAGTAAGTTTTAATATCATTATTGTTAAAATTAACTTTTAATATATTGAATTTTAAATCTAAGGCTTTAATTCTTTCATCTAGGGCACTGCAACCTTGATAATAGATTAATGTGTCATTACTACTTTGATGTTTTGTAATGTTAAGTTTAGCGTGATAGTAATCTTCTAGTCCATTAGTATGATCTAAGTGATCTTGATAGAAATTAGTAATTATAGCAATATGTGGTGAATTTGTAATAAATTCTAATTGATGTGATGACATTTCTACTACTAGGGTAGTATCATTATCAATCTTGTCAATGAAATCAAAGATTGGAATTCCTATATTTCCTAGTAGAAAACACTTTTTATCATTATTTTTTAATATATCATACATAAGTGATGAAGTAGTACTTTTACCTTTAGTACCAGTAATACCAATAATATTATGTTTAAAGTACTTAAGTAATATTTCTAGTTCTGATGATATTTTGTCTTTTATTTTGGAAATATTTATATCTCTAAAAGATATTCCAGGAGTTTTCATGATTAAATCATATTTATCTAAGTCATTCAGATAATTTTCTCCAGTAATTATTGTTATATTTTTATCATCTTTTAATAATTCATCATCTTTAATTTTATCATTTTTATCTTTAATAGTAAGATGGATATCTTTTAAGTATTTTCTTATAAAAGTATAAGTTGATTTTCCTTCCTTACCAAATCCTAGAATAACAATATTTTTATTTTTAAATTCATCTATAATTTTATCTATCATCTAGTTCATCTCCTTTAGTAATTTATCTAGATATTCTTTTGGGATATTATTATTTTTATTGAAATGATTTTCAAGGTTAGCAGTATAAAGATTACAGTTATCTTTGTAGTATTTCAATAAATATGGTAATGGTTTATTATCTTTTTCTAATTTTGTTATAGCCATACTGCAAGCATATTTAACTTCTTCGTATGTACCAACGCATTCAAATGGTTTATTAGTAGATAGTCCAAGTAGTTCAATAAAATCTTTTTCCATATCGGTTCTATCAAGAAGGTTAGATGAGAATATTTTAGTTAGTGTATCGATATCAATATAAGGACTTAATATTATAAATATAAATAGGCATTTTGGACAATTACAACACCAATTAGTACCAGTATGTTTACTACTTAAGTTACAACTTCTAAACAAGTTAAAGTATTTTGGATACTTACTAAATATTTTAGCAATTTGTATTTCTAGAAGAGGTCTTAACAGACTGAAATATTCTATATTTTTATTAAAGTAATTATTGGTATAGTATCTAAAGTCATTTTCAAATTCTAAACTTTTGGAGTATTGATGATTAACGTTAGTTCCTTTAACATTACCTTCATTACTGCTATCTTCGTTGGATACGATGATATATTTTTTATTATTTAAATAAGCCATAATATATGCTGCAAAAGCTAATTGAGAAGATAATGGAACATGGCCGTTTAAGAAGCCTTCTTTATTTAATTGAAGTAGGGTACTATCTATTTCTGAAGTGAAGATAACTATGTCATCATCAGTATAACCTGCTTGATATATTGAATTATATGAAGGCATGTTTTTAGGATATATATTTCGCTCAAATAAGAAACATAAATTATTTTCTTTATCTTCTTTCAAGATTTCCATTGATACAATAGAATCTTTTCCTCCACCAACAAGAATTAGATTACCAAACGTATCATCATTAATATCAAATGAGTGTTCTGTATCATTTGTAACAATAAATTTAGTAAATTTTTCGTATGAAAGGTCAATATTGTTACGATAAAAATATTCACTTAATCCATTAAAAATTAACTTTTTAAAGAAATCAATTTGATTATCATCTATATAGCCACATTCAATTACTATTTCTTTAGGACAACTAAGTTTAAAGTAATTAATAATATTTACAAGTCCAAAGTTAAAGAATAGATAACTAAGGTAATCTTTATTGATGTTTTTATTTTTTATATGTTTCTTTTCTATATAAATACTAGGTGTAAAAGTATATTCTTTTAAAGTATAAGTATATTTAACTTGAAGAGTATCATTGTTATCAATAATCTCATAGGTTTTATATATTAATTGGTCATATTTATTTCTTAAAGTTTTGTAATCCATTGTATATCCTCCCATTAATAGGTATTCATTTACACAAATAATTATATCATGAATGTAAAATTATAATAAGGTAAATGACAAAGAGTTGACATATTATTTAAAAAGATAGTAAAATTATCTTAGGATAAGGGGCATGATTATATGGGTGATAAGAAAACTAAAAATGTAGTTATAGTTACAATGCTTATGGTTATTGTAGTAATGATAACAGCAGTTGTTGTTTTAGCACGTAATAATGATATATTTAAACCAAGACCTGATGGAAATGGAACTGGTAAATGGAAAGTGTTATTTACAAGTATTGCAGAAGGAGAGAAAACTGGTAATGCTAAGAGTGCAATGTATCCTTACTATACTGGTACTTATGCAAGTTTCTATGCAACTTTTGAAGCACCAGGGGATTCTATGGTGTATGATGTTCAAATATCTAATTTAGGAACGCTAGACTCTAAATTAAGTAGTATTATTTATATCACTAATCCTTATAAAGATGCAATTAAGTATGAAGTAATTGGTATTAATGAAGGGGATACATTGAAAGCTGGAGAAGTTCGTAATATTAAGATAAAAATATCTTATGAATTAACTTCAACCGTAGCATATACCTTTGATAAACCTATATCAATATTATTTAATTTTGTTCAAGCTTAGGCAACTAAAATGTTGTCTTTTTTTATGATTTTTATCGACAGATTTTTAAAAAGATATAGGGTATTATAAAATAGTGAAAAGTAGTGTCTAGTTTTGAGAAAAATATTTTTAAACTCTTTTAAATTGGTAAAATAATATTGTATACTGATATAGTGATAAAGTTCGGAGTGCGATAAATATGAGAACAAAAAATAAAATTGTAATAATAATGTGTTGCTTAATATTTGTAATGGTAATAGGATATGCAGCCTTCAGTACAAATTTAAATATTAATGGTACAGCAAATATTGCATCAACTTGGAAAGTAGAGTTTACTAATATAGAGGAAGTATCAAAATCAAGTGGAGTAACAGTTAAGACAGCACCAACTGCAAGTGGTACAATGGCCACATTTGATGTAGCGTTTACAAGTCCTGGAGACTCAATAGAGTATGATATAACAATAAAGAATAATGGAACATTAGATGCAGTAATTGACAGTATTAAAACAACAAATACTGGAAGTGATGCGATTAAGTTTGAAGTATCTGGAGTAACAGAGGGAGCTACTTTAGCAAAACAAGCAACTACTAAAGTAAAAGTAAAGATATCATATGATTCTAGTGTAACAACACAACCAACATCGTTAAGTAGAACATTAACACTTAATATAATATATGTTCAAAATGTTTCATATTCAATAACGGATAAACCAACTTCATCAGTGGATGACTCGAGTGATGTAGTGTTTAGGTCAGAAGCAAATGTAGCAAGTTTTGTTAGAGTAGAAGTAGATAATAAAGTAGTTGACCCAGCAAACTACACTGTAACAGAAGGTTCAACTATAATAACTTTAAAGAAAGAGTTTTTGGCAACATTAACAACCGGAACACATACTTTATCAATTGTATCTAAAAATGGTACTGCTAGTACTAGTTTTGAAAAGAAAGGTGCTTTAACTTTAACTTCAGCAATATTAAATGACAATAAAGCTCAAGCAGATACGAATATAGATTTTTCACAAATAAGTAGTGATACCAATGGGAAAGGATTATATTATACAAGCACAAATACCGAAGATAACAAGACTACATATTATTTTAGAGGAGACGTTCAAAATAATTATGTTAAGTTAAGAAGTGAAAAAATAAATGCTTGTATATATGATGGAACTTTAGTTGGATATTATAATCGTGATAATCGCCAGATAACTTATGATATAGATGAAGTAACATGCGTAGATTACGAAGTATGTGATTTGCGTAATAGCGATGGCGGTGTAGTTGTAGGGATTGATGCTGATGAATGTGAAGAAAGCAAGGGAGGTCTAGCTCCAGGTGAATTTGCAACCTATGGTACAGTTGATGAATTGTGGAGAATAATAAGGATAAATGAAGATGGTAGTGTAAGATTAATAAGACAGAACTTTATATCTGAAAGTTATTTCAATACTTCTGCTAATGACAATGCATATGCAGGATATATGTATGGAACATCAGGAACATCGACGTATGCATTAACGCATGCAAATACCAATTCGAGTACAATTAAAAAAGCTTTAGACAAATGGTATAAAACAAATTTAATTAATTATTCGTCAATAATAGCTGACTCTGGTTTTTGTGGCGATAGAAGTCTAGCAAGTGGGTTAGGATATGGGAAAAATTGGACTAAATATGGTGCGTGGAATAGATTAAGAGATAATAAAAAACCACAATTTGTATGTCCACAAAATAATGATTTATATACAACTACAACAAGTACAAAAGGAAATAAAGCCTTAACATATCCGATAGGATTAATAACAGCTGATGAAGTAGCCTATGCAGGTGGTGTACATCATTTGAGTAATAATAATTATTATTTGTCAAACTGGCCTTATTTTTGGACAATGTCACCGGCCTTTATTTTAGGAGATCAAAAAATTGCAATATTTGCTAATACTTCAAATGGTGAAATGGATAATATATATGTAAATTATAGTAGAAATGCCAATGTTGTTGCTAATCCTGTTATCAATATTAAATCGACGGTTGCAATAACTGGCGGTGATGGAACAAAAAATAATCCATATGTTATAAAAACAAATTAATGTATTTTGTTCAAAATTATTTCAATTAAATAATCAAATATAGTATAATAATTATAACAATGTAGTTCGGGTGATATAAATGAAGAAAAAAACAATAATGATTATAATGTGCATAGCAATTTTATGTATGATAGTAGGATATGCTGCATTTAGTACAAATTTAAAAATAAATGGTACAGCTAATATTGCATCCACGTGGCAAGTTTTATTTACTAAAATAGAAGAAGTCTCTAAAACGAGTGGAGTAACTATTAAATCTGCTCCAACGGCAAGTGGTACAACAGCAACATTTAATTTAGATGTACAATTTCCTGGTGATACTATAGTTTACAAAATAACGGTAGAGAATCAGGGTACGATAGATGCGATAATAAACGATATTACTGCTAGTAAAACAGGAAATGACGCTATTAAGTTTAATATAACTGGTATCAAAAAAGGCGATATCTTAGTAAAAGGAACAAGTACAACATTTAACGTAGAAATAACATATGATGTTAATACAAATAAACAACCAACAGACTTAAACGAAGCCTTAACAATGGAGATAAATTATATTCAATATGCAGGTCAGACTATACCTAGTGAAGATGTTGTTGTAGAAGCACCAATTCTATTAGCTAAACAAATACGAAAAGACAATACAGCACAATCAGATACAAATATAGATTTCTCACAAATAAGTAGCGACACAAATGGAAAAGGATTATATTATACTAATACAAATACAGAAGACAACAAAACCACATATTATTTTAGGGGAGCAGTAGACAATAACTATGTATCATTTGCAAATAACACGTGGCGAATAGTAAGAATCAATGAAGACGGTAGCGTTAGATTGATTAAACAGGATTCAATAGGAACAAGTGAATTTAATACTAAAGCTAAAGCTGGTGAATATGTAGGATACATGTATGGAACACTGAATTCAACAACATATGAAGCAACTCACGCAAATACAAATTCAAGTACAATAAAAACAGCTCTAGATACATGGTATCAAAATAATTTAGCTAGTTATTCATCACTAATAGCAGATTCAGGTTTTTGTGGGGACAGAAGTTTATCAAGAGGAACTGGAATAGGAGTATCAGATACTTATTATGGAGCATATGGAAGATTAAATGATAATAAAACACCACAATTTAAATGCCCACAAAGTAATGATTTATATACAACATCAACTGCAACAAAGGGTAATAAAGCATTAACGTATCCAATCGGCTTAATAACAGCTGATGAAGTAGCATATGCAGGAGGTGTTTATAATAAAGCAAATGAAGATTACTATCTTCATACTGGATTAAATACTTGGACTATCTCGCCCGACTACTGTTTCTCTGGCAGTAACGTGTGGTATGTCTCTCGTGATGGTTACCTTGTCGACGGCGTCGTCTCCAACGATAATGGCGTGCGTGCGGTCATTAATCTGAAATCTACTGCAGAAATCATTGATGGAGGAGATGGCACTAGTTCTAATCCATACGTCATTAAAACAAATTAATACATTAAAAAAGATTAAACTATTAAATGTTGATAGCTTAATCTTTCTTTTTATTTACAAGTATATGTTTCTCCACCTTCGTAATCTTTTGTAATACTTTCTTTAGTCATTTTACTAGCTTCTTCTTTGTTGTTTTCATGATTTAGATCAGCTTCTTTACTTACAGTAAGTACGTTATCTTTTACTGATGCTTTACAATTGATATATCCATATTCTTTACCACTTTCGCAACCTTCTAGATATTTACTTTTTTCTTCGTTCATATCTACATCTTTAGTATAAGTATAAGTTGCAATTTCATAATATCCTAGTAATTTGTCTCCTTTTTTGTTAAAGTCATAAATTTTAGTTATTGTAACTTCACCATTACCATTATACATTTTTTCTGTTCTTGTACATTCAAACTTATTAGTATAATCTTTCTTTATAATATCTTCATCTTTTGTTAACTCTTTACCACCACATCCAGTTAGTAATAGAGCCACACCCATTAATAATAAACCTTTTTTCATCATATCCTCCTTATGTTTATATAATTAAATTATATTATTATTAATGCATTTTTACAAGGAAATGTTGAATACAAAAATGATTTTTAGTATAATAGTAATCAGTTTGGAGGTGCCTATGAATAATCAAAATCTTTTCAATGAAATTCGTGAAAAAATCGATATAGTTGATTTAATTGGTGAATATGTACCTCTTGTTCAAAAAGGGCGTAATTACTTTGGAGTTTGTCCTTTTCATAATGATACTAATCCTTCAATGAGTGTTTCTCGTGAAAAACAAATATATAAATGTTTTTCTTGTGGTGCTAGTGGTAATATCTTTACATTTGTAAGAGATTATGAACATGTAGATATGAGAGATGCTTTAGAAATACTTGCAAATAAAGCAGGAGTAACACTAAGTAACAATAATATAGCTAGAAAAACTACTAAATATGATAAATTTTATGAAATATATGACCTTGCTAATAAGTTTTATCAAAATAATATAAATACTAAGGAAGGAATTAATGCTAAAGAGTATTTAAAAAATAGAAATATTAATGAAGATATTATTAAAGAATTTGAAATAGGTCTATCTCTTGATAGTATGGATTCACTTACTAAGTTATTAACTAAAAAAGGTTATGATGACTTAACTTTAGATAAACTAGGACTATCTAGTAATAACCATGACTTATTTATTAATCGAATAATGGTTCCTATTCAAGATATGAATGGTAGAGTAGTGGCGTTTTCAGGCCGTGTTTATAATAAGAAGAGTGACCACAAATATGTAAATACTAAAGAAACTGAAATATTTAAAAAAGGTACTATCCTTTATAATTATCATAGAGCTAAAGAAGAGGCTCGTCGCAGTAAATATGTAATTATAATGGAAGGCTATATGGATGTATTTAGAGCATCATCCGTTGGTTTTAAAAACGTTGTAGCAATAATGGGAACAGCTTTAACACTAGAACAAACTAATTTAGTTAAAAAGCTATCTAATAATGTCTATTTATGCTTAGATGGTGATAATCCTGGTCAAAAGGCTATGTTATCAGTTGGTGCAGAGCTTGAAAAAGCAGGAGTAAACGTAAAAATAATACTTCTTACGAATGATGAAGACCCTGATACATATATATTAAAGTATGGAAAAGAAAAATTTAGTAACTTAATTGATGGTGCGATAAGCTTTAGTGATTTCAAATTAAGGTCATTAAAAAAAGGAGTAAATTTCAATAGTGATTTAGAATTATCTCATTATATTGACTCTGTAATTAAAGAAACAAGTCTTATAGATGATGAAATTAGAAGGGAAATAATATTAAAAAAACTTGCATTAGAAGTGAATTTGAGTTATAATACCCTAGAAAAAAGGTTGAATGAGTATTTAGAGAAAAAGCAACCAAAGAGCGTAGTAATAGAAAATGTAAAGCCAACTAATAAGTTATCCCAGTATGATAAAGCAGTTTATGGAATGATTTATGCGATCTTAATAAATCCTAAATATTTAAAACAATTTAATAAAGAATCGTTATATTTCGTTAATCAAAAAGCTAGGTATTTATTAATGGAAATTGAATATTATTATAAGAAGTTTGGTAATATAGTAATAGCGGACTTTTATACTTATTTAATAGACAAAGAAGAACTCTTAGAACTATATAATAATATTATTAATTATGTTGATAGTAATAGTATTAGTGATGAAGCAGTTACTGATTTTATGAATGTCATTAGGTCATACAATTTGGGGCTAGAGATTAAACGCCTAACTGATAAGTTAAAAAAAGAGACGGATGAGATGGAAAAATCAAAAATTGCAGAGGAGATTAGGTTACTAAGAATAGGGGAGTGAATACAGTGGTCGGAGAAATAAAAACAATAGAAGATAGAAAAAAATCTTTATTAAAGTTTGGAAAAGAAAACGGATATGTCACTTATGAAAAGTTAGCAGAAGAATTAAAAGGTTTAGATGTTGATAGTGATACACTAGATGATATCTACAATATGTTAGTAGAAAATAATATTGAGATTATGTCTGATACAACAGATAATAGTGAAGAAGATGAAGATCCTTCTAATTTAGTAGTAGAAGATTTAACCTTAACTAAAGATATTAAAATTAATGATCCAGTACGTATGTACTTAAAAGAAATCGGTCGTATTAACTTACTTACAACTGATGAAGAATTTGAATATGCTCGTCTTGCTGAACAAGGCGATGAATATGCTAAAAAGATGTTAGCAGAGTCTAACTTACGTTTAGTAGTATCTATTGCTAAAAGATATGTAGGTCGTGGTATGTTATTCTTAGACTTAATTCAAGAAGGTAATATTGGTCTTATGAAAGCTGTAGATAAATATGACCCTGATAAAGGATTTAAATTTTCTACTTATGCAACGTGGTGGATACGTCAAGCAATAACAAGAGCTATAGCAGACCAAGCAAGAACAATACGTGTTCCTGTTCATATGGTTGAAACTATTAATAAACTTGCAAGAGCACAACGTCAATTAACTCAAGAATTGAATCGTGAACCAACAGAAGAAGAACTAGCAAAGAAATTAAATGTAACAGTAGATAAAGTAAGAGAAGTATATAAAATATCTCAAGACCCTGTATCTCTTGAAACACCTATTGGTGAAGAGGATGATTCTCATTTAGGAGATTTCATTAAGGATGAGAGAACAATGTCTCCAGAAGAGTATGCAACTGTAGAAATGTTAAAAGAAGAATTAGCAAATGTTTTATTAACTTTAACAGAAAGAGAAGAAAAAGTATTACGTCTTCGTTTTGGACTTGATGATGGACAATGCAGAACACTTGAAGAAGTTGGACAAATCTTTGGTGTAACTAGAGAAAGAATTCGTCAAATTGAAGCTAAAGCATTAAGAAAATTAAGACATCCATCAAGATCTAGAAAATTAAAAGACTTCTTAATAGATTAATGAAATTAAGTAAGAGACTTATATCTATAAGTAATTTTATAGATGATAATAGTAAGGTAATAGATGTCGGGTGTGATCATGCACTTTTAGACATCTATTTGTTTAAGAATAAAAAAAACATTTCGCTAATAGCATCGGATGTTAGAAGTGGTCCTTTAAAACAAGCTAAACGTAATATTGATAAGTATGATTGTGATATTAAAGTAAAATTAGGATATGGTATTTCTACTATTGAGAGTGATATTGATACTGTAGTTATTGCTGGTATGGGTGGCGATACTATTATTGATATATTAAATTGTGATAGTAATTTATTAGCTAACGTAGAAAAATTAGTTCTTTCTCCACAAAGCGAATGGATGAGAGTACGAGAAGTTGTTTCTTCTTTAGGATTTTATATTAGTAATGAAATATTAGTTGAAGATAGTGACAAGTATTATTTAATAATTGAAGCTAAAAAAGGACATGAAGATTATAGTGATTTAGAACTAGAATTTGGACCAGTTTTATTAAGGAATAAGTCTTTAGAGTTCTTATCTTACTATCAAAAAGTTTTAACTGAAGAAGAAAAGGTGTTAGAAAAAATACCTAAAGAAAAAATAGAAGAATATAAGAAAAAAGAAAAAGAAATAAATATATTAAAAGACATGATTGATGAATAATAGTCGTGTTTTTTTATTGAATAGTAGGTCTTTTAATGTTATATTTTTATTGGTGATATAATGCAAGTAAAAAGAGTAGTGACTGGGAAATTGGAAGAAAATTGTTATATTTTGATTAATGATGATAAATGCTTAGTAATTGACCCGGGTGATGATTATTTTAAAATAAAAAAAGAGTTGGGTTCTTTAAGTGTGAAGGGTGTTCTTATAACTCATAAACATTTTGACCATATAGGAGCTTTGGACGAATTGTTGAAAGACTATGATGTTGTTGTTTATTCTAAAGATAATTTGAAGGAAGGTATAACTAATATAAGTGATTTTATATTTGAAGTTATATACACTCCGGGACATACTGTAGACTCTGTAACGTATTATTTTGAAAAGGATAAAATGATGTTTACTGGTGACTTTCTATTTAAAAATAATATTGGTAGATGTGATTTACCGACTGGGAATTTTGATATGATGAAGAAGACTTTATCTAAAATTAAGAAGTATAAGACTGATACAGTAATATACCCTGGACATGGTGAAGATTCCACTTTAGATTATGAATTTAATAACAATTATTATCTGTTTACGAACTAAAAAAAGTATGATATATTTATCTATATAATAAAGAGGTGTTAAGATGTATATTGATGTGATAGTATTATTAATTTTATTAGGAATAGTTATATTTTTATTTAGAAAGTTTTCTAGTTTTGTTTATGCTTTTGCAATAATAGATATATTTTTAAGAATATTAACTTTTATTAGAGATAATAGTGTACCAGAATTAAAAAGTTTAATAGGTAAGTATTTCCCTGAATCAATTGCTAGTATTATTGGACATTATTCTAGTGGAGTTTTCTATACAATACTTATGTGGATTTATGTAATAATTTTTGCAATATTCTTAGGATATGTAACAAAGTATTTTATTAAGAAAAGAAAATAACAGCCGATGGCTGTTTTATTTTGCTTTATTTTTTTCTAAGTAAGGATTATTTAAGTAGTAGAAGTCATCTATTAACCACTTGTATCCACTACTAGCGGCAGTATTTCTACTGGCAGTGTTATCTTTTGCTATTTTTAGTCTGATTGATTCAATTTCTTTATAATTTTGAAATAAATAGTTACTTACTTCGCTTAGAGACCTTTTTCCATATCTTTTACCACGTTCATTTTTATCAATTGCTGCACGAAGATATACGCATTTGTCACTTTTGTCATAAGCTCCTATATCGATGAAACCTACTAATTTGTCTTGGTCTGCTATTAGGTATCCTTTGTTTAAAGCGTTGGTGCTTTTTTCATTTAATCTTGGTAGAAAGCCGGTAAACCTGGACATAACACTTTCATCGGTTACTAAACTTTTAAGTATTATTAAGTGACTTTTATTTTTCATATCAAATTGTTTTAGAGTTAGAGATTCTAATTGTATATCTTTCATTTTATTCACCTGTATGTATTTTATCATATTATAAGTTTAATATAAAGTATTATAAATTATTGTACGTTTGTTTGTAATGTGTTATAATCAATATGAAGGTGAATAATATGTATGATTATATGATAGGAAAGATTACTGGTGTTAACAGTACATATATAGTTTTAGAGTGTGGAGGTATAGGATACGTTGTTAATACTCCAAATCCTTATTCTTTTCAAGAAGGAAACGAATATAAAGTTTATTTGTATCAAGTAGTAAAGGAAGATGAATTATCTTTATATGGATTTAAAACAGTTGAAGAAAAAGAATTGTTTTTAAAACTTATTAGTGTTAAGGGCCTAGGTCCTAAAATGACTTTACCTATTCTTGCTACAGGTTCAGTTGCTGGAGTATGCGATGCGATTGAAAGAGAAAATTTATTATATTTAAGAAAATTTCCTAAGATTGGTGATAAACTTGCTAAACAAATTGTTCTTGATTTAAAAGGAAAACTAGGTGTTGTAGCTACACTTGAATTAAATGATAATAATTATGAAGAATTAGTTGAAGTATTAAAAGGATTAGGATATAAAGAAAAGGAATTCAAAGCAATTATTCCAAAAGTTAATAATGAATTACCAATTGAGGAACAAGTTAAAGAAGCATTAAAATTATTACTTAGATAAGGGGGATTTTAAATGAACGAAAATAAAATTTTAAGTAGTGAACAATCTAGTGAAGATGTTTATGAAGAAAATATTCGTCCTAAATTATTTAAAGATTATATAGGGCAGAGTGATGTTAAAGAAAACATTAAAGTCTTTGTAGAAGCTGCTAAGATGCGTGATGAAAGCTTAGACCATGTTTTATTATATGGTCCACCAGGCTTAGGTAAAACAACACTTGCGTATATAATTGCTAATGAACTTGGAACTAATATTAAAACAGCTAGTGGACCTTCTATAGAAAAGGCTGGGGATTTAGCGGCAATATTATCATCGCTTGAACCTGGAGACGTTTTATTTATTGATGAAATTCATAGGATGCCTTCATATATAGAAGAGATATTATATCCAGCAATGGAAGATTTTACTTTGGATATCATTGTTGGTGGAGAAGGTAATAGTAGAAATATTAAAATAAATTTACCTCCATTTACTTTAGTTGGTGCTACAACTAGGGCAGGTGATTTGACTAGTCCATTGAGAGATCGTTTTGGTATTATTTCAAAGTTACAGTATTATACTGATGAAGAATTGTTTGATATTATTAAAAGAACAGCTAAAGTTTTAGGTGTTGGAATAGAAGATGATGCAGCGTTGGAACTAGCTAGTAGAAGTAGGGGTACACCTAGAATTGCTAATAGATTATTAAAACGTGTAAGAGATTTTTCTTTGGTAAAAGGTAGTGGTGTTATTGATTTAGAAATAACTAAACTTGCTTTGGATAAGTTAAAAGTAGATAAAATTGGTCTTGATGAGACAGATAATTTATTACTTAAGACAATCGCTTTAAAATTTAATGGCGGTCCTGTTGGTATTGAATCTCTAGCTAGTATTATTGGTGAAGAAGTATCAACTCTTGAAGATGTATGTGAACCATTTTTGTTACAAAGAGGTTTATTAAAAAGAACTCCTAGAGGAAGAATGCTTACAGATTTAGGATATCAGCATTTGAATTTAAATAAACAAGGAACTTTGTTTGATTGGAGTGATTAGTGTGAGTAAATATATGTTTCAAGATAAGAAAATGGATTATAAGACTTTTTTGGAAAACATTAAGGAAAGAACAGAAAACACTAGAGTTGTTTTTGCACCAAAAGAGTGTACTAGTGTAGGATTAAATAGTTTAATTGCTATTAATGATGAAGAACAAAAAAGAAAAATGATTGATGTTGCAATTGCAATTGATAAAGATTATTCAGTATCTTATGATAGAAATGCTAATGCATCACATAAACTAGCGTATATTTTTTCAGCAGCTAATATGATTTCTAATCATTATCCATTAATTAAAGATTTAAATAACAATGAATTAAGTTTACTTTCTTATTTTTCTTTTGTTGTTTCAAGTGAACATATGCAAAAACATTTAGAATTATTTGCTAGTAAAGATTTACTTGATGCAGTATTAGAAAAGAGCCCTAAAAGAGAAGAACAGTCATCTATTTTAGAAGTGATTGAAAGTAGATATTATGAATTTGGTATTGACTTAGATGATACATTGGAGTTTAATAAGTTCAAAAACGAATGTGTATCATTTGTAAGAAATACATCTACAGAAGATTTGCTCAAGGAAGATGTTCCAGTTGAACAAATACTAATTGAGTGTGGATTTTAGAAGGAGAAAGTATGAAATTAGAAGATTTTGATTATGATTTACCAGAAGAATTAATCGCACAGACGCCATTGAAAGAAAGAGATTCTTCTAAATTATTAGTATTAAATAAAGATACAGGAGAAGTAAGCCATCATCATTTTAAAGATATAATTGATTACTTGGATAGTGGTGATACCTTAGTTATAAATGATACTAAAGTAATACCTGCTAGAATCATTGGTGAAAAAGAAGATACTAAAGCAGTTATTGAATTGCTTTTACTAAAAAATATAGAAGGCGATACTTGGGAATGTTTAGCAAGACCTGCTAAAAGAGTAAAAGAAGGTACTATAATAAGCTTTGGTAATGGTGAATTGAAGGCTAAATGTACTTTTATTGGTGAAGAAGGTATAAGACATGTCGAACTTATTTATAATGGAATTTTATATGAAATTTTAGATAAGTTAGGTACAATGCCACTTCCACCTTATATTCATGAACAATTAGAAGACCAAAGTAGATACCAAACTGTATATGCTAGGGAAGAAGGTAGTGCAGCTGCTCCTACAGCTGGACTTCATTTTACAAAAGAATTATTAGAGCGAATAAAGGATAAAGGTGTAAATATTGCACCAGTAACACTACATGTAGGACTAGGCACTTTTAGACCTGTTAATGTTACCGATGTTGAAAAACATAAAATGCATAGTGAGTTTTATTCTTTAAGTCAAAGTACAGTTGATATATTAAACAAAACAAAAGAAAGCAATAAAAAAATAGTAGTAGTTGGTACTACTTCAGTAAGAGTATTAGAAACTGTTATGACTAAATATGGTGAGTTGAAAGAGTGTAGTGGATGGACAGATATTTTTATCTATCCTGGATATAAATTTAAAATAGTAGATAATTTGATTACTAATTTCCATTTACCAAAATCTACTTTAATTATGTTAATTAGTGCTTTAGCAGGACGTGATAATGTTTTAGCAGCATATAATGAAGCAGTAAAAAATAAATATCGTTTCTTCTCATTTGGAGACAGTATGTTTATTAGAAGTAATAACAAATAATATTAATATATTTTAAATTTTTTCATATTATTTAGTGGTGATAAGATGAAGAAATTAATTGTAGTAATGATTATATTTGTAGTTATTACTTTTTTTGTAATTGAAAACAAAGCAAACGATAAAAAAGAAACTAATGTTGTTTCGTTTAATTTGAAAGATGAAAAAAGAGCAGTCTTTATTTCTTATATAGAACTTGGTGAATATATAAGAGGTAAAGATAATAATACTAGTAAAAATAACATTAATAAGATGTTAGATAATATAAAAGAAGATAACTTTAATATGGTTATTTTACATGTTAGACCTTTTTCTGATGCTATATATGAATCAAGTATATTCCCTTATAGTAGATATGTAACGTACAGGGAAGGTGATAACCCTGGATATGATATTTTAAAATATTTTTTAGGTGAAGCTCATAAAAGAAAAATAGAAGTTCATGCTTGGATTAATCCGTATAGAGTTAGAAATACTACTGATACTAGTGATATTTCAAAAGACAATCCAGCATATAAATATTTGAATACTAATCATGTAAAAATAATAGAAAATAAAGGAATATTTTATAATCCTGCAAGTAATGAAGTAACTAAATTAATTGTTGATGGAATAGTAGAAATAGTTAAGAATTATGATGTTGATGGAATTCATTTTGATGATTATTTTTATCCTGATGACACGATTGATTTAGAAAATTATCAAGAATATATTAATGCTGGCGGTACATTAACTTTATCTGATTATAGACTTAACAATACAACTAATATGATAAAAGAAGTTTACACCGCTATTAAAAGTATTAACAAAAATATACTTTTTGGAATATCTCCTGAAGGTAATATAAATAATAATTATGAATTTAATTATTTAGATACTAAAAAATTAGTTAGTGAAGATGGATATATTGATTATATAATGCCTCAAATATATTTTGGCTTTTTAAATGAATCACTACCATTTATAGATACATTACATATGTGGAACTCTCTAATTAAAGCTCCTAATGTAAAAATAATGCCAGCTTTAGCATTTTATAAAGCAGGTAATAATGATACTTTTGCTAAGAGCGGAGAAAACGAATGGGTAGAAAATAATGACATAATAAAAAAACAAGTTTTAACTAGTCGAAATGTAAATAAATATAATGGTTTCTGTTTGTTTAGGTATAGTTTTTTATATGATGATGAATATAAAAATGATGCACTTATAAATGAATATAATAATTATCTTAGTATTGTAAAATAAAGGATTTGCAAATAGCAAACCCTTTTAATAATAGTAATAGTTTTCAGTATAACTTGGGTAGTTATTTGGTACATATGGCATAGGAACTGGATATGGATAAGGCATAGGTGCTGGATAATTAGGACCAAATCCTCCTGGCCTTGCTAAAATTCCACCAGTAATTCCACCTAAAATAAAAGGCACTGCAAAACCACCACCAAAGAATCTATCACCGTTATTTCTATTATTTCCAAAACCTCTTCTAGGCATACTCATACGATATTGGGGCATAATATTATTTGAATACATAAAATATTTTTCCTCCTTCAGAGTATTTTATGTGTATAATAAGATAAGGGTGATAATATGGAAGAGAAACAAGAAAAATTAGCGGATACAATTATTAACTATTCATTACATATTAAAGAAAATGAAAAAGTATTAATAACGTATCAAAGTATTGAAGCGAGAGATTTTGTAAAAATACTAATTAAGAAAATATTTTTAAGAGGAGGTATCCCTTTTACTAATTATGTAGATCCTTTTATTAGTAATTTATTAAAAGAGAATTCTACATCTAACAGAATTGATTTGATAAAAGAATATCAACAATTTGAACTTGACCATTTTGATTCTTTTATAAATATTAGGTATAACTTAAATGATTATGAATCTGGTAGTATTCCTAAGAATATAAGAGATGAGATTAGTTTTAAGACTTATGAAATACATAATAAACTAGTTAATGAAAGAAAATGGGTACTATTAAATTACCCTAGTCATGTAGATAGTTATAAAGCTAAGATGAAGTATGAAGACTTTTTGAATTATAGCTTTGATGTTATGAATGTTGACTATAGTAAAATGAGTAAGGATATTGAACCATTAAAAGAGTTAATGGATAAAACGAAGAAAGTTAGAATTACAGCAGAAGGTACTGATATTACTTTCTCTATTAAAGGAATGAATAGTGTTCCTTGTACTGGTGAATCTAATATACCTGATGGTGAGATATTTACTTGTCCTGTAAGAAATAGCGTTAATGGAGTAATTACTTATAATACTACTAGTACTTATAATGGCGAAGTGTTTAGTAATATAAGACTTGAGTTTGTAAATGGTAAAATAGTAAGTGCTAGTTGTGATGATGAATCTAAAAATGATAAGTTGAATAAAATATTTGATACTGATGAAGGTAGTAGATATGTTGGGGAATTTTCATTAGGACTTAATCCAAGAATTTTAACGCCGATGGGTGATATCTTGTTTGATGAAAAAATATTTGGAAGTATTCATTTTACTCCTGGTGCTGCTTATAAAGAGTGTTATAATGGGAATGATTCAAATATTCATTGGGATTTAGTTTTGATTCAAAGAAAAGAATATGGTGGGGGAGAAATATATTTTGATGATAAATTAATAAGAAAAGATGGATTATTTGTCTTGGATAGTTTACGTCATTTAAATTATTATTTAGATACTGTAAAGTAAGTTGTAAAAAACTTGCTTTTTTTTGTTGTGATTGATAAATTATGGGTATGCTTAACATTGATTTCCTTGGTACATCTAATTTATTGTGATATAATTGAATTATAATTAGGAAGTGATGCTATGAAGATACTTAAATATATGGATAAGTGGCTTTTATTAATTAGTACTATTCTGTTTGCAATAGGTCTAGTTATGGTTTTTTCTGCTTCTAATGTAGCATCTTTTATGAGATATAAAGTTAGTCCATATCATTTTATAATTAGACAGGCAGCATTTTTGCTTTTAGGTATCGTTTTTTCTCTGGTAGTCATTAGATTTTCTACTAAAGTGTATGGATTTCTTTCATGGCCAGGGCTTATTGCTATTACAGTAGTTTTAGCACTAGTATTAGCGTATGGTAAGATTGCTGGTGGTGCATCTTCTTGGATACAGTTAGGACCTTTTAGATTTCAACCTAGTGAATTTGCTAAGGTCATTATGATAGTGTGGATTGCTAGTTTTTATGATATAAATAGAAATAATTTAAATAGATATTCAACGGCATTATTCCCGTTACTTATTTGTGGTATTATTGTAGTTTTATTGATGCTAGAACCTGATTTAGGTACAGCTATAATATTTGCTGGTATTGTAGGATTTTTATTTGTTATAGTACCGATTGATTTAAAAATAAAAGTTAGGACTGTTTTAATAACTATTGCAATAGGTCTTGCTGGTATTGGAATTTTGATTGGTCAAGGTAAAAATTTATTCTTTCAGCATCAAGTACAGAGATTAGATTTTTCTAATCCTTGTAGTGAATCTAAATTCTATAAGGAAGGTAACCAGGTTTGTAATGGTTATATTGCACTTAATAATGGTGGCCTTTTAGGTAAAGGACTTGGTAATAGTACTCAAAAATATTTGTATTTACCCGATTCACATACAGATTTCATATATCCGATAATAGTAGAAGAGTTGGGTGCTGTTTTTGCTACTGCTATAATTTTCTTATATGTTTTATTACTATCTAGAATAATTATTATAGCGCATAATAGTAATAACAATAGAAATGCAATAATGTGTTATGGTGTTGCCTTTTACATATTTTTACATATCGTTGTAAACTTGATGGGTGTACTTGGAATGATGCCAATGACTGGAGTTCCATTACCATTTTTGAGCTATGGCGGTAGTTTTACAATATGTTTAGTAGTGGCACTTACTATAGTCCAGAGAGTTGCAATTGAAAATAATACAAAAAAGCTTTCCAAAAATAAAGGAAATTGATATATAAAAGTAGAATAATCTCCTTAGGGAGGTTTTTTTATGATTTTTTTAGATAAAGTAAAAGATTTTATTTATGAACACAAAACTAGTATAGTGTTGTGGAGCGTATTACTTTTAATAGTAATACTATCTAATGCTGGTGTTTACTATGTTTTAGCAGCAGAAATTAAAAACATAGATGTAGAAGGAAAGGTAGTTAATGATATTAAAGAAGTAGTATCAGAACCTGATAAAGAGATTAAATATTATAAATTTGATATTAAAGGTGCGGTTGTAAATCCTGGAGTTTATGAGATAAAGGAATCATCTAGAGTAATAGATGCGGTTAATATGGCTGGTGGACTATTAGAAAATGCTGATACTAGTGTAAATAATTTGAGTAAGTTTATAAAAGATGAAATGGTTATTGTTATTTATACAAAAGATGAAGTAGCTAACTTTAGTAAAGTTTTGGAAGAAGTGAAGAAAAAAGAAGATGCCTGTAAAAAAAATAATGGTGTTGTATCTAATGATAGTTGTATCAGTAGTGACTCTAAAGAAGAAAATAATGATAATGAACTAGATAAAAAAATATCAATTAATGATGCTAATTTGGATTTAATGATAACTCTGCCAGGAATCGGTGAAGAAAAAGCTAAAACAATTATTGCATATCGTAATGAGCATGGACCATTTGAAAAGATAGAAGATATTATGAATGTTTCTGGTATCGGAGAAAAGCTGTTTGAAAAGATTAAAGACTATATTACAGTGTAATTGGATTTTTTATATTGTTTTTATTATTTCTATTATTTATTGTGTTATTTATAATTCTTTACCACATTTTAGTAAATATAGTATTACTGATAATGAATTTGAATTGTTAATCATGGATATTAGTATTTCTGGTAATTATTTGAAAATGATTGGGAAAGGTAAAGAAAAGATACAGGGAACTTATTTTTTTGATACTTATTTAGAGAAAAAAGATTTTATCAGTAATTATGGAATAGGAGATACCATTGAAATAATTGGCAGTTTAGAAGTACCTAGTGGTAATACTAATTTTAATTTGTTTAATTATCAAAAGTATTTATATCATGAAGGTATTAATTATAGTATAAAAATAGAGTCTTATCAAAAAGTAAAAAATTGTAATAATATATTTTATAAGTTAAAAAACCTTATTGATAATAGAATTACAAAAATAGGTAGTAGTGCTGGTTATATGAAAGCTTTGATACTTGGCGATGATAGTGATATTTCTAGTGATATTACTGATATTTATCAAAGAATAGGCATAAGTCATTTATTTGCTATTTCTGGTATGCATATTTCTATATTTACAGGGATTTTATTATTTTTCTTGAAAAAGGTAATTCGAAATGAGAAAGCGTCATATTTTATTATTATTTTGTTCTTGCAGGTATATATGTTTTTAACTGGTTATTCTTCATCTATTGTAAGAGCAAGTACGGTGTTTATTTTGTTGTCTTTAAATAAGATATTTAGGCTTAATGTAAAAACGTTTAATGTATTTTTATTAGGTATTTCTATTATTATTTTTATTAATCCGTTTATTGTTTTTAAAGTTGGGTTTCAATTTTCTACTATTATTAGTGGAACACTTATTTTATTTAGTTACTTGCTGAATAATATTAAAGGATATTTTAAAAAGGCCTTTATTACATCAGTTATATCTTTCTTAGTCAGTTTTCCTATTTGTATTTATAATTTTTATCAAGTTAATGTTTTGAGTATTATTTTTAATTTGTTCTTTGTTCCTTTTATGACTTTTATTTTATTTCCTTTAACACTTATAACTTTTTGTATTCCTTATTTAAATGGATTGTTATATTTTTTTATAATGATAATGGAATGGATTGCTAAAGCATGTAGTAATGTTCCTAGTATATTGATTTTTAAGAAACCCAGTATTTTTATAGTGATTGTTTATTTTATTTTGATTTTAGAAACATTAAGAAAGAGAAAATATTCTTTGCTGGTTTTAATGATTTTTATGACGGTTCATTATAATTACAACTATATATTTAAAAGCAATTATTTAACTATGTTAGATGTAGGGCAAGGAGACAGTATTTTACTGCATTTGGATAATAAAACTATTTTAATTGATTCTGGAGGTAAAGTTAAGTATAAGGAAGAAACGTGGAAAAGGCGAAAAACGAGTTCAATTAGTTCTTCGATAACTTTACCTGTTTTAAAATCATATGGGTTGAGAAAAATTGATTATTTAGTGATTTCTCATGGAGACTATGATCATATGGGTGAAGCTATTAACTTAGTAAATAATTTTAAAGTAGAAAATATCATATTCAATTGTGGTTCATATAACGAATTAGAAAAAGAACTAATTAAAGTATTAGAGAAAAAGAAAATAAAGTATTATTCCTGTATTAAAGAACTAAATATAAGTAATTATAAATTGCAATTTTTAAATACAGGTATTTATGATAATGAAAATGATAATAGTTCTGTAATTTATTTTAATTATGAAGGTAATAAATTCTTATTTATGGGTGATGCAGGAGTAGAAAAAGAAAATGATATTTTAGAAAAATATAATCTCAAAAATATAGATTTCTTAAAAGTAGGACATCATGGATCAAATACAAGCAGTAGTGTATTGTTTATAAATAGTATAAATCCAAAATATTCATTAATTAGCGTTGGTAAAAGCAATCGTTATGGTCATCCAAAAGAAACAGTTCTTGATACATTAAAGAATAGCAAAATTTATAGAACAGATTTAGATGGAAGTATAGAAATTAAGTTAAATAAAAAAGGATATAAAATTAAAACTTGTCCACCATAGAAAGGAGAAAAAAATGAATTATTATGAAGAAATAAAAAATAAGATAATTGATAACGAAATATATGCAAAAGTAAAAGACTATTCGAAGGAAAGACATAAAGTTATTACATATTTTGAAATTGGCAAGTTGCTAAATGATGCAGGTGGAAAATATGGAGATAATATTATAGATGAATATTCTAAAAAATTAGTTGTTGAAGTTGGTAAAAAATATAACAGAAGAACATTATTTAGGATGAAACAATTCTATAGTATGTTTAGTGATGAAAAAGTGTCGCAGCTTGCGACACAATTGTCTTGGAGCCATTATGTTGAGTTATTACCTTTAAAAAATATAGATGAAATAAGGTATTATATCAATATTTGTAGAGAACAAAATATTGGGCGTGATTTATTAAGAGAAAAGATTCGTAATAATGAATACAATAGATTACCAATCGAAACTAAAAACAAATTAATACTTGATGATAAGATTAAAGCAAAAGATTTAGTACCAAATCCAATATTAATTAGAAATAAGAATAATATTGAGATATTTAACGAAAAAGCATTACATAATTTAATATTAGAAGATATAGAATCATTTATGAGAGAACTTGGTAATTCTTTTAGTTTTATAGGTAGTGAATATAAAATTAAAATTGGAGATAATTATCACAAAGTTGATTTGCTATTATTCAATATAAAATATAACTCGTATGTGGTTGTAGAATTAAAGATAACTGAATTTAAAGTAGAATATATATCACAAGTTCAAAAGTATATGAATTACATAGATAAAAATATAAAAGAAACAAGTAATAACAACACTATTGGCATATTAATTTGTAAAAAAGAAAATAAGTTTGTAATAGAATATTGTTCGGATGATAGAATAGCGGTAAGAGAATATGAATTAGTATGAATTGTGTTATAATTGTTGTGGATGGTGAATAATATGTTAGGAGCAATATATGGTGATATAGTAGGCAGCATATATGAGTATGACCAATTCAAAGAAATTAAAGAAGTTAATCCCAAACAATTAATATTACCTGATTCGTTTTATAGTGATGATACAATTGAAACTGTTGCTGTTATTGATGCAATATTAAATTCAAAAAATTATGAGAAAACTTTAAAACAATATATTTTGGAAAACTTAAGTTATAAACCAGATTTTTCTCCTTGTTTCAAGAACCCTTTTTCGCCTAACACTATTAAATGGGCAAAAGGATTAACAGTAGGAAATAGTAATGGTAATGGTGCAATGATGCGAATTTCACCGGTTGGATATTTATTTGATAATGAAGATGAAGTGAAAGAAAATGCATATCTTGTAACTGCTACATCTCACAATTCTAGCGAAGCTATAGAATCCGCTACAATAATAGCGCTTATGATATATTATTTTAGAAATGGTATGAGTAAAGAAGAAACATATAGCAAATTAAAGTTGCCAGTTATATATCAGCCATTTTTAAAATTTAATACGACATGTAAGGAGACCTTAAATAATTGCTTATATGCAATATATAATTCTAAGTCATTTGAAGATGCAGTTAGAAGGATACTGTTAATGGGCGGTGATACAGATACTAATTGTTGCATAGTAGGGGCAGTGGCTGAATCATTATACGGAATAGATGATAGACAAAAGGATGATGTAATTGAAAAGTTACCTCTTGAATATACTAAAGTTTTAAAAAAGGCTTATAAATAACAAAAGTGTAACATATTATATTTTGGTCCATAATATATATTAGGACGCTAACGTTTGGCGTTTATATAGATTGAGGACTTGAAGTCCTCTTTTTTTGAATTTGCATTTTATTTTATTTTGTGATATTATGTTTTTATATGACCAGAGGTGTATTAAAAGATGAGCAATGAAAATAAATACAATGATAAAGAATATATGAATATAGTTAATGATATAGTAGAAAATGAAGAATTTGGTAAAACAAAAGATATAATGCATCATGGATTAAATCGTTTTGACCATTGTATGCGTGTATCTTATTATTCATATAAAGTTACTAAAGCATTGAGATTAGATTATAGAGGTGTTGCAAGAGCAGGTCTATTACACGATTTTTTCTTTGTTGATAATAACGAAGTTGATCGTAAAAAAAGAATAGATGTTTTATTGAATCACCCTAAATATGCATTATGTAATGCAAAGAGAAATTTTGAGTTGACAGAGAAGGAAGAAGATATTATTCTTACACATATGTTTCCTGTGTCACCTAGAGCTCCAAAGTATTTGGAAAGCTGGATAGTTGACATGGTAGATAATTGTGTTGCTGTTAGTGAAGCACTTTATGCAGCAAGAAGGCACTTAGGAGTTGCAGCAAACTTTTTATTGCTAGTAATATTAAATTATTGGCGTTAAACAAACTATTAGTTTGTTTTTTATGTCCTCATAGCTCAGCAGGATAGAGCAATCCCCTCCTAAGGGATAGATGTGGGTTCGAGTCCTACTGGGGATACCATTATTAAAATAGCCGTTGAATTTCAACGGTTTTATTTTATCTCACTTTTAAATTTACACAACTATTAATTTATATTAAAAAATATATTCTTTTATTTATGCTTAGTGGTATAATTATATCAAGATAAAGGAGCTTATATTATGAACAAGGCTACAAAAAGAGTCTCAAGAAGATATAGAAGAAGGACCCATAAAAAAGTATTGAAAAAGTCTGCCAAAATTTTATTTATAATTTTAGTAATAATATTGTTAATTGTATTACTAATCTTTAATCTTCGTGAAGTTTATCGTATAAAGAAAGATTTTTATCAAGATAGGAAACTAACATTAGTTTTTAATAATAACTTTGGTAAATGTAAAGTAAAAACAATTATTGAAAATAACGATTTGGATAAATTAATTGTTACTGATTTAACTAAAGATGGATATGTATTAAAAGGTAACAATTATATCAAAACAACTAAAATAAAAAAGTCTTGTGATACATTATATAAAACAATAAAAAAAGATGAAGAATTTAAATTAAATGGCGTTGATGAAGTAGAGACTCATTTTAATACTGAATATAGTGATGAATCGTATAAGTATAGTGGTAAAAACAAAGTGTCTCAAATTAATGATGTTGATGTAGCAAAAATAGGGGAACAGTATGTTATATATAAACTAGACAATAAACTATACAATAGATATTTGATAAGAACTGTTGTGGTTAAAGATACTGATAAACCAATAATTAAATTAAAAGGCGGAAGTAATCTAAACTTATATGTTGGTACTGATTATAAGGATTTAGGATATACTGCTACAGATAATTATGATGGCGATATAACTGCAAAAGTAATTGTTGAAGGTAGTGTTGATACTAATACACCTGGTAAATATGAAGTAATCTATAAAGTATCAGATTCAAGTGGTAACGATACTACAACTAAGCGAATAATCAATGTAATAAAAGATATTCCAACAAGTGTTTCTTATAATGAAAAAACAGTTGATAGTCCTACTTATATAAACGGAATTTTAATTGCTAATAAGAAATATGCATTGCCTAAAAACTATAATCCAGGCGTTGACAGTACAGCTTATGCTGCTTTAGTAAATATGCAAAATGATGCAACTGCTAATGGCTATGACTTGTCTTTATTATCAGGATTTCGTTCATATAATACGCAATCTAATCTTTATAATAATTATGTAAAAAGATATGGTAAAGATGAAACTGATACCTTTTCAGCTAGACCAGGACATTCGGAACATCAGACAGGACTTGCTTTTGATATAGGTAAAATAAGTGATTCGTTTGGTGATACACCTTCTGGTAAATGGTTAGAAGAGAATTGTCATTTATATGGATTCATTATAAGATACCCGAAAGACAAACAAAATATAACTGGTTATAAATATGAACCATGGCATGTGAGATATTTAGGTGTTGAGATAGCAACTTCAGTTAAAGAAAGTGGATTAACTTTAGAGGAATACTTAGGAATTAACTAAGTATCCTTTTTAATTGCTTTTCAGTCCATACTTTTATTAAGTTCCTTCATAAACTGTTATAGGAGGTGAACTTTATTAAAACTGTAATACCATCTATTTTGGGCTTGATTTCTTCTTGTTTCGTTTTCTTGTTTGAGAATATTGATATTAATTTAAAATACTTAATTATAGTAGTTATCTTAGATTTTATATCGGGAATATTTAAAGCTTTCGTTAAGAAAAAAATAAATAGTAGTATAGGCGTTAAAGGTGTATTAAAAAAGTTTAGTTACTTTATAGTAGTTGCTATCTCAAAAATTATTGGGAACATTTTAAATATTGGAAACCTTCTTTTGAGAATAGTAATCTATTCATTAGTTTTTAATGAAATTGTATCAATTCTAGAAAACTGTACAGAGATGGGTATTAAATTACCTAAATTATTAATCTCTTCACTCGAAATATTTAGTTCTAAAATCGATGAGTACAATGAAATGGATTTAGAATTAAATGACAAAGAAAAAGCAAAGGATAAATAATCTTTTGCTTATTTTTCTTTTAGTATTGAACTTATTATATTTATTACTTCTTTTTTCATTGCTTCATAATTAATTTCTTTATGTTTGTGATATACAATTTCATGGCACAAGTTTTCAACTATTCCAATTATAATATGTACTTTTTCTTTAGCATTACTGATTACAAAATTATTGTTTTCTAAGATTGTACCATTTTCTTTGTGAGTTCAAGTTCGGCATTTTTAAAAATATAGGTTACATCTTCATCTAAATGAGACATTGCTATTAATTCTTCGTGGACATTTTTAGAAAATGTGTGAATCTCAATAAATTTATCAATCATATTATTAAGTATGGTATCAAGATGATTACAATCTATCTTTTGATTGTCCAATATATCTATCATTGGGTACATGATTTTATTGGAATAGTTTTTAACTCTTTCAATAAATATTTCTTTCTTGTCTTTAAAGGTAAATAAAATAGATATGGTTACTAGTTTAAAAGGAAATGAGTAAATACTAATTACAACCTTTGCTAAATATGTTACAATATATCCATAGAAATAGAAGGGATTGTTTGTAATGAAAAAAGCAGTTAAAATAATTTTAATTATAGTAGGAATTATCTTTTTATTGTTTGCAGTACTAGTTGGTATTGAAGTAGTAAAGCAACAAAAATTAGATAAAATTGTTAGTGAACTTAATAATCAAGATGAAATCGATATGACCATAAAAATGAAAGGTTCTTATGGTATAATCGAAAAAATGATAAAGAACGATTATAAGAGAATATATGATTTAGCAGATAAAATATTAACAGAATACGATAACCCAATCATTGAAAAGTGTTTAAGCGTTGATACTTATCGAAATGATGGACCTGATTTTCTTAATACAAGAAAAGAATTAAATGAACTAAAAGAAAACAGGAAAAAAATTACTGACCAAATGTTAGAATCAGTTTCTGATAAAGAAGCTAATAAAAGAGTAAAAGAATATAAATTAGATGAGTTTGATGCAGAACTTTATTTAAAGTATGTTGGTCAATTAAAAATATATGTAGATGAAGCAATAGATGAAGACAAGAAATTAGATGATGTATTAGATAGTATTATTGCAGTATTAGATTTTCTAGGTGAAAATAAAGATGGTTGGAGTGTAGAAGAAGAATTTATCGTATTTGATAATCAAGATTTACTTGATAAATATAACTGGTTACTTGATAAAATAGATGTAAATACTAATGATGATGAAATACCAACAGCATAAAAGGACTTTTATAAGTTCTTTTTCTTTGCAAGTAAATGGTTTAGTGTTATAATAAACGTTAAAAAAAGAGGTGTTAATTATGACTTTTACTTATGATGAAGCAGATTTATCTACTACAATTAGAAATTTTAAATATGATGGAAATTATTTTAAGGTCCAATATTTAGATGGCAGTTCTGCAAATTACTTTTGTATTAGAAGAACTGAAAAAGAACGATTAGAAGATTTAATGATTGAGCAAGCGATTGATAGACAAGGGATGATGCCTCAAAGAGAATTAAAACATATTAAGAATTTATCATTTTCTACTGCTGCCATAGCAACTATAGCACTTACTATGTCAAATCGAAGTAATGGGTATGCATTATCAACTTTAGCATTTGCAGGAGCGTGTTTTGGTATATGTAATTATAGACAATTATCTAGTAGAGTTAACGAATTAAAGAAATATGAATTATTTTTAGAACTACGGCAAGATATGACAGCACAAGATGAACAAAGTCTTTTAGATACGATTGAGTTTGATCATTTCTATCAAATTCCTTTAAATATTAATACTTTAGATGAATATAGTTATAGAGATGTAAAACGTCTTCATAAAACTTTTTATAATAATTTCAATTAAGTAATATACATGTTATAATGAATATATAATATGGAGGTGAAAAAATGGAAAAGGTATTAGATAAAAGTAGAAAAGGTTATTTAACTTGGGATGAATATTTTATTTCAATTGCTAAGTTAACTGCAATGAGAAGTAAAGACCCTAACACACAAGTAGGAGCATGTATTGTATCTAGCGATAATAGAATTTTATCAATTGGTTATAATGGTACTCCAAACGGATATAATGATAAAGTATTTCCTTGGGAACGAGAAGGAGAACCATTAGATACAAAGTATATGTATGTTTGTCATGCTGAACTTAATGCAATATTAAATTTTAGGGGTGGAAGAAAAGACTTAGAAGGTTCTAAAATTTATGTAGATTTATTCCCTTGCAATGAATGCGCTAAAGCAATTATTCAAAGTGGTATTAAAGAAGTTATATATTTATGTGATAAATACAGTGGTACTGATGGTGTTATTGCATCTAAAAAGATGTTTGATGTATGTGGAGTTAAATATCGTCAAGTAGAATTAAATAGAGAAATAGTAATTAAGTAAAAGGAGATATGTATAATGAAAAAAACATTATTAATTTTAAGTATATTATTATTTGTAGTAGGATGTTCTAATAAAATAGATGGAGAGGCAATATATAAAACAATTGACCTTGAACTTGCTAAAGAATTTGTAGCAAATGAAAAAGCTATTTTAATTGATACAAGAAGTTTTGAAGAGTATTCTAAAGAACATATAGAAGGGGCTATTAATATGCCTAGTGATGAAATTAATAAGAAGGCTATTGAAGGAGTTACAAACAGTAAAATAGATAATATTATTATTTATTGTGGTGGTACTACTGATTGTAAAAGTCTTGCTATTAAGATTATAGAATTTGGATATACTAATGTTTATGATTTAGGTAATACTATTAGTATAGGTAATAATAATGCACAATAAACCTCTTATTGGGATAGTTGCTAGACCAGATAAAGATGATAGAGGTATTTGTAGTTTATCAGTTTCTGAAAGTTATCGTAGAGCAGTTTTAAATAGTGGTGGGATTCCTTTTTTGATATTGCCTTGTGGTGATGTATGTTATAATAATTACACAGCTAAAGAAGTTCCTAAAATGACTTTAATGGAAGAGGATTGCTTAATTAGACAATTGAAGTTATGTGATGGAGTTTTAATGCCGGGCGGTAAAAATAGATACGATTACGATAGATTTATTACTAATTATTGTCTAGATAATGATATTCCTGTTTTAGGAATATGTTTAGGGATGCAGCTTCTAGCAACTCATAAGAATAGAGATACGTTGGTGTTAGTAGAAAATCATGCGTTTTCTGAAGTTGAATCTGTTCATGAAGTTTGTTTAGATAAAGACTCTTACCTTTATAGAATAATTGGAAAAAGTAAGTTTTATGTTAACAGTAGACATAGATATAAAGTAACGGAAGTAGGAGACTTTACTGTAACGGGTGTAACTGATGATGGCGTAATTGAAGCGATTGAAGATAAATCTAAAAGCTTTGCAATAGGGGTGCAGTGGCATCCAGAGAATCTTATGGATAGAGAAGAAAGCAAGAGATTATTTAAAGAATTTATTAAAGTTTGTGGAGATAAAAATGGAAATTAAGAAGAACGGAATTTATAGACACTTTAAAGGAGACTATTATTTAGTTATTGATATAGCAATCCATAGTGAAACAGGAGAAAAACTAGTTATCTATAGAGCGTTATATGGGGATACTATTCTTTATGCTAGACCTTATGATATGTTTACAGGTAAGGTTGATAAAGAAAAATATCCAAATATAGAACAAGAATATAGATTTGAATTACAGAATATTGAATCAAAGAATAAATAATAATATTTGTTCTTTTTCTTTTTAAAGTATGATATAATTTCTACTAGTAATGAGGTTGATGTTATGAAAGTAAAATACAATTTATTAAGTAAAGATGAAAGAACTATGGCAAGATATGGTACATTAGAGACTAATTATGGCACATATGAGACTCCAATGTTTATGCCAGTAGGAACTAAAGCAACAGTTAAATTATTAACACCAGATGAGTTATATGCAGTGCATGCTGGAATAATTTTATCTAATACATATCATTTATGGTTAAGACCAGGACCTGAAATTATAGATAAGGCAGGTGGTCTTCATAAATTCATGAATTATAATGGGCCTATATTAACTGATTCAGGTGGTTTTCAAGTTTTTTCACTTGCAAGGCCTAAGGATATTACTGAAGAAGGAGTACATTTTAAGAGTCATATAGATGGTTCAAAATTATTCTTAACGCCTGAAGAATCAATCAGAGTTCAAAATTTATTAGATAGTGATATTGCAATGAGTTTTGATGAGTGCCCACCATATCCGGTTAGTCACGATTATATGGAAAAGAGTATTGAAAGAACATTGAGATGGGCTGAACGTGGTAAAAAGGTACACTCTAATCCTAGACAAAGTTTATTTGGAATAGTTCAAGGTGGAGAGTTTGAGGACTTAAGGAAAAGAAGTGCACTTGAAACAGTAAAACTTGGATTTGATGGATATTCTATAGGTGGTACTAGTGTTGGTGAAGATAAAGAAACTATGTATAAAATGATTGACTATTCTACTAAATATTTACCTGAAGATAAAGTTAGATATTTAATGGGAGTAGGAGACCCACTTGATATAATTGAAGGAGTAATACGAGGAGTAGATTTATTTGACTGTGTATTATCGACTCGTATTGCAAGACATGGTAATGCTTTTACAAGACATGGTAAAATGAATATAAAAAACTCTAAATATAAAGAAGACTTTACACCAATCGAAGATGATTGTGACTGTTATGCATGTAAAAACTTCACTAAAGCTTATATAAGACATTTAATTACTAGTGATGAATTATTAGGTGGTAGATTGTTATCTATTCATAATACTAGGTTCTTGATTAAGTTAACTGAGGAGTTAAGAGAAGCTATAAAAGAGAATAGATTATTAGAATATAAAGATGAATTCATAAGTAAATACAAGGGTAGTAAATAGTACTACCTTTTTCGTTGACAAAAAAAATACTAAATAGTAAAATGACATTATAGAATAGGGTTGATATTATGACGAAATTAAATAGAAAAGGTTTTACTTTAGTAGAGGTTACAGCAGTAACAATTATTTTAGGAGTACTTTTATTACTTGCTATTCCTACAATTAGTAAATATGTTGGAAGAAGTAAAAAAGCTACTTACGTAAGTTCAGTTAAAGCTTTAATAGATTCTGTTTCAGCATCCGTTAATTCAATGAGTTTATCATTAATACCAGAGGATGGCGAAGCAGTAGTAATACCTTTTTCAGAAATAAATATGGAAAAAGCATCTTCTAAAGAAAAATCACCATATGGTAAATATATAAATGATAAAAGTTATGTTATAGTAGTATGTAAAGATGATAAATATTCTTATTATGTAGTTGCTATAGATGATAAAGGATATGCTATTCCAATTACTAATGAAAATAATTTAAAAGAAGAACTTGTAACAGATAAAAGTGTTTCTATTTATACACTTAATCAAATAAAAAATACACTTAATTCTGGAACGATAGAATTACCTACTTTTAATATAAAATGTATAGAAGTAGATGGTAAAATAATTAAAGTTAAATTATGTTCTACTGCATATAAAGCTGGTAGTGTTGTTCAATTAAATAATGGTACTAAATATTATGTTTTAAAAAATAGTGATGAATCTAAAGAAACAGTAGATTTATTAACTTATTATCACATGAATGTTTATTATAATTATGGTACTCAATCAACAAGTAATAAAGAACCAGTTATTACTTATAATTCACCACAAGTAAGAGATTTGGTTTATGAAGATGCTGATATATATCCAACTATTCAAAAAACTATAACAGAAATGACTAAGGATTTACAAAGAACAGGTATTAGTTTAGAAGGTGCTACAATAAAGATGCCAACATTGGAAGATATGGGCTGTGATACTACTTCTTGGTCTTGTTATCTTTTAAGAGGTAAAGGTATTGGTCAATTCTGGACAGATGATATATATAGACATGACCCATCTACTCCTTATTATGACGAAGTTTATACTTTTGGTTCTGATGGTAGAGGTAGAGCTACAACAGATAGTAAAAATATAGGGCTACGTATGGTAATAACAAATCTTAATAAATCAAATATAGATAAAGAAGCTAGTAAAGGATTAAAATAAGTTCAATTATTTTGAACTTTTTTTATTTATACCTAATATACTTCCTAATACAGCAGATATAAGTATTATTAAATAAAAGATTAATGTAGATAAAGAGAAACTCTTATCAAAAGCAAGATAAGCAAATATGAATAATAAAACTATTGCTACTAGTCCTATTTTAAGTCCTTCTAGATAACCTTTTTTAGTACTGTTTTTGCCTAAATAAATTCCTCCTAAAGCAATTGATATTACTAAAGAGATTAATTCAAATATTTTAGTAGTATTAGTACCAATAATATTAAAGTAATTAAGGGTTCCCACAATAAATGAAAGAATAAGGGTACTTGCTAGAATATATAAGAGACTTTTTAAATATTTAATTATAAACATGTAATCACTTCCTAATAAATGCTATGACTTGTATAAAAAAATATGCAATTAATCATAATAAAATAGGGAGTGATATGATGAGTTACTTAACAGTGCTATTTAGAACAGGTCTATTTTATTTAGTTATAACCGCTATTTATAGGTTTATGGGTAAAAGAGAGATTGGACAATTAGGGATGGTTGATTTAATCGTATCTATTTTAATCGCAGAACTTGCTGCTATGGCTATAGAAAATAGAGAAGAAAGTGTTTTTCTAGCATTATTTCCTATATTTTTATTAGTAATAATTCAAGTAGGAACTTCTTTTATTTCTTTGAAATGTTCGAAGATAAGAAATTTATTTGACGGGAATCCTTCGGTTATAATTAATAGAGGAAGAATTAATTTTAAGGAAATGGTAAAACAAAGATATAATATTGATGACTTATTGACACAATTAAGAGAGAAAAAGGTAAGAAGTATAGAAGAAGTAGATTACGCTATATTAGAAACTAGTGGTAAGTTATCAGTATTTGAAAAAGATAGTAATTTACATGGAGAATATCCAATGCCTTTAATATTAGACGGAGAGATTAGTTATGATACTTTAAAACAGATAAATAAGACAAAAGATTGGTTAGAGAACAGTTTAGAAAGAGAAAATGTTAATTTAGAAGATATATTCTATGCATTTTATCGAAATAAAAAGTTATTTTTAATAAAAGATAGTGATTTAAGAAAGTAATGTAAAGTGTACATGTAAACAATAATTTTGCAACCTTAGTGTTGCTTATTTTTATTGCAAAACTCCTAGGGGGGGGGGGTATAATGAGTATAGATAAAATAATATTCGGAGAAGGAAATGGAAGAGAAGTATATGAAGAGTAAGAAAATAATTATGATAACGATGTGCTGTTTAATATGTGTAATGGCAATAGGATATGCAGCATTTGCAACGAATCTAACTATTAATGGTACAGCAAATATTACTTCAACTTGGAAGGTACTATTTACTAAGATAGAAGAAGTATCTAAGACAAGTGGAGTAACTATTGCAAAAGTACCAACAGCAGAAGGCACAAACGCAACATTTAATGTAGACTTAAAGAGTCCAGGTGACAAGATAGTTTATAAAATAACAGTAGCAAATCAAGGAACATTAGATGCAATAATAAATGATATAACAGCAAGTGAGACTGGTAGTGATGCGATTAAATTTGAGATAACAGGTATTAAAAAAGGAGATAAGTTAGCGAAATCAACAACTACAACTTTTAACGTAACAATAAGTTATGACAGTTCAATAACAAGTCAGCCAGCCTTAACAGATAATACTTTAACTATTAATATTAATTATGTTCAAGATATGAGTCAAACAGTAACTCCAGAAAATCCAACAATCAAAACAACTAGATTATCAGCGGCAATATTAAAAGATAATAATGTTCAAGCAGATACAAATATAGACTTTTCTCAACCAAGTAGTGATACAAATGGGAAGGGATTATATTATACAAATAAAAATACCGAAGATGGAAAAACAACATATTACTTTAGGGGTGCAGTAGAAAATAATTATGTTAGTATGAGAAAAATAAATACTTGTACTTATAATGGTTCTAGTGTTATGTATGCGGATTCAGACAGTGAAGGCTTTAGAACTGTTACAACTGAACAAGAGTGTTTATCAAGTAATATTTGTGCTTTAAATGGACAATATGTGGTTGGTGCAACAGAATCAATTTGTACATCTATGGGTGGAACTTGGATAAATGAAAAAGCTACTTTGACTTTTGCTAACGAATTATGGAGGATAATAAGAATAAATGAAGATGGTAGTGTTAGATTAATGAAGGAAGATTCAATAGGTATAAATCGCTTCAATGCTAATTTGGCAGATGCAGCGTATGTAGGATATATGTATGGAACACCGGGTTCAACAACGTATGCAGCAACACATACAAATATCAATTCAAGTACAATAAAAACAATGGTAGATACATGGTATCAAAATAATTTAATTAGTTACTCATCGTTGATAGCAGACTCAGGTTTCTGTGGAGATAGAAGTTTATCATATGGATTAGACTATGGTACAGTAGACTATAGCACAGAATATAGTGATTATGGAGTAGCGGAAAGACTAGATAATAATACACCACAATTTAAATGCCCACAAACTAACGATTTATATACAACTACGATAAACACCAAAGGTAATAAAGCATTAACATATCCAATTGGATTAGTGACAATCGATGAAATGGTTTATGCCGGACTAGGTTACGGAGAATCATCTTATACGTTGGTAGAAGATTTTTGGACAATGACACCTAACTACTCTGGTCCTGACGATGCTGACGTATGGCGTGCTGGTAATTTCTTCCATTCTGGCAACGGCGTTATTAACGATGCTAACGTTGTACCCGTCATCAATCTGAAATCTACTGTAGAAATAACAAGTGGAAATGGTACTGAATCTAACCCATATGTTATAAGAACTGATTAGTATAATAACTTTTATAAAGCAATAAAAAAGAGAAGAGTTTTTAAACTTTTCTCTTTTAATATACTATTTCTTTATATAGAAGTAGAAGTTAGAACCATGGTCTTTCTTAGATGTAACTCCATATTCATAATCATGTAATACAAATATATTTTTTACTATAGATAAACCTATTCCTGTACCTATCATATTTCTTTTATGTTGTTTATCACTCTTGTAATACTTGTCCCAAATTCTATCTATATCTTCTTTCTTTATTCCTTTTCCTGTATCTATTATTTCTACTTTAACTTGTTTTCTAGAATCTGTTACTTTAACAGTTACAGTATTATCATCACCAGTATAATTAATAGCATTATTTACTAAATTATAAATAACTTGTTCCATTTTCTTTTTATCGGCATCAACGATAATTTCTTTTTTATTACTAATAAAATTAAATTTATAATTCTCGGTAATAGTATAAATTTTGTATCTATTTAAAATAGTATTTATTAATTCTACTAAGTCAAACTTTTCTTTGTTTAATGTTGTTATATTGGATTGCATTTTAGATAAATCTAGGATATCTCCTACTAATAGGTTTAATCTATCTACTTCTTCAATAATAATATTTAAGTGTTCATCACGTTTAACTTTATCTTTGTAACTTATATCTCTTACCATTTCAGCGTATGCTTTTATCATTGTAAGAGGTGTTTTTAAGTCATGTGATACATTAGCCATAAGTTCACGTCTTAATTCATCATTTTTAGATAATGCATCTTTTGCTGAGTTTAGTGTATTAGCAAGTTCATCTATTTCTTCAATATCACTTTGATTTTCAAAGTTAACATCATAATCACCACTTGCTAGTCTTTTAGCAGATTTATTTAAAGAAGTGATTGGGTCAGATAATTTTTTAGATATGTAGTAACCAATTACAAATGAAAGAATTAATACTATGGCGGTTACTATAATTAATTGATTTTTTAATATTACAATTGTTGAATCTATAGGGTCGATTGAAGTGTTTAGAAAAGCATAAGTATTATCATCTAGTTTTAATCCGTATACTAGTGTTTCACTTTTTAATTGTTCATTTACTACTTTATAAGTAATATCTTCTTTTTTACTAGTCATAAATTCATTTTTGTAAAAAGTAAGAGTAGGGTTGTACTTTTCAACTAGGCATCCACGATTCATATTGTCGGTTGAATAGATAATACTGTCGCCTTGATTTATTTCAATGCATACACCACGTTTATAATAGATTTCATTAATAATCTTTTCAAAATTTGTTTTGTTGTAACTATTTTTTACTAGTTTTGCCATTACATTTATTTCATTGGTTTTGTACCACTCGTAATAAGTATCAATAAATATTACTTGGAAGAACCAAAGAAAGGTAATAATCAAGATAGAGAAAATAATAAGGAAGGACCAAATCTTTACGGTTAAAGATTTATTGTTTAATTTCAAATTTGTATCCTATTCCACGAACTGTTTTAATTAAATCTCTATATTGACCTAGATTGTTTCTTAACATTTTAATATGAGTGTCTATTGTTCTATCATCACCAAAGTAATCATAACCCCATAATTTATTTAAAAGTGCTTCTCTTGATATGGCTACATTTTGATTATTAATAAAGTAACTTAGTATTTCAAATTCTTTAGGAGTTACATTTATTTCTTTATCGTCAATTGTAATTGTGTGTCCAATAAAATCTACTACTAAAGTATTGTAAATGAACTTATCTTCTTTGTGTTTACCACGCCTTGTTACAGCTTTAATTCTTGCCATTAATTCTTTAGGAGAGAAGGGTTTAGTTAAGTAATCATCAACTCCTAAATCAAATCCTAGAAGTTTGTCATATTCATCGTTTCTAGCTGATAAAATAATGGTTGGAATATTGTGGTCTTTTTTTAATTCTTTGAAGAAAGTATAGCCATCCATTTTAGGCATCATAATATCTAGTACTATAACGTCGATATTTTCTTCATCAATAACTTTTAATGCTTCAATTCCGTTTTCTGCTTCGAATATTTCGTAATTTTCTAATGAAGCGTATTCTTTAATTACATCTCTAATTAGTTTTTCATCGTCTACAACTAATACTTTCATAACATCACCAATTTATATTATACATAAATTTATGTATTTTTTGTGAAAAAAACTTAACTTGGATAGTCTTCAGTTAAGCTTTTTACTTTTACATTATTCTTATTTAAAGTATTATCTAATCTTTGATTATAATCTTTTATCAAATCTTTTTTAACTATTAAGTCTTTTTCAATAGTACTTAGCTTTATAATCATATCTTTATATTCAGGGATAAGGTTTGCATATTCTTTGAATTCTTTTTCAAAAGTTTGTCTTAAATCATTTATATCGGTAATAGCTTTATTGATTGTAAGAGTAACATTATCAAGTGAATCTATTTTGCTTTCTATTTCTCTTCCATAATCAGTATAAGTTACTTTGGTAATTGTTTTGTTTTCTTTTAACCTTGGCTTTACTACTGTTGCTAGATTTCCAATTGCTCCTGCTATAAGACCTAGTTTTAATAGATTTCCTCTTCTTGTTTGAGGAATAATATTAGTAGTTGCTAGAAGTAGGGTAGAAGTTAATATTTTAGAATAATTAACTACTAATTCTGTCTTATACTCAACGCTTTTAGTTATATTAGTAGAGTTTTTAACTTTGTATTCGATATCACTAATAATATAGTCTTGGTCTTTTACAAACTTATCTACATAATCATTTATTTTATCTACATCTTTATAATCATCTTTTAGTTTATCAAAATCAGTATCTCTAATATCTAATTCTTCTTTTTTAATATCTAGTTCTTCTTTTTCTTTATCAGTTTCAATTTCAACATTAATAATTTCATTAATTATATTTATATATTCTTCTATTTGTTTAACTTGTAATATTGAAGCATTGTTTACATCATTTTCTTTAATAGCAAGTTTGTATTCGTTTATTAATTGATTAATGTATTCATCACTTGTATAACCTTTATATAAGTCTTTATAGTTTTTGTTAAAGAAGTCTTTTTTTAGTTCTTCAAGACGTTTCATTAATTCAATTAATTTTTGGGTTAATTCATCTATTTTTTTAGTTTCTACTTCGTTATCTTTTTCAATTTTGATAATTTGCAACTCATATTTAATATTTTCTAATTCGTAATAGTTCTTTTTAATCATGATTTCCATTTCATCTAGAGTAGATAATTTAGTTTGGTTATCATAATCATCTTTTTTTATTTCTTCTTTAGGTTCTTCTTTTATTTCTTTAGTATCAATATTATCAATTCTTTGTTCTATTAAAGGATTAGGTTGTCTATCATCAGTAGATATTACTTTATCTTTTTTAATAGGAGTAGGAGAGAGTTCACTTTCAATAATAGTTTTAATAACAGTATCTTTTTCTATTTCTTTTTCATCTTGTTTTTCTTCTTTAACTATTTCAATTTTATTATCTTTTTTCTTATCAAAAAGAGGATTTTCATCCTCTAATTTATCTTTATCTCTAAGCCACCATAGGATGTCAAACTTTCTTTTCATAAAACCTCCTACTTATATGTTTCTTTTTTTAATGCTTCTAAGTTTTCTCTCATAAGTTTGATGTAATCTTCGCTGTTGTTTCTTTCTTCGTCACTCATATTAGCAAGATTTTTTAATGTAATAGCTTCAGCTCCAGTGTTTTGTTGAACTCTTTTAACTGTATCATTTTCTTTATCGTTTTCTAATAAGAAAATATATTTATTAGAACCACTGTTAAGTGTTTGTTCAGCATCATAGATTATTTTATCAGTAACAGTATCGGGGTCTAGTGAGATAACGTTAAATCCATATTTTTCTAAGAATTTTAACACATCGTTACCAACAATTATTGTTTTATTAGTAGCGTTTTCGTAAGTTAATTTAATTTCAGCATCTAATTCTGATAATTCAACTTTTAATGTTTCGTAATTTTTATCTATTTCTTTATTTAAATAAGAACTGTTGATGTATTCTTGTAAACCATTTTTAATATTTTGACTTATCATTAATAAGTTAGAAGGATTTAACCATAATTCTTCAACACCATATTTATATTCCATCCCAAAGGTTGCATCAATAATCAATATATCATTATTTCTATTTAATAAGTCTAAGGCGATATCACGATCATTTGATAGACCTAGATATATAAATAAGTTTTGTTTACTAAAATCATTTAATTGCTTATTATTTAATTTGTATTCGTTGATATTAGTTCCATCTGGATATATAGAGTTAACTTTGGAATTATCTCCATATAATTTGTTGGTAACAAATTCAATTGGGTAGGCGGTAGTAATAATATTTATATCTTCCATATTATCTTTTTTAAAGCACCCAGTAGTAATAAAACATAATAGACCTAAAACAATAATTAATAATTTCTTTTTCATAAATTCTCCTTTTTTGGTACAGGGTCATATCCACCTTTAGAAAACGGATTACACCTTAATATTCTTTTTAATGTCAAATAACTTCCTTTTATACTTCCATAGGTATTTATTGCTTCTATACCATAAGCGGAACAAGTAGGAATAAATTTGCAATATGAGTGTGATGATAGAGGAGTTTTCTGATAAAGTTTGATTAAAAAAATAAGTACTTTCTTCATACCATCACCATAGATTTATTTTACTATTAATTCTTCTTTTAATCAATAATAGTTGGACTATATTTTTAATTTTTGATATAATTATTACGGTGATTATTATGGAAAGACTATTTAAAAGATTAGGAATTATTCCTAGTGATATGAGACTTTATACTACTGCTTTTTCTCACTCTTCATATGTTAATGAGAATCATTTAAAAGCTGATTATGAAAGATTAGAATTTTTAGGAGATGCAGTATTAGAGTTAGTAGTTAGTGATTATTTGTACCGAAACAAGGATTTTAAAGAGGGAGATATGACCAAGATACGTGCTAGTTACGTATGTGAAAATGCTTTATATGAATATGCCAAGGACTTAGGACTTAGTGATTATATAAAAGTTGGTCATGGTGAAGAAGCTGATGGAGGACGATATAAGAAAGTTATCCAAGCTGATATTTTTGAAGCATTTATGGGGGCCATTTATTTGGATTTAGGATTTGATACTGTTAAAAAGGTGCTTTTAAATATTATGGTACCTTATATAGAAGACCCTAATATTACTTTCTTTAGTGATTATAAATCTGTATTACAAGAATATGTTCAAACAGAACAACGTAGTTTGGTTTATGAACTTGAAAATGAAGAAGGACCTTCTCATAATAAAACATTTACAATAGCGGTTAAGATAGATGATATAGTTTATGGAAGAGGTAGTGCACCATCTAAAAAAGAAGCAGAACAGGAAGCTGCTAAAAATGCATTAGATAAACTTGCTAAAATATAAGTTTTTTGCTATAATTATCGAGTTAACTTGCCTTAAGTATAAGAAAGGAGAATTTTTTTGAGTAAAATTAGAATTTTTAGTTTAGGTGGACTAAACGAAAACGGTAAAAATATGTATGTTGTTGAAGTTGACCAAAGTACTTTTATCTTTGATGCTGGACTTAAATACGGTAGTGATAAAACTTTAGGAGTTGACTATATTTTACCGGATTATAAATATATAAAAGAAAATAAAGAGAGAATAAAAGGAATATTTTTAACACATGGACATGATAGTAATATGGGAGCAGTTGCTGATATATTATATGATATTCCTGATTTACCTATTTATGGTACTAAATTTACACTTGAAATATTAAGACGTGATTTAGAAGAAAATAATATTAAAGCTACTAATATAAAGGAGATTAGACCTCACTCAAAGTTAACTTTTGGTGATTTGGTTATTTTCCCAATAAGTGTTACACATTCTATTCCTGATGCTGTATGTTATGTTTTATATACAGAAGATGGAGCTATTGTGTATACTGGTGACTTTGTATTTGATTATTTAGTAGATGGACCTTATAAGACTGATATAGGTAAATTAGCATATGTTGGTAAACAAGGAGTATTGTGTTTGCTTGCTGAATCTATTTATGCTGAAAAGCCTGGACATACTAGTCCTAATAACAGAATAGATGATTTTATTAAACAAGTATTATTAAAAAATGATGATAGGATTATTGCTACAATATTCCCTGCTCATATTTCTCGTATTCAAGAGATATTAAATCAAGTTGCTAAAACAAAAAGACAAGTAATTATTATGGGTAAATACTTACAAAATCTTATTAATTCTTCAATAGATATGGGATATATCAAATTTGATAAGAATAAAATAGGGGATTTATCTAACTTAAATGATAAAGGCGTAGTAGTATTAATTTCTGATGAAAAAGAAAAACCTTTTATGAATCTAGAACGTATTTTAAGAGGTTTTGATAAGTATATTAAATTGAAAGATACAGATACTATCTTTATTACAGAACCACCTTATGAAGGAATAGAGAAGAGGATGGCTTTGATAATGGATGAAATAGCTAAGATGAACGTTAATGTTGTATCGTTATCTGCTAAGAAACATTTATTACACCATGCTTCTCAAGAAGATTTAATGTTGATGATTAATCTTATGAATCCTAAATATTATTTTCCAGTTAAAGGTGAATATCGTCATCAAGTTATGAATGCGGAGTTAGCAGAGAAAATAGGTATACCAAAAGAGAATATTATTTTGAAACAAAATGGTGATGTTGCAACATTTATAGATGGTAAGTTAACAGATGACATCAGTCATGTTGAAGTAGATGAAATATTAATTGATGGTAAGAGCCAAGGAGATATTGGTGAGTTAGTATTAAAAGATCGTGAAATGCTAGGAGATAGTGGTATTGTTATTGTAAGTTGTACATTAGATAGAGCTACTAAACGCATCTTAGCAGGACCAGAGATTTTAACTAGAGGTTTCGTTTATGTTAAAGAAAGTGGAGATTTATTAAAAGAATCTGAAGAGATTTGTCATGAAGTAATCGAAGCTAATATTGAAGTTGATGCTAAAAAAGTGGATTATACAGCAATTAAAACTTCGGTTAGAGATAAATTAGGTAAATTCTTATATAAAGAAACTGAAAGTAGACCAATGATTATTACTGTTATTCAAGAAGTATAGAAAAAGAGGTTAAGCGCCTCTTTTTATTCTATTATGAATTATTTCTAACATCTGTTTTTTTAACTCTTCACTGGAGTCGTTCCAAATTATTTCTAAGAACACTCCCATACCCGGTAGAGCAATTTCATCTTGTTCTTTTATTGATTCTTCGATAGCATTTCTTAAAGTTTTTATATCATCATCGCGAAAATTATTAATGATGTGTCTTCTTATATCTATATCCATAAATTCATCTCCTAGATTTATTATTTACTTATTTATCTTAAATATACATCTAGAATATGTTATAATTTAAGTAGTTAGTAAGGTGATATTGTGCAGGTTAGAATAAATAACAAAATATATGATGTAGAAATAGTAAAAAAAAGAACAACTAGAAATACTTATATTAGAGTAAAAGATGATTTAACTATTTATGTTACTACTAATTCTTTTGTTTCTGATAAGCAGATTGCTAAACTTTTGGAAGAGAGTATTTCATCAATTAAGAAAATGATTGAAAAGTGTGAAAAAAAGAAAGCAAAAGAAGGGTATTTCTATTTTTTAGGTAAAAAGTACGATGTTATTTATACTAATGGTAATGATGTTGTTTTAGGTGAAGGTAGAGCATTTATTCCTAAGAATATTGATATAGACAAATGGTATAAAAAACAAGCGGAGAAGTATTTTTTAGAAAGATTAAAGTATAATTATAGCAACTTTAGTAAGAAAATTCCGTATCCATCTTTAACAATTAGAAAAATGACTACTAGATGGGGTGTTTGTAATACTAAGTTAAAAAAAGTAACATTAAATTTAGAACTAATTAAAAAAGATTCTATATGTCTTGATTATGTAATTGTCCATGAATTATCCCATTTAATTCATGGGAACCACTCTAAAGATTTTTGGCGTTTAGTAGAAGAAAATTTTCCAAAGTATAAAGAAGTAAGAAAAAAGATGAAAGAAGAGTAATTTTATAGTATAATTAAAAGTAGGTGATTGCAGTGCTTATTACAAGTTTAGAAAACGAACGTATAAAAAACTATATTAAATTAAAAGATAAGAAATACAGAAAAAGGACTAATACATTTATAGTAGAAGGGTTACATCTAGTATTAGAAGCATATAAAAGCGGTAATTTAATAGAATTAATTATTGAAAAAGATGAAGTATTACCACTTGATGTACCAACTATTTTTGTAACTAACGAAATAATTTCTAGATTAACATCTTTAGATAATCCCGTTACTGTTTTAGGACTTTGTAAAATGAGTGATAATAATGAAATTAAAGGCGAGAAGGTATTAATGCTAGATGGAATACAAGATCCGGGAAACCTTGGCACTATTATAAGAAGTAGTGTAGCGTTTAATGTAGATACTATAGTTCTTGGTTCTAATACAGTTGATTTATATAATCCTAAAGTAGTAAGGGCTACACAAGGTATGTTATTTCACACTAATATTATAAATGCTGATTTGAAAGATGTAATTTTAGAGTTAAAAGCAAAAGAGATTCCTATTTATGGTACTAAAGTTGAGTATGGTGAAGATGTTAGAAATTTTCCTAGTAAAGATAAAAAAAGATATGGTTTAGTAGTAGGTAATGAAGGTGCCGGAGTAAGTGATGAAGTACTAGATCTATGTGATAAATATATATATATTGATATGAACGAATGCGTTGAAAGTCTAAATGTTAGTATTGCAACTTCAATTATTCTTTATGAGTTAAATAGGTGATTAAATGGAATATGTTTTAATAGGTAAGATAGTTAGTACTCATGGAATAAAAGGTGAAATAAAGATTAAAAGTGACTTTGAATTTAAGGATAAAGTTTTTGCTAGTGGTTCTTATATTTATATAGGAAATGATAAGAAAAAGGAAAAAATAATATCTTATAGAAGTCACAAAGGCTTTGACATGGTTCTTCTAGGGGAATATAATAATATTAATCAAGTATTACAATTCATGGGTTGTGATGTTTATTTTAATAAAGATGATTTGAATCTTAGAGATAATCAAATATTAGATAATGATTTAATTGGATTAGATGTTATTTTGAATAACGAAATCCTTGGACAAGTAGTAGAGGTTTTTCGTTCCAATACAGTTCAAAAGGTAATAAGATTTAAGAGTGATACTAAGAGTTATTTAGTACCATATGTTGATTCTTTAGTTAAAATAGATGGACTTAATAAGAAAGTAATACTAAATTCAATGGAAGGAGTGTTAGAATGCGAATAGATATTTTAACGTTATTTCCTTCGATGTTTGATGGATTCTTAAATGAGTCTATTATAAAAAGAGCTAGAGATAGTAAAAAAGTTGAGATAAATATTGTTAATTTTAGAGATTATTCATTAGATCCTCATCATAAAGTTGATGATACTCCTTATGGAGGAGGGGCAGGAATGGTACTTACTCCTCAACCTATAATGGATGCTGTAGATGATTTGAAGACAGATGACGCAAAAGTAATTTTACTTACACCTGATGGTAAAACTTATAATCAAGAAATGGCATATTCTTTAAGTAATGAAAAACATTTAATAATTATTTGTGGTCATTATGAAGGATTTGATGATAGAATAAGAAGTATAGTTGATATAGAATTAAGTATAGGTGACTATGTTTTAACTGGTGGGGAGATACCTAGTATGGTTATTACTGATTCGATAACTAGATTAATAGATGGTGTTATTGATAAGGAGTCACATTTAAATGATTCATTTAATAATAATTTATTAGATTATCCAACATATACTAAGCCAAGAGTTTATCGAGGTATGGAAGTACCAGAAGTACTTTTAAATGGTAATCATAAAGAAATAGATGAATATCGTAAAAAGGAAGCTTTAAAAAGAACAATGGAAAAGCGACCTGATTTATTAGAAAAATAATAGAGGTGGGTTTTATGGGAAAAGAACAGAAATTTTTAGTAGTAAAAAACAAGGATTCGAAAGAAATTAAGTATTTTGAGTATGACAAAATATCTGGTTATAACATAAAACCAAACCCAAAGTTAAAGTTTCAAGATGCGATAAATGTTAATCGAATGATTTTGATAAATCCTTCATTAATTGAAAAAATGGTTGATAAGAAAATAAAAAGAAGATTTGATTATCTAATAAATTTGTTATCTGTTGTTTATGAGAACGATGATGATACTGGTGAAGGACTTAAACTTGCCCTTAATGAAGCAGAAAAATTTAGAACAGAATTAAGCAATAAATATAGACAATATATAAATGAAGAAAAATATCAATTGTTGCTTAAAAAAATTGCTATATTAGAAGATGAATTATATTTAAGGATGCAATTTATTTTAGAAAAGACTTTTTCATATGAAGAAGAAAACGTAAAAGAAGGAAAAACTAGATAGTATAAAATAATTGTTGCATTTATATATAACTTATAGTATAATTAGAAACGTCGTTGAGACATTATCTGTTAATCCGCTGTAAATATTTACATGATTACATTAAAAGAAAGAAGGAGAGATATCGTATGGCAAATGTAATTGACAAAATCAATGCAAAACAAATTAATCCTAATATTCCTGATTTTAGAGTAGGAGATACTGTTAGGGTTGACGTTAAAATCGTCGAAGGAAAAAGAGAAAGAATTCAAGCTTTTGAAGGAACTGTTATAAGTCGTAAAGGCGCTGGAATTTCTGAAACTTTCACTGTAAGAAAAATTTCTTATGGAGTTGGAGTAGAAAGAATTTTCCCAGTACATTCACCAAAAGTTGCTGGAATTACAGTTGTTAAGAAAGGTAAAGTTAGACGTGCTAAATTAACATTCTTAAGAAATGTAGTTGGTCAATTCAGAATCAAAGAAAGAGGACAAAAATAAGACTACATAAGTCTTATTTTTTTAGTTTATTATGGAAAAAGAGAAGAATAAAAAAGAAGAAAATAAATTTTTAAAGTTTATAAAAGATATATTTCCATATATCGCTGTTATTGTTGTGGTGCTATTTGTTAAACAGCACATAATTTCACCAATTCAAGTAAATGGTAAATCTATGAATGATACCCTTCATAATGGTGATATTATGATATTAGATAAGTTGCAATATAAAAGAAATGGTGTTAAACGTTTTGATATAGTGGTTATTAGAAGTCATGGTACTCGTATTATTAAAAGAGTAATAGGATTACCAGGAGATGTTGTAGAAGTAAGGGATAATACGATATACATAAATAATAAAAAATATAATGAGTCTTATCTTGATAAAGATACTGTAACAGAAGATTTTACTTTAGAGACATTATTAGATAGTGAAAAGGTTCCTGAAAATAAATATTTTGTTATGGGAGATAACAGAGAAGATTCATTAGATAGTAGAATTATTGGATTTATTGATAAAGATGATATCGAAGGTATTGCAACATTTACAATTTTTCCATTTAATCGTATAGGTACTAAGAAATAGAATTCATTAAATTGAGTTCTATTTTTCTTTATTAGTTTTATGTTAAATGATATAATTAAGTTAATTAAAGGTAGTGTTGAAGTATGAAGAATTTAGAGTTTATAAAGTATACTTATTTTCATAGAAAAGTAGTTATTTATTTAGCTAATAAGTATGTTAAAGATAATAAGAAAGAAATAATGAAACAAATTAAAAAGCATGATTTAGATAAAATGTTTATGTATATGTTTTACAATAAGAGTGATGCTTCATCTATTCATAGAGAGTTATCAACACATCATGAAAATAATTTAGAGAAAAGCCATATTGATTATATTGAAATGATATTAGATTGGGAAAGTGCTAGATATACTAAGAATGATAAACCGTTAAATGCATATGATACGCTTTATAAGTATTATCCTAGTATGGAAAAAGAAATTACTCCAATATTAGAAGAATTTAAAATAAATGAACCTAATTTACCAAAAGAAAAAGATGTAGAAGAGTATGTAAAAAGTATACAGGATGTATCACTTGAAGATATAAAAGAAGAATATATTAAATATATCAATGATTTTTTTAGTTAATTTGATGAGTGAAAGTAGATGAATTTATGGATAAGGGTACAAAAAAATTTGTAATAACAGTAGTTACGCTTGGCGTAGTGGTATTTATATTTTCAATTTTATATTATATGAACGTTATTCCACATATCAAGTATACTAACGATGATTTTAATATTGAAACTTATATTAGTAAGATTGATAAAGATGAGGATGGTATTGATGACCAAACTGATATATTAGAAAGTGTAAGAGCATATATTGCAACTAAACCTAAATATAAAAGTAAGTATTATGAGACTGGGTATCCTAACGATTCATATGGTGTTTGTACTGATGTAGTAGCGTTCGGATTGCTTGGAGCTGGTTATGATATACAGGAACTTTTATATAATGATGTGAAGGCTCATAAAGATCGTTATGATATTGAAGTTATAGATAAAAATATAGATTTTAGAAGAGTAAAAAACTTAAAGGTATATTTAGAAAACAGTGCAATATCTTTAACAACTGATATTCGTGATATAGACGAGTGGCAAGGTGGAGATATAATAGTTTTTCCCAAACATGTTGGTATAATTTCAGATAAAAGAAATATTAAAGGTGTTCCGTTTGTTATTCATAATGCTGGTAAGCTCCAATTTGGTTATGAGCAAGATATATTAGAAAACAGTACTATGATAGAGGGTCACTATAGAATAAGTTAGGGATTTGATATGAATAAAGAAGAAATATATGAATTTATAAAAAATAAAAATATATGGTATGAGATAACGGAACATAAAGCAGTTTTCAATATGGAAGAACTTAAAGATGTCGAGTTACCATATCCAGAAAAAGATGCTAAAAATTTGTTCGTTAGTGATGATAAAAAGAAGAATTATTATTTAATAACAGTAAAAGGTAGTAAGAAAGTAGATTTAAAAGAATTTAGGCATAAGAACAATATAAGACCTTTATCTTTTGCTAAAGAGCAGGATTTAATGAGTATTATGCAATTAATACCTGGTTCTGTGACACCTCTTGGATTATTAAATGATAAAGATTTGAAAGTTATGTTTTATTTAGATAAGGATTTTTTTAATGGCAGTCAAATAATTGGAGTACATCCTAATGATAATACAGCTACTTTATGGCTGAAGGTTAGTGATTTGATTAATATTATTAAAGAACATGGCAATAGTGTTAATGTTGTAGAAATTTAATTTTGGAGGAATTTTATGACAATATTTTATATTTTAGTTGGAATAGCCTTTGGTTATATTATAGTTAATTTAATTCTAGATTATAAGGCACCAAAAGAAAGTATAAAGTCGGTATTGGTAGATAAATATATTGATACATTTGTAGATGCTAATAATGTTGTAATGGATAGATATATGTTATTTTTCAAAATAAAAGGTAAGAAAAAAGCTTTTGAAGTTAGTTATAATAAATATATGGAATACGAAGTTAATCAAGAAGGGACATTAACGTACAAAAGAAATAGATTTGTAGATTTTGTTCCTAATAATAAATAAAAAGTAGGTAGTTATATGAAACTTAATTTAAAATCAAAAAATAAAGAAACGGTATTTGAAGCTGATGTTGAAAAACTAATTGAAAAAGGAATGGATATTAGTAACAAGGATTGGAAAGATAAACTTTTGACTAAAAGTAAAGTTAAAAAAGAGATACAAGAATTAAAACATAAAGAAAAAATAGAATTTGAAGAAGTAAAGCAGAAAAGAAAAGGTTTTTTTGATAAAAGAAATGAAGAGAAAATGAAACTTATACAAATGAAAATTGATGGAGAAGAAAGAAAAAGTAAACAGAAAAGAAAAAATGTAATTCTTGCAGGGATATTTATAATTATATTGATTGGGTTATGTATTCTTATGGCTTGTTTAGGAATAGAGTAGTTTAACAAAAGGAGTATTAAAAATGAACGAATATATCAATTTGAATTTAGAAAATATAGATAAAGAACATATTTGTTGTGCAATAGGAGACCCTAAGCATCAAATAGGCGTTGATAATAAAAAAGAGTGGATTAAAAGTAAATTGAAGGATGGACATGTATTTAGAAAGTTAAATGCAAGAGGTAAAATTTTTATTGAATATGAGCCAATAGAAACAGCGTGGGTTCCAATAAGTGGTAAAAATTATGAATATATTTATTGCTTGTGGGTAGCAGGGAGTTTTAAAGGAAAAGGCATTGGAAAAGAATTGTTAGAATATGCCATTAACGATGCTAAAGAAAAAGGAATGAGTGGTATATGTACTTTAACTTCTAAAAAGAAGAAACCATTTATTGGTGATAAGAAATTCTTTCTTCATTATGGATTTAAAGTAGTAGATGAAATAGAAGATTATGAATTATTAGCATTGCAATTCGATAACGGTGATACTCCTAAATTTAATGATTGTGCTAGAAAGATGACTATTGATAATGATGAGTTTACTATTTATTATAGTAATGAGTGTCCTTATGTTGAATATGAAGTAAAGGAGTTATCTGGTTATGCAATGGAGCATAACATTAAAATTAACTTTATAAAAGTGGATTCTTTAGAAAAAGCTAAAAATATGCCTTGTATTTTTAATAACTGGGCTAACTTTTATAAAGGTAAGTTTGTATCTAATACTATATTAAATACTAATTCATTTGAAAAATTAATAAAATAGAGAAGTGAATTTACTTCGGTATGTATTAGATTAGGTAAAATTAAAAGTATTAAAAATTTTGATAATTAAAGGAGAAAATTATGAAAGAAGAAAAAATTGGTCTTTGGCTTATAATATTAGGAAATTTATTATATTTAGGTTACATATTATGGGGTAATGGTAGTAATGATAGTTCATTTATGGATTTTATGCATGGATTGTTATTAGGATTATCTATTGGTGTTAATATAATTGGTATAGTATTAACAGCTAAACACATATCTAAAAAATAATAGGTTAATTATGAAATATATTGCGCTTTTAAGAGGGATAAATATAAGTGGCAAAAACAAAATACCAATGGCGTCTTTAAAAGAAGGGTTTGAGGACATTGGATATATTAATGTAGTAACATATCTTAATAGTGGTAATGTTGTTTTTACATCAAATGACGAAAAAGAAAAAATAGTAGATACTATCTCTTTGATGATAAAAGAAAAATTTGATTTAGATATTCCAGTTTATGTCATTACATCTTCAGAACTTTCTGATGTCCTAAATAATAGTCCTATATGGTGGGGAACTGATAACAAAGAAATATACGATAATATTATTTTTATTATACCACCTGTAACTTTTGACGACGTTTATAAGGAAATAGGGGAGCCATCTAGTAAATTGGAACAAATAGAAAATTATAAAAATACTGTTTTTTGGTCATTTGATTTAAAAAAATATCAAAAATGCAATTGGTGGGTTAAAACTGCTAGTGTAGATATTTGCAACAAAATAACAATAAGAACTGCCAATACTGTAAGAAAAGTATTGGAGTTATGTAATAAAGATAAATAAAAAAAATAAATAAGGTTATTAAAATTTATTTAGGAGTGATAAATTATATGAAAAGTAAAGGCAAGGAGAAAAAGGTGGCTGAGCATAATGAGGATAGTAAAATTAAAAGAATAGTTGTAATAATTATCAGTATATGGGTAATAGTTTTAATGCTGGTGATGTTTAATCATTTTTTCGTCAACGATTATACAGAAACTGTTAATGGGGAGAAAATAAATACAACTAAAATAGAGTTGAAAATGTCGCCAGATTATAAATATTTTGATAATAAGCCAAAGGATTTTATTGCTGTAATTATTAATGATTTTAGGCACAATTCAATAGAAGTAAAGGACGTCCTTGAATGTGAAAATGATAACTATTCGTATTGTAGTAAGATAATGTTTGATAACAATGATGAATTATATGTGTTAGGTTTTGATGAGGATAATTTCGAAAGACTTGTTTTTACTGGCCTTGACTTTAAGTATGCAGGTAAAGTTTTAGGAACTATTTCAAGGTTGTATATAAAAAATTTAAATGCCAAACAATTTGAAGATGAGATGAATAGAACATTTTTATCTTCTGAAAATTTAAAAAGAGATAATGGATTGAGTTATGTGTTTTCACATATGAAATTTGATTGGTCCAGAGACGGCTATACTTATAGTTTAATGTTTAGTGTTACGGAATTTGCTAATCAAGAAAAATATAGTGAAACCGATGAATATAAAAAGAATTATCGTGAAGCGATAGAGTATACTGTAATCGAAGATGTGAAATCAAAATTAAAAGATAACTACAGTTTTGATAGTTCTTATATGTCTGAAGATACTGAATTAGTAGATATAAAAATAAAATACAAAAAAGATAATTTGACGAAGTATACTTGTGCTTCTGATGCACAATATATGACGGAAGAATTTGTTCAGTCTAAATCGTTAGGTAGTTTGCAATATGAATGTGTTAATAATAACGGAACTATTTTCTTCGTAAAAATAAAAAATATTAATGCAATAACAATTGAGAATATAAAATCAAATACAGAATACTATGATTTAAATTATATTAAGTTAAATACTACACTAGAAGACCTAAAAAATGCTGACATAATTGATTTTAAAAATTCATGTGCTACGTATAACTATAAAGATGTATTGAGAACGCCAAATAATTATATTGACAAAAGAGCATATTGGTATGGTCAAGTACTACAAGTTATTGATAATTCTACTTATTTTTCAGTTTATAGAGTAGGTGTTTCATGTACGAAATATCAATATATTGGTGGATATTCTTGCCCTGATGCTATTTATGTGATTTATTCTGGAGAAGGTAATTTCATAGAAGATGACATGATAAAAATGTATGGATTAATGAACGGCACACAAACTTATACAACTATAATGGGTGCTCGTCTTACTATTCCAAAATTTACTGCTATGTATATTGATTTACAGTAATGATGGTTGAATTAATAATGATAGAACTTTAAATTATAGAAATTTATTGATATGAAAAAAAGAAATAGCAATTTACTATTTCTTTTTTACTTTGACATAATCTTTAGTTAAGTTTCCGTTAAGCATAAAATAGATTTCTCTATCACATTTATCAACCTTTTTAGCTGTTATTAGGACTCTGTTTCCTATTCGATATTGTTGACCAGTAAGTTCTCCATATAAGCGGCATTTTTCTCTATTAAAGGTGTATTTATCACCATCTATATCATATAATCTAACTCTTCCGGTAATTTGATTATCGGTTTTTACTTTTAAGCCTTTTTCGTTTATTTCTAAAATAGTTCCTTCAAAGGGTTTACCAATATAGTCTTCCATATATTCCAACATGGCATATTTATTTGAATCATCTTCAGCTAGGTCAGCTTGACGTTCCTTATATGATGAGTGTTTGCAACCTTCTTTTAAGCGAGCTTCTAAGTTTTTCAAATATTCATTTAATTTATCTTCATTATAACTGTCACTATATATTTTGTCGTAATGATCTAGTAGAGTATGAACCATTAGATCAGGAAATCTTCTAATAGGTGAAGTAAAATGTGTATAGTTATCTGACGCTAGTCCGAAGTGACCTATGTTTTCGGTGGTGTAATAAGCTCTTTGCATACTTCTCAAAATAAGATTAGATAAAATTGGATATTCATCATATTCAGATAATTTTTTTAATAATTGTTGAACTAATTTAGGATTTTCAGAATCTTTTACTTTGTTAATTCTATAACCTAGATTTGAAATAAATGTTACTGTTGAATTTAATACTTGATCAAGAGGACAGTCATGAACTCTATATACACAAGGTAAATCTAGCCATGTTATATGGGTTGCAACTGTTTCGTTAGCAATAATCATAAAGTTTTCAATTAAGTGTTCAGCTGAATTTTGGTGACATAAATTAAATGCTAGAGCTTTACCATTTTCGTCAACATCAATTTTAATTTCGTTAGAGGCAAATTCTAAAGCCCCATGTTTTATTCTTTTTGAAGTTAAAATATGAGATAATTCCTGCATCTCTTTTAGAGTATCTACAAATTCTTGATATCCTTCAGGAATAGTATCTTTTTCTAAAATTAGGTTAACTGCATCATATGTCATTTTCTTTTTAGAATTAATAACAGTAGGGCATATTTTGTAGTTTACAACTTCACCGCTCATATCTATTTCCATGATACAACTTCTAGCAAGTCTATCTTCATTTGGATTTAGTGAACAAATACCGTTAGATAATTTGTGATGCAACATTGGGATAACATAGTTAAGAAGATAAACACTAGTACCACGGTTATATGCATCTTCGTAAATTGCACTTCCTTTTTTTACATAGTGTGATACATTAGCAATATGTACTCCTAATTGAAAGTTTCCGTTTGGTAATTTTTCTATAGATATTGCATCATCAATATCCTTGGTATCGGCTCCATCTATAGTGAAAATACATTTATCTCTTAAGTCTAATCTTCCAATCATTTCTTCTTCTGTTACTTCAGTAGGAATTTGTTTTACTTCTTCTAATACTTCATCACTAAAATCAAATTCAAAGTCTCTACTTGCTGCTATAACTTTAATGTCACTATTAGGATCATCTTTATGACCTAAGTATTTTACAAATTCAGCATCAAATGCTCCGTCTTGTTCAGTACTGTCAACTTTAACTATTATTCTGTCGCCTTCAACTAACTCTTTCATTTTACTATGTGGAATTGAAAATGTTATGTTTTCTGGAACGTTATAAGCGTGTAGTTTTTTAACACCATCAATGTTTTCAACTTCACATACAACATTTGGATTAGCTCTTTTTAAAATTTTTAAAACTCTTCCTTTATCTTCATTTTTAAGAACAATAACTTCATCAAAATTAAATGCACCATTTAAGTCATATTTATCAACATATAATCTTTCGTTTCCATCTAATTCGATATATTTTAAGCCACTTTTAGTTGTTAAAAGAGGTTTAACAAAGTGATTTTCTGACATGTACCCAAATTTATTTTCATCGACTCTAAAAATTTTCTTTTTAGTGAGTAGGGCATCAAAACACTTGCTAACCTCTTCTTTGTTTAAAGATAATTTTTTACTAATTTCCTTGATGCTGAAAAAAAGCATTAGGATTTTCTTCTAATATTCTTACTATTTCTTCTTCAACGTTATTCATATCCTTATTTCCCCCGTAATTATAATATATCTTATACTGTATGATTAGTAAATAAAAATTTCATATCTTTACAGTAATTGGCACAATCAAATTAAATTTGTAAAAAAAGATTAATAAAATATTTAAATAATTTAGGAAATTACAAAGAAAAAAATTATATATATTTTGAAGATATATTGTAGTTCAAAAAAATATCTAATGATGGAGGTAAAACGGAAAAAGTAATTGTTAATATTGATGATATGATACTTAAAGAAATCTCACTGTAAGAAAAACTTAAAAGAACTTGAAAAAGTAAGGAAAATGTTAGAAAATAAAAGAAAGTAATAACTAAAATACGATTAGGAGTGAATTGCACGAAAAAAATCGTGCAGTTGAAATTAAAAGCAAAAGATGGAAAAATGTGCTATACTGATGTGAATCTATTTCAGGTAAAGAAAGTGATATAAAATGTCAAAAGAGAAAAAGCGAGTATTAATTAATAAGTGAGGGGTGTAAGAAGCACTATTATGTTTGCAAAAATAAGAAAAATTAATATAATTAATAGAAATGGAGGTAGCAATGAAGATAATTGAAAATAAATATTCTAACAATACTTTCGAAAATATAAAGCATATTGATGATTATGGAAATGAATATTGATATGCCTGTGAATTACAAAAAGTATTGGAATACAAGGATTGGAGAAATTTTCAGAAAGTAATAGATAAAGCAGTTTTATTAGCAAATAACAGCACTTCCAGCAAAGTGGATTGGGTTGTTGGAATCAACAAGCCAATAAAATTGGTAAAGCGAAAGAGGAATTTATTAAAGATTATAAATTATCAAGGTACATATGCTATTTGGTAGTGCAAAATGCTGGCCCAAATAAAGAAGTTGTTGCTTTAGGACAAACTTATTTTGCTATTCAAACAAGAAAACAAGAATTAAAAGAACAAGAGTATGATTCTTTATCAGATGATGAAAAAAGATTTTATCAAAGAAAATTAACAAAGCAAGGTAACTATACACTTCAAAAAGTTGCTTCAGTTGCCGGTGTTAAAAATATGGCTGAATTTCATAATGCAGGATACAAAGGATTATATAATGGAGAAACTGTCGATGATATTTTTAAAAGAAAAAAATACGCTATCGTGAAGACATTCTAGATAATATGAATGAAGATGAGCTAGTTGCTAATTTATTTAGAATAAATCAAGCAAAACAGAAACTTATAAGGGATAATGTAAAAGACGAAAAAGAAGCTAGAGGCACCCATTATGAAGTTGGTAAAAAGGTCAGAAAAGCGATTGCTGATATAGGCGGAATGATGCTTGAAGATATGTCAACGCCCGAAAAAAGTTTAAAAGAATTTGAAAAAGAAAAGAAAAAATTAGAAAATAATGAAGTAAAGAAGATTAATAGTAGAAATTGAAAGTAGAAGTGAAAGCAATGAATAATTAAAATATAGATAAAACAAATATTAACTGGTAAGTGGGAAGTTATGAAAAAACACTTTTAAACTCTTGAAAATAAAGAGTATTTTTACTAAATGATTTTTACATTTTGGAACATTTTTTTAATAAGTTTTAATTTAAATTGATAAGTGTATGAATTATGAAAAACTAAAGGAAGGGAGAGTATTGATGGAAGATAATAAATTAATTATATACAAAAATAGTGAAGGTGATATTATTGTAAATGCTATTTATAAAGATGAAACTTTATGGTTATCTCAAAAAGGAATGTCAAAAGTTTTTGAATGTTCTACAGATAATATAAGTTTACACTTGAAACATATATTTGAAGATAATGAGTTAGATAAAAAATCAGTTACCGAGAAATGCTCGTTAACTGCCGATGACGGAAAAAAGTATAACACAACTATTTATAGTTTAGATGCCATAATCGCTGTGGGTTATAGAATTAATTCTAAAAAAGCAACAGAGTTTAGAATATGGGCAACAAAAATATTAAAAGAATATATGACAAAGGGATTTGTATTAAATGATGAACGTTTTATAAACGGAAATAAATATGATGCAAAATATTTTGATGAATTATTAGAACGTATCAAAACAATCAGAGTAAGTGAAAGAATGGCATATCAAAAAATCACTGATTTATTTATTGCAACAGCAACTGATTACAATCCTAAGTCAGATGAAGCGTATACTTTCTTTAAAATAGTTCAAAATAAGTTGCATTTTGCTATAAGTGGACATACTGCTGCTGAGCTTATTTTTGAAAGAGCAAATTCAGGAAAAAAACATATGGGATTAACTAACTGGAAAAATTCTCCTGAGGCTTTAATATATAAATATGATGTAGTTATTGCAAAAAATTATTTAAACGAAGAAGAAATGAATAATTTAAAAGATTTAACAAATTTATTTTTGGTATTTGCAGAGGATGAAGCAAAACAAAGACATGTAATGACAATGAAGGATTGGATAGATGCAACTGATGATTTATTAAAGTTTAGAAGAAAAGAAGTGTTAAATAATAGTGGCAGTATATCTCATAAAGAAGCAGTAGAGAAAGCAGAAAAAGAGTATGAAAAATTTAGAGTTATACAAGATCAAAAATATATTTCTTCAATGGATGAATTTTACAATAGGTATCTAAACGAAAGTAAAGATAATAAGTAATATATTTTATAAAAAAACTTTATATGAGGTAATGAAGAAGGAGTGTTTGGAAGAATTATGGAGAAAATAAAAAATAATAAAAGAATATCAATTTTAAAATTAATTTTTTTAATCAGCTTATTATATTATGCATTCTGGATTATTTTGTCTATATATTTCTTTTTTCATGGTATTGATTCAGGTTGGGCTATGCCTGCAATGAGTAATGGCGATTTAATGTATGGATTTGAAGCTTTTTTTAGTGGTATAATTATAAGTGTATTATATACAATTGAATTATTTTGGTTTATTCCTCTATATCAAGTAATTTATTTAATATATAGTATTAAAAATTATTTACAAGTTGTAAAAAGGAAGTGATTTAAATGGATATGTACCAAAAGAGAAAAATCAGAGCAGAAAAGAAAAATAATGATAGTCAAAAAAGTTTTTCAAAGGTTTCCATTTCGTGGTATCCAGGTCATATGGAGAAAGCAAAACGTGAAATCAAAGAAAAATTAAGCTTGATAGATATTGTTTATGAAGTAATAGATAGTAGGATGCCTTATAGTTCTAAAATTAAAGATATTGATAATTTAATAAAAGATATTCCCAGAATACTTATAATGAGTAAATATGATATGTGTGATGTTAAAGAAACAGATAAATTTATTAAATACTATACTGATATGGGATATACAGTTATTCCAACATCACTTGATAATAAAAAAGATGTTTCAATAATACTAAATAAAAGTAAAGAATTAATGCAAAAAATTAACGAAGAACGCAAAAAGAAGGGAATGAAGTCTCGTTCTATTAGGGCATTAGTAATAGGTGTACCTAACGTTGGTAAAAGTACATTAATTAATAAACTAGTAGGTAAGAAAAAAGCTCCTACTGGTAATAAGCCTGGTATTACGAAAGCTCTTGGATGGATTAGAATTAATAATGATTTAGAACTTTTGGATACTCCGGGAATTCTATGGCCTAAAATAGAAAGTGATGTAGAAGGTTATCATTTGGCAGGGTTATCTTCAATTAGAGAAGAAATACTTAACAAAGAAGATTTAGCGATTTACTTATTAAGAAGATGTTATGAGTTATATCCGAAAGAATTAGAAGAACGTTATGGCATAAAAGAAATAAGTGAAGATATAATTCCTACATTAGATATTATTGCTAAAAAAAGAGGCGCACTTTTAAAGGGTGGCGCTTCTGATTATGATAAAGTATACTTAATAGTATTAAGGGATATCAAAGAAGGATATTTAGGTAAAATTACTTTAGACAGGTTATAATAGCCTGTTTTTTTCTCAAAAAAAGAAGATTTGCATCTTCTAATGATTTCTTATTCTAATTAAATTAATACTTGGGTGGTTAAATAATCTAAATGGATACTTACTAGTACCAATTCCTCCAGATATAAATAATTTGGTGTTATTAATTGTATATGTCGCTTCATAATACTTTTTAGCACCTTTTACTTTAACTAGGGCAGGGGTAAAAGGTAATCTTATTTGTCCATTATGAGAATGCCCAGCAAATGCTAAATCAACATTATATTTTTCTAACATTTCATCAATATTATCTGGTTCATGCATAATAGCAATTGTAAATATTTCCTTATTGCTTGTCTCATCACTAAAGTAATAGAAAGCTTTATCGATATCAGTATTATTTAAAGTACTGCTTCCTATACCTGTAATTAATATAGGATTATTATCGTCTTTATAAATTAAATCATAACTATTATCTAAAACAATAAAGTCAGTATCTTTCATAATATTGTCAAAATTATTTTTATCATGATTTCCTTGTACAGCATACTTTCCTAAAGTTGCTTTCATTTCCGTTAGTAGTGTCTTTACTTCTTCAGATTCTTTTTTTGTAATAGAGTAATGTCTATCAACTAAGTCTCCAGTAAATACTATAATATCAGGATTTAAATTATTAATTTTATTTTTAATTTCTTCTAATCTTTTAGTATCAACTGTAGTACCATAATGTAAATCAGTGAACTGTACTATTTTAATTCCATGAAAACTATCAGTGACTTTGTTATTGATAACAGCACTTTCTTTTATGAAAAGACCTAAATTACCAATATATCTTAAAGTTATATACATTGATATAAGAACTATGGCTAATACCAATAATATTTTAAATATGATTTTAGTTCTCCTTTCACGTTTTTCTTTATTCTTTTCTTTATCAATTTTTTTTCTTTTATCCTTATTTTTTTCTGTTCTACTTAACATATAATCACTCCTGCTAGAAGAAGAGTAGATACTATATTCAAAGTATTGTGTAATATATGCATTGAAATAGGAACTACAATATTATCAGTTTCATAGCACATAAATGCAAATGCTAATCCCATACTACAATAAGGAACTAAATAAAAATAATCAATAAACGAGTTGACTGGACTTAAAAATACATGTAAGCTTCCAAAAATTAATCCAGATGCACAAATATAAACCCATTTGTTTTTAAATACATCTTTAAAAGCTTTTCTAAATACTAATTCTTCAATACATGGTGAAATAACTGCTATATAAGGTATTACTAAATAAGGAAAAGTAGTTAATACTTGCTTTATACTTTCTTCATTAGTGGAAGTACCACCACCTTTTATTAAAGTAATTGCTACATTACTTAGAACCATAATCATTAAACCAATAAACCAATAATCAAATCCTATTTTTAAAGATTTCCATTTATTATCCTTTAGTTTTTTGATTCCTTCTATTAAATTTTTGAAATACATTGATACCAATATAATAAATATCACAGTATTACTGAACATAGTTAATAAAGTTCTAGTTAAATCAGTAGCAGTATTTAAATCAATTTTAAATATTAGGATTGGTATATATTGAAAAAGTGTACCAAAAAAGAATAATAGTATTGCAATAGTAAATTTAATATATTTTGAGTATTTTTTCATTGCTCCTCCTTATATTATCTCTTTTTATTGTAAGGCTTAAAAATATTTGTGTCAACATTACTTAAAGTAGATAAAATTAAGGACGTAAATAATTTGTAAAATGGTTTTAATTTATTATAAATTCTAGTATAATATAGTATATGATGAATTTAATTGATAATGATATTAAATTTGTTGGGAGGAATAATTATGAAATATTATTGTATTGGAATAAAAGGATCTGGTATGAGTACTTTAGCTGGTTTATTATATGATTTAGGTAATGAAGTATCAGGTTATGATGATTCAAAAGAACATAAATTTACAGAAGAAGGGTTAATTAAAAGAGGGATTCCTATTTATTATGAAGCACATGATATGGATCCAGATACTATAGTTACTTTTTCAAGAGCATTTAGAGAAGATCATAAAGAAATAGTAAGAGTGAGAGAATTAGGCCTTACTATAAAAAATTATAACGAAGTAATAGGTGATATTACTAAAATGTTTGATACTGTAGGTGTTAGCGGTACTCATGGTAAAACTACTACTAGTTTGCTTATTAGTCATATAATTGATAATACTATTGGGTGTAATTATTTTGTTGGTGATGGTACTAGTCATGCTGCTAAAGATAACAATATTTTTGTTATAGAATCAGATGAATATAATAAGCATTTCTTAGCTTATCATCCTTCTATTGCAATTATTACTAATATCGAACTTGACCATGTAGAGTGCTATAACGGACTTGAAGATATTATTAATACTTTTAAGACTTTTGGTAATAAAAGTAATTTAGTAGTAGCGTGTGGCGATGATAAAAATGTTAGAAAGATTGAATTTGATAAGAAAGTAATTTATTATGGATTTAATGATAATAATGATGTAGTTGCTAAAAATGTTGAATTAACCAAAGCGGGTAGCAGTTTCGATGTATATATGAACGGTGAATTCTATCATCATTTTGAACTTCCTTTATTTGGTCGCCATATGATTTTAAATGCTTTAGCAAGCATTATAGTATGCAATAATTATGGTATTTCAAAAGAAAACATTCATGATTATATGAAAGATTTTAAAGGCGCTAAGAGAAGATTTAGAGAAGAAGTAATAGGTGATATAGTTACAATCGATGATTATGCTCATCACCCTACAGAAATTAAAGTAACATTAGAAGCTGCAAGGCAAAAATATCCAGATAAAGAAATAGTAGCTATTTTCTTACCTAATACGTATTCTAGAACTGAAGCTTTGATGGATGAATTTGTTGATGTATTAAAGATGGCTGATAAAGCTTATATCATGGATATTCATTGCGATAGGGAACGAAGCATTGATTATCCTGGAGTATCTTCTGATACTTTAATAGAACGTGTTCCTAATAGTGAAAAAGTTAGTTTGGATGACGCAGATAAGTTATTAAAACATCATAATAGTGTAATGTGCTTTATGAGCTGTACTAATATTTATGTGTTACTTGATAAATATAAAGAACTTTTAAAAAACAATAAATAATTCCTAAAAGAGAGTTAAACTCTTTTTTTCTTTTTTCTTTTAATATATAATATAATTATATGGAGTTGATTATATGGCTATAGAGTTTAATTCTATTGAAGAATTATATAAAAGAGTACATCCAGCATTAACTAGTAAGGTTCGTGAATTTAGACGAAATAAAATTAATTATGTTAAAGAAGAAGACATATGGAATTATTTAATCGAATCTAAATGGAAAAAAAGTAGTGGTTTAGAACTCTTTAATATAGTTGACGATATTTTAAATACTGATAATAAAGAAATTATGGAATATGTAACAAATAAAATGCAAAATTTTAAAAGGAATATAAATTTTGATGATATTAATCTTACTTAGGAGGAGTTATGACAAAAGGGAGACAAACATATAATATAGATGACCTAATGGAACAAGTAAGGACTTATATTAATGATGAGGATGATATTAAATTAATAGAAAAAGCATATTTATATGCTAAAGATAAGCATGAAGGACAATATAGAGTTAGTGGTGAAGAATATATAAACCATCCTTTAGCAACAGCTATAATATTAACTAGTGTTTATGCCGATACGCAAACATTATGTGCAGGACTTATGCATGATGTATTAGAAGATACTGATTCTACTAAACAAGAATTAGAAGAGGTGTTTGGTAAAGAAATTGCTAGTCTAGTTTATGGAGTTAGTAAAATTTCAAGAATTCATTTCTCTACTGAAAATGATGCTTTAGTTGAGTATTATAAAAAAATAATAGTAGGTATGAGTGAAGATGTTAGAGTAATAATTATTAAACTTGCTGATAGGTTACATAATATGCGTACTTTATGGGCATTGCCAGAAGAGAAAAGAAAAGCTAAAGCAAAGGAAACTTTGGAGATTCTAGCACCTATTGCACATCATTTAGGTATTCATAAGATTAAGAGTGAGTTAGAGGATTTATCACTTAGATATTTAAAACCAGATGTTTTCTATGATATAGCAGAAAAACTTAATACTACTAAATTAGAACGTGACAATGTAGTAGCAGAAATGCTTACTTCAGTTAGTAATATATTAACAGAACATCACATTAAACATGAAATAAAAGGACGTAGTAAAAGTATTTATAGTATTTATAAAAAATTAGAAAAAGGACGTAAATTCAGTGATATTTATGATTTGCTAGCATTAAGAATTTTAGTTGATACAGAGCAAGAGTGTTATTCAATTATAGGACTTATTCATTCTAAATATAAACCTATTCCTAAGCGTTTTAAAGATTATATAGCAATGCCTAAAGCTAATGGATATCAGTCACTTCATACAACTGTTTTTGGAATAGATGGATATTTATTTGAGATTCAAATAAGAACTCATGCGATGGATGAAATAGCTGAAAATGGTGTAGCGTCTCACTGGGCTTATAAAGAACATAAAGATTTAACAAAGAGTGCTCAAAATACTACTGAAGCTAAACTACAATTCTTTAAAGCAATTATTGAACTTAATGAAGATAAAATGAGTAGTGAGGACTTTGTAAACAGTGTTAAGAACGAAGTTTTAAATGATAATATATATGTATTTACTCCTAAGGGTGATATATTTGAACTTCCTAAAGGTTCTACACCAATAGATTTTGCATATCGTGTTCATACAAGAGTAGGAGAAACAATGGTTGGTGCTATCGTAAATAATAATATAGTGCCATTAAATTATGAATTACAAAATAATGATATAGTTAAAATAAATACTAATAAAAATTCAAATGGACCTTCTAAAGAGTGGTTAAAGATTGCTAAATCAACACAGACTAAAAACAAAATAAGAGCATTTTTTTCTAAGAGTGAAAAAGAAATTTATATCGAAAGAGGAAAAGATGCTCTTGAAAAAGAATTAAGAAAGAAAAAATTATCAATTAGTGATTTTTTAAGTGATGATAACTTAAAGGTAATATTAGAAGAAATTAAAGAAGATACAATAGATGATTTATATTTATCTATAGGGAATAATAAGTTTAGCCCTACATATATAATAAATATTATTACTAAAGATGAAGATGAACCTAAAGAAGTTAAATTAAAACCAATTCCTAAAAATACTGATGCTGATATTATTGTTGAAGGTATTGATAAGATTAAAGTTAATTTAGCTAATTGTTGTAATCCGTTACCAGGAGATGAAATAATAGGGTATATTACTAAAGGGAATGGTATTACAATTCATAGAAAGAGTTGTCCTAACTTAGATAATATGGAAGAGAGAATGGTTAATGTATGTTGGAATGATACTATTAATAATAAATATCTTGCAACAATAATGGTATATTCTAAACCGTATGATAAAGCATTACTTGAAATTATGCAGAAGGCAACTACTAGTAACATAAGTATCGATAGTATGAAAACAATTAATAAGTTAGATAATGTTTTATATGAAATAGATCTATGGGTAAATAATTTGGAACATTTAAATAACTTTATTAGAGATTTGAATAATTTATCATATATTGAAAGTGCTGTGAGGTTTATGCGATGAGAATCGTGGTACAGCGTGTTAAAAATGCTAGTGTTACAGTAGATAATAAAGTAGTTGGTCAAATAGATAATGGACTTTTGTTGTTAGTTGGTTTTACTCAAGATGATACTTATGAAAAAGTAAAGTATATGATTAATAAAGTTATAAAATTAAGAATATTTGATGATAATAATGGTATAATGAATTTAAGTGTAAAGGATATTGGTGGTAGTATTTTATCTGTTTCACAGTTTACTTTATATGGAGATGCTTCTAAAGGTAATAGACCCAGTTATATAAAAGCATTAAATGGTGAAGAAGCAATTAAATTGTATGATTACTTCAACACAGAATTATCTAAAGTAATCCATGTAGAAAAAGGAATATTTGGTGCTGATATGAAAGTTAATTTATTAAATGATGGACCAATTACTATTCTTTTAGAGAAGTAGGAGGAAATATGTTTAAAGATAAGTTGAATTTTAAGTTATTGAATTTATTAATTCTATTAGTTATTGTTTATATAGCTATTAGTACTATTCCTTGGTGGGGTGGAATTATATTGAAAGTATTTTCAGTTTTATTCCCATTTGTTATATCTTTTGCTATTGCATATGCTTTTTATCCTATAGTAAGAAAACTAGAAGAGAAGGGAGTTAGAAAGACTTTAGCAGTAACATTAGTTGTTGTGGTTACTACTTGTTTTATACTAGGTCTTGTGGCAGTAACTATTCCTTTAGTTTATGATCAGTTAATTACTTTATCTAAGTTAATTGGAGAAGTTACTACTGATATTTCTTCTAAGTTTGCTCTTGATTTGGGTGGATTCGAGGATACGGTTACGGGGGTATTAAATGATTTAATTGGTAATATTGGTAAGTATATATCTACTGGTACAATTAATTTTGTAGGTAAATCAGTTGATTTCTTAACTAAGACAATTATTATTTACATTGTAGCTATTTATTTCTTGGCAGGTATGGATAATATAAGAAGTAATGTTAAGAAAATAGTAAAACATAAGAGTGTAAAAGCATTTAATTATATTAAATCAATTGATAAAGAATTAGGGCAATATCTACAAGGATTAGTTATATTTATGGTTATTCAATTATTTGAGTATTGTATTTTATTCTTTGTAGTAGGTCATCCTAACTGGTTATTGTTAGGTATACTTGCAAGTATTACTACTGTTATTCCTTATTTTGGAGGATTCATTACAAATATAATTGCTGTTATTTTAGCTAGTGTAGTATCTACTCCAGTATTTATAGCAACATTAGTTATATGTTTAGTTTTCCCTAATGTTGATGGATATGTCATATCTCCTAGAGTATATGGTAAGACTAATAATATTAATCCATTATGGACAATTTTCTCAGTGTTTGTAGGTGGCGCTTTATTTGGATTTATTGGTATCTTAGTGGCACTTCCAGCTTATATTGTAATTAATAGAACATATCATTTCTTTGAAGATGATATTAAAGATAAAATTGATGATATGAAGACAACTAAAAAAACAACTAAAAAGTAAATATATTAATGTTTGATTGAAAAGAAATGCAAGTTTCTTTTCTTTTTTTACGAAAATTTAGGAAATCGATACCTCAATGTAGAATAATTTAATTGGAAGTATTTAATTCAAATTTTATATTGAGGAGGCAAATTTATGAAAAATGAAATAATACTATTTGAGGACCAAAACGTTAAATTAGAGGTTAATATGAAAGATGAGACTGTTTGGTTGTCTCAGCAACAAATGGCGGATTTGTTTGATAAAAACAGAAAAACTATAACAAGGCATATCCAAAATATTTATAAGGATGAAGAATTAGAAGAATCTTCAGTATGCTCATTTTTTGAGCATACTGCTAAAGATGGAAAAATATATAATATTCAATATTATAACTTAGATATGATTATATCGGTTGGTTATAGAGTTAAAAGTAAGAAAGGTATTATATTTAGAAAATGGGCTAATAAAGTATTAAAAGATTATTTAATTAAAGGTTATGCAGTAAATAATAAGAGGTTAGAATACTTAGAAAAAACTATAAAACTAATAGATATAGCAGGAAGAATAGAAGAAGAATTAAAAGGTAATGAAGCCCAAGAGATAATAAAGGTAATAAATAATTATAAAGATGCTTTAAGCTTATTAGATGATTATGATAATAAGAAAATATCAAAGCCAAAAGGCACCACTAATAATAAACAAATTACATATGAAGAATGCATAGATATAATTAAAAAACTAAAATTCAATAATGAAAGTAATTTATTTGCATTAGAAAGAAATCAAGGATTAAAAGAAATAATAGGAACTATATATCAATCATTTGACGGTAAAGACTTATATCAGACAACAGAAGAGAAGGGAGCTAATTTCTTATATTTAATTATTAAGAATCATACTTTTATAGACGGAAATAAAAGAATAGGAGCAACATTATTTATATATTTCTTAGAATACTATAATTTGTTATATAGAGATAATAGACAAGTTATAGATAATAATACATTGGTAGCAATAACTTTATTGATAGCACAATCTAATCCTAAAGGAAAAGATATATTAATCGATTTAGTTATGAATTTCTTGAAATAAAAAAAGCACCAGTTGGTGCCTAGTAAGCTAATTCACTAAATACTTTTTTATCAAATCCATGTTGATTAGTTTCTAAATCTTCTAATTCTTTAGTTGTTATTAAGAAAAATGTATATTCTAATGTATCGGTTCCATCAGTTAAAACAGGATCATCCCAAGTAAGATCTAAGTGATACCATTTGCCATCCAACTCAACAGCATTCCATATATGGTTTTCACTTACTACTTTAAAGTTTGGAATATTATATCTGTTTAAGAATATTGCCATTGCATCAGTATAGCCCCCACATAAACCATAATGTTCTATTAAGGCTCCATAGGCATTAGTAGAAGAGTATTTAATAATATTTTTATCTGCTCTTGCTTTATCATATTTAGTATTATTTATTATATAATTGTGAACTATTTTAATAATTTCTTTAGGGTCTTTTTCATCTTTTATTTCATCTTTAATTATTTTATCTACAACTTTTTCAATTTCTTCAATTTGTTCTTTAGTATATGCTTTTTCAATTTTTAAAGTTACTCGTTTTAATGTATCATATTCTGTTTTAATAGTATTGAAACTGTTATAAGGGTGAACGTAGCTATTAATATTAGATAAAATGTTTTGATTATTTGCAAGATATTTAACATCTTCTATACAAGTTGGATATAGTTTAGAACAATAAAAAGTAAACTTATCAACTCCAGAATTAATAATTGTATAATACATATCTAATAAATCTTCTTTAGATTCTGGTTTAAAATTATCAGTTGTATGCACATAAGATAAATTATAATCTCGATAATACTCGTTTTTACTATTTAATGTTACTTCTTTTTTTACGTTACCAAAATTCTCAATTAAAAAAGTAACGATATTTTCCCTGTATAAATAAGTGCATCCAAGTAATAAAACTAAAAAAATAAATGTTAAAACCCTTTTCATATCTTCACCCTAAAAACATTTTAACATAAAAAAAAGAGTAATTAAAGAATTACTCCATATTATTTTTCATTTTTGTTAATCTTGATTTTTGTCTTGCTGCTTTATTCTTATGAATTAAACCACTTTTTACAGCTTTATCAATTCTTTTTACAGCGATATTTAATTTATCGTTAGCAACTTCCTTGTTTCCAGCTTTTACTTCTTTTTCTAATTTTTTGATAGCAGTTTTTACGCTTGAAGTTTTAACTGTATTAGAAACGCTCTTTTTTGCACTAGTTATAACTCTTTTTTTAGCACTTTTAATATTTGGCATTTTATCACCTCGCTTTTTTGACTAAATATATTCTAACAAAAAAAGATATAAAATACAACAAAAAGTTGAACTTTTTAATTATGACAGTTTACATATTTAAAAAAAATTGATAAAATCATACTAGAATAGAATAGTAAGGGATTGATAATTATGTCTTTAGATGAGAAAAAAGAACTAGAACGTTATCAAAAATATTTGAAAAGTATTAAAAAGTATGACCCACTTGATGATGAAGAATACTTATATTTAACACAAGAAATGAGTAATCTTATTAACAATACTGAAAAATTATCAGATATAGAAGTTTTAGAACTTACAAGAAAGTTAGAAAAAATAGAAAATACTAAAGATTATACAGTTGAATTATTAGAACTTACTAGAGAAATAAAACAAATAATTTCTCCTTCTAAGGGCAAAATAGATATTCCTAAAGTAGATAAAAAAGTCAATCCTAAAAAAGAAATAGTTAAACCACTTAGTTCTACTTCGGTATTACCTAAAATAAAAAGAAAAGAAGTATTGAAACAGGAAGATAAGAAAGAAATCAAAGAAGTTAAAAAAGAAAATAAGAAACCTAATGGCTTAACGTTAAAAGACTTGGTTGATAAAAATAATTCTAATAATAAGGAAACGGATTATTTTAAAACAGAACAAATACAAAAAATTAGAACTATTAATGCTGAGAGAATAAAAAAACAAAAGAAAAAAAATAAAACTTCTAAGATAATTTGGACTATTATTTTCTTTATTTCCTTAATTATATTCTTACTTTTAATAATTAGATTTGTTATGTGGAAATTTGAAAATAATTCAGTTAAAAACCAGATGGATGATATATATGCTTTAGCAGATGTTACAGAAGTTGTTAGTAGAGGTGCTGTAACAGATGTTGATGATATACCTGTTATAATAGAGACTCCTCCAGAGGAAGAAGTTGTATCTAGACCAAGTGATTATTGGTATTACATGTCTATGTCTATGTTAGATGTTAATTTTAAAGAATTAAAAGCAATAAATAACCATACTGCAGGATGGATTAGAGTAAATGGTACTAATATTAATTATCCATATGTTCACTATACTGACAATGAATATTATTTGAAACACTCATTTAACGGGAATTATAATTCAGCGGGTTGGGTATTCTTGGATTATAGAAATGATCCGGATAACTTTGGAAGAAACAATATCTTGTATGCTCATGGAAGACTTGATAATACGATGTTTGGAAGTATGAAAAAACTAGTTACGCCAGCATGGTATAACAATTCTAATAACTATGTAGTAAAAACATCTAATGAAGGTTATAATGCTTTATGGCAAGTATTTAGTGTCTATACAATATTACCAGAATCATATTACATTAGAACAAAATTTAATGATAGTGAATTTGAAACTTTTATAAATACAATTACATCTAGAAGTGTTCATGACTTTGGAGTTATGCCTACAATTGAAGACAAAATACTTACATTATCTAGTTGCTATGACGATACGAGAAGAGTAGTATTACATGCTAAATTAATAAAAATTGAAGAGAAGTAATTATTTCTCTTTTTTTGTTAACACTATAAAGGGTGATTAACTAATATGAGCGAATTTGATTTAAAAAACTATGAAGTAAGAACAGACTTAATTGTTGAAAGTATTGGAACTGATACAATAAAAGGATTAAAGAAAAAAGAAAAGAAATATGATGATATAAAAGTTACAGATATAACAGTAGAACATGATATAAAGAATTTAAATAAAAAGAAAGGTAAATATATAACTATAAGTTTCAATGATGTAACTGATTCAATTAATAGAAAAAAAGTAGAAGAAATAGTAATAAATGAACTTAATAATATTTTATCTTATTCTAATATTAAAGATAATGATTCTTGTTTGGTAGTAGGACTTGGTAATTATAAATCTACTCCTGACTCACTAGGACCTAAAGTTATAGATGAGTTAGTAGTGACTAGACATTTGTATTTGATTAATGAATTAAATGTAGAGGAAGGTTATAGAAATGTATCTTCTTTTGTTCCTGGCGTTATGGGTACTACTGGGATAGAAGCTAAAGATGTTATTTTAGGAATTGTTCGTGAGGTTAAACCTAAATTTATAATAGTAGTAGATGCTTTAGCGTCTTCTTCAATAGAAAGAGTAAATAAAACTATTCAGATTACTAATACTGGAATTAATCCTGGAAGTGGAGTTGGTAATACAAGAATAGAAATATCAGAAGATACATTAGGAATACCTGTTATTGCTATAGGAATACCAACAGTAGTGGATGCAGTTACAATAGTTAGTGATACATTAAAGTATTTAATGAAAAAGATAAGTTATAATAAAAGTAATTTTAATAATAGTTCTAATAAATTAAAACCTGTTACAAGCATTAATTATTTGAAAGAAGAAATAAGTGAATTATCTTTTAAAGATCGTGAAAAATTACTAGGATTTATTGGTAATTTATCTGAAGATGAGATAAAAGAACTTATATTTGAAGTGTTATCACCTATAGGATATAACTTAATGGTTACTCCTAAAGAGGTTGATTTTGTGATAGAAAAGTTAGCAGTTTTACTATCTACTAGTATTAATAAAACTTTACATAAGAAAATGAATGCTAATTGTACATAATTTTACAGGAGTAGAGGTTTAAATCAATTGACAGTAGTTATTGTATGAGAATAAAATTATTATAGATAATATTGTATAAAACTAGAAAGAGGGTATTAAAGTGATAAATGATGTTCTAGTTAGAAAAATTGTTGATCCTTGTAATCACGAAAAAGAGATTAAACCAGTTGAATTAAAGATGTATTCTAATTTAATACGTAGTAAAGATTATTCTAATGATGATAATGAAGTTGCTAAGGAAATATTTAATCAATTAGTTGATAGAAAAAGTGATAAAGAAGAATATAAAGAAGTGAGGTAATAATATGTATAAGAAAAGAACAATTGTAATTGCAATGAGTATAGCAGTATTATTATTGATAACTGGATTCTCACTATTTTCAACTAGGTTAACAATAAATGGAATAAGTGAGGTAACAAGTAGTTGGAAAGTATATTTTGAAAGTATAGAGAAAACGAGTGTAGAAGGGGCAGCAACTGAAGCAAGCACACCAAAGATTTTTAATACAACGATAGAATTTGAAGTTAATTTAAGGAAACCAGGAGATTCAATAACATATACAGCAGTATTAAAAAATGGTGGAACAATAGGAGCAATAGTAAATAATATAGATGCGAGTGTAACAGCAACAGAATCATCTACTTATACAGTAACAGGAATCAAAAAAGGAGATAAATTAGCAGCAGGAGCATCAAAGACAATAACAATAAAAGTAGAATATGATAGGGATTACACAGCAGTCCCAGATGAGAAAACAAATGATTTAATAATAAATATAGAATGTGTACAAGATGCGGGACAAACAGTAACAGGAGAAGATTTAATAATTCAAAAACCAAAAGTAATAAGAGCAAATGGAGATATTGATACAGTAGGAACAGATTTACAAATAGGTAATGAACACTTCTATATAATATCAAGTGATTCAACTAAAGTAGTGGCGCTTGCTAAATACAATTTGGATGTAAATACAGGTGATTCAACAACAACTTATAAAGGAACAGGTATTCAAAGTCCACATGCTGTTGGGCACCATCATGAAATGGAACAAGGATATGCAGGGGGCACAGTAGAATACTATTTACAAAGTACTCCTTATTGGACAAGTACATGTACTAGTTATCCATGCGAAATATATAATAGTCAAACTCGTTTCTATAGTTTTGTAGAAAATTATAAAGCATACTTAGAAACTTTAGGAGCAAAAATATCATCAGCTAGAGTAATATCATATGATGAACTAATAAGGTTAGGTTGCAGTGGTACCAGCTGTGCACAAGCGCCAAGTTGGTTAAGTGGTAATTTTGGATATTGGACAAGTACTGCAAATACCAGTGGAACTGTATATGCAGTAGGTAGGTCATCGTACAATCCAGGTGGTGGTTTGCTTGGTGGAGATGAAGCTAGTATAGATTATAATCACGGTGTCCGTCCAGTAATCGAAGTTCCAAAATCAGAGATAAGTGTTAATAAAAAAACAATTAAAATACAAGCTAATGGTGATGTAACAAAAGTAGGAACAGATATTCAAATAGGCGATGAACATTTCTATGTAATATCTAATTCAAAAGGTAAAATAACAGCACTTGCTAAATACAATTTGGATATAAATACCGGCGATACGTCAACGACTTATAAAGGCACTGGTAAACAAGATTCAAATGTAAATGGTAGCACTAAAGGAGCTATAGCATATTCAGAACAAGAGTATTGGAGTAGTTACGCTAGTGGCGATTCTCCTTATGATACATATAAAGTTGGTTCAAATACATATGACTATGTCGAAAAGTATAAATTATACTTAGAAAGCTTGGGAGTACAAATACGTAATGCTAGATTAATCACTAACTCTGAATTAGTAGCATTAGGATGTACCTATGACGGGCATGCTTGTTATGAATTTAATGGTAGTGCTGGGGCACCAACATGGGTTTATGGTATGGCTTACTGGACTGGCACATCATATAATGGTGGTTCTGAATTAATGATTGATGCTGATGGAAATTATGATTATCTTATTTCTAGTACTACTGGTCCAGCAGGAGTTCGTCCAGTAATAGAGATTGATGCTTCAATATTTAATGTAAAAGTAAATGGAAATATTGATACAGTAGGAACAGATATTCAAATAGGTAACGAACACTTTTATGTAATATCAAGCGACTCATCAAAAGTAACCGCACTTGCTAGGTATAATTTGGATGTTAATGCAGGAAGTTATATTTATAAAGGTACTGGTAAACAAGATTTTCATGTATTGGGTTCTAAAAATAATTCAGTATATGGTACTTTAGTATATTCAACTAGTAGTTATTGGGATAGTACTTGTACATCATATCCTTGTGAAGTATATGGAAGCCAATCTAGCTTATATACTTATGTATCAAACTATAAAACATATTTAACAGGCTTAGGAGCCAAGATATTAAATGCTAGATTGATTACTTATGATGAATTGCAAACTTTGGGATGTAATGCAGGCGGCTCAAATGCATGTAGTAATGCACCAGCTTGGGTTTCTAACACCAGCTTTTGGACTGGAACTGCAATACGTTCTATGTATATATGGATGCTTGACGGTTCTGGATATTTAGGAAATTATGGTTATTATGCAACTGCTAATACGTATGGCGTTCGACCAGTAATAGAAATACCTAGGTCAGCATTTCAATAACAATTAATTGGATATAGAAATATATCCTTTTTTCATGTATAATTATTTTCAAGGAGGAACGATATGATTGCAGAAGTATTAGTAGAATTATCAAATAAAAATATAGATAAAGTTTTTGATTATATCGTTCCTGAAACTTTGAAAAATGATATAAAAATAGGTATCAGAGTAACTGTTCCTTTTGGCAGTCAAACTTTAGAGGGATTTGTTTTAGGGGTAAAAAATGATACTTCATTAACTTCATTAAAAGAAATAATAAATGTAGTAGATAAAGAAGTAATTCTTGATACTGAATTATTAGAGTTAGGTAAAAAAATGTCACTTAAATATTTATCTACTTTAATATCTTGTTATCAAGTTATGTTACCTAAAGCATTAAAAGCTCAAGCTGGAACTAATATTAATAAAAAGATAGAAAAATATGTTGAATTAAATATAGATATGTCTAATTTAAATAACTATAAAATTACTTCTAAACAGAAAGAAATAATAGATTTAATTAGTGAAAAGGGTACTGTTTTAAAGAAAGAACTTTCTAGTAGTATTGTTAAAACATTAGTTGATAAAGGAATACTTAAAGAGATAGAAAAAGAAGTATATAGAGAAGTTGTTACAGATGTGTCTATAAAAGAAAAGTATCCATTAACTGGTGATCAACAAAAAGTAGTAGATACAGTATTGAGTACTTTTGGAGAACCTATCACTTATTTATTGCATGGTGTTACCGGAAGTGGTAAGACTGAAGTGTATATGGAGCTGATTGAATGGTGTTTAAAGAATGATAAAACTAGTATAGTACTTGTTCCTGAAATATCTTTAACACCACAGATGGTTGACCGATTCAAAAGTCGTTTTAAAGAATCAATTGCAATTTTACATAGTAGATTATCTGAGGGTGAAAAGTATGATGAATATCGTAAAATAGCAAAAGGAGAAGTTAAAATAGTAATTGGTGCTAGAAGTGCTGTATTTGCACCTTTAAAAAATATAGGATTATTTGTTATAGATGAAGAACATACATCTAGTTATAAGCAAGATAATAATCCTAAATATAATGCTATAGACATAGCAATAGAACGTAGTAAATATCATAATAGTACAGTTATTTTGGGAAGTGCTACTCCTAATTTAGAAAGTTATGCTAAAAGTCTTAAGGGTATCTATCATTTAGTAAAACTACCTAATAGAGTTGGTAATAGAACTTTACCTAAAGTAGAAATAATAGATATGAATAAAGAAAAGAAAAAAGGTACATATTTTTCTAGTAAATTAATTGAACTAATTAATGATCGATTAACTAAGAAAGAACAAATAATTCTTTTGCTTAATAGACGTGGTTATTCATCTTTTATTACTTGTTCTAACTGTGGACACGTAGAGAAATGTCCTAATTGTGATATCACTCTTACTTATCATAAAAGTTCTAATATGCTTAGATGTCATTATTGTGGATATGCTAATAAGCATAGTGAAATATGTCCTAAATGTCATGAACACAGTATGAAAAATCTAGGCGTTGGTACTGAAAAAATAGAAGAAGAACTACATAAACTCTTTGATTGTAGAGTAGTTAGGATGGATTTTGATACTACATCTAAAAAAGGAGCACATGCTAGGATTATTAATGATTTTAAAGACTATAAATATGATATTTTATTAGGTACTCAGATGATTGCTAAAGGATTAGACTTCGCTAACGTTACTCTAGTAGGAGTAATTAATGCAGATACTAGTTTAATGATACCTAGTTATAAGAGCAGTGAAAATACTTTTCAATTATTATGTCAAGTATCGGGTAGAAGTGGTAGAGGAGATAAAAAAGGAGAAGTTATTATTCAAAGCTTTAATCCTAGTCATTATGCAATAGCTTTAGCTAAAGATCATAATTATTTAGAGTTTTTTAAAGAAGAGATGCAAATAAGAAGACAACTTGGATATCCGCCATATTATTACTTGGTTTCTATAAAAGTTATAAGTAGTTCTTATGATATAGCAAAAGATGAAAGTAATAAGGTTGCAAATAAATTAAAAAATGAACTAGCTAACAGTATTGTTCTAGGACCTACAGTAAGTAATGTATTTAAAGTAAATAATACTTATAGATTTAATATTATTATTAAATATAAGAAAGAAGATATGTTATATCCAGTTTTAAATCAAATAATAGATTACTACAAGAGTAATTCTAAAGTTAAGATTGATATTGATTTTAATCCAAACCAGATATAGATTTTTGACAAAATGCTGTAATTATGGTATAATAACGGCAAATAATGGGGGATAGTTATGGAAAAGAAAAATAGTATAGCAAAATATATGTTAATTTTTGAACCAATTTATGTAACTCATCAATACGCAGTAAGTTTTACTAATGATGGAGATGTTGATGTAAGAAGAATACAAAAGTATTCCGATATACCATTGGATAGTAAAAAGCCAGTAAAGAAGAATTTACTAGGTGATATTGATAAGTTTCTTACGCCACTAGAAGACTTAAGTTCATTTTTTAAGACTTATGTAAATCCTAATATATTTTGCTATTATGGGAACAATTTGCATAAGATGTTTATTGGGTACAAATATAATGGAAGTATGTATACTTTAAATTATGTAGTTAATAATAGTGAACTAAACAGTAGATTATCTTTTGTAGAAGGTAGTAAAATTAATGATTATTTAGGTAAGAGAAAAGCAATTAATTTGATTTTGAGCAGTGAAAATGATACATTTTTAATGTTTATGAATAGTAGTTTTAGAAATAGACAAACTAATTTATCTTCGGTTACAGTTAATATTGCTAATCAGATGAAGATGGCTTCTAGTATGGATAGTTATCATGAATATGAAGAATTAGAGATGGAACTTGAAGATAGGTTGACTTCATATAAAGAATATCGTGAAATGTTTTTGTTAAGACAACGTTATATTGAATTTTTAGATGAAGAAAAAGAAAAATTAAAAGTAATTAAGGAGAAAGCATTAAAGGAAGAAGCAAAAAAAGAAGTAGTTCAACCAAAAGAAGAATTTTTTGGACCAATTTATACAGGTGAACAATTATCTTTCTTTGATGGTTATAATGGCGATATGCCTAAGTCTTTAATAAAAAAATAAGAGAACGTGCTAGTGCATAACGCACTAGTTTTTATTTGGTAAAAATTATCAAGAAAATTTGAAAAGCGATAACATTTCGCCCTTGCCAAAACCTTAGGGGTGGGGATATAATGATTACAGATAAAACATAATTCGGAGTGAGTGTTATGGTAAAAAAGAAGATAATTATTGCAATGTGTATAACAATACTTTTTATGATAGTAGGATATTCTTTATTATCAACTAATTTAAATATAAAAGGTACAAGTAATTTAACGGATACTTGGGGTATTAAAATAAGTAATGTTACATATACGGCAACCGGTAGAGCGCATAACATTGAAGAACCAACTTATACTGATACTAATATGACATTCAATGTAGGTGTAAAAGAGCCAGGCGATAAAATGGTATTTGACGTAACTGTAACAAACTATGGAACATTAGATGCCATACTAGAAAAAATTGATGCTACAACAAGTGGTAGTTATTTAATCATATATAGTATTACAGGAATAGAGGAACAATCAAAATTGAAAGGCGGAGAAAGTATTACATTTCAAGTTACAACAGAATTTGATATAAATGCTACATCTTTAATAAACAGTGTTAAAACTTTAAATATTAATTTGGCATATGTACAAGACGATGGACAAACATTAACACCTAGTAATCCCAATATTACTGATAATACTTTATTAGTTACTGAGTTATTGGCAAGTAATAATGCACAAAGTGATGGTAATATAGACTTTTCACAAATAAGCAGTGATACAAATGGTAAAGGACTTTATTATACAAGTATAAATACCGAAGGCAATAAAAAAACATATTACTTTAGAGGTGAAGTGGATAATAACTATGTATCCTTTGCAGGATTTATTTGGCGAATAGTAAGAATAAATGAGGATGGTAGTATAAGACTTATCAAAAACGAAAACATTGGAAAAGTTATTTGGGGTGATCCAGGCCAAAACAGTAATGTATATGTAGGATATATGTACGGGGCAAATGATTCGACAACATATGTTGGAACACATGCAAATACTAATTCTAGCGATATAAAACAAAAAATTGATAAATGGTATGAAGACAACTTAACAAATTATGCAAGTTATTTAGTAGATGCCGGCTTTTGCGGAGATAGAAGTGTAGCTCCTAGTGCTAAGACTTGGGTTAGTACTGATACTGCTTTAGGTTACGGTACTAATGAAACATATTACGGAGCTTATTATAGACTGGCTTTAAATAAAACTCCACAATTTAAATGTTCGCAAACTAATGATTTATATACAACTACATCTAGTACAAAGGGCAATAAGGCATTAACATATCCAATTGGATTAATAACGGCTGATGAAGTTGCATATGCAGGTGGAGTAGAGAGAACAGTTAATACAAGTTATTATATAAACAAGTTATCGGCGAGCGGGAATGGACTTACTACAATGACACCAGGTCATGTTAGTTCTGGCTTTTTACATATGTTCTATGTTAATTATACTGACGGTAATGGTACTCTTAACAGTGGTGGTATTCAATGGATGACACCACCATTATTCCCAGTTATTAACCTTAAATCTGATATAGGAATATCAGGAGGTATTGGAACTAGTGATAGTCCATATATAATTAAAACCAATTAACCTATATTTTTAATATACATAATTTAATATACACTTGAGTGTTTACAGGTTCAAACACTCTTTTTGGCCGTTAATTATTTTTTTTTATTGCAAAATCTATTAAATAGAAGTTATAATATCTATAGAGTAAGAATATAGGGTGATTAAATATGTATAATAATAAAAAGAAAATAGTTATTATAGTAATGTGTATTGCAATATTTGTTATGATTACAGGTTATTCTTTATTATCAACACGTTTAAATATAAGGGGTACAAGTAATTTAACAGATACTTGGGGTATTAAAATAAGCAATGTTACATATACAGCAACTGGTAGAGCACATAACATTGAAGAACCTACTTATAATGATACTAATATGACATTCAATGTAGGCGTAAAAGAACCAGGAGATAAAATGGTATTTGACGTAACAGTAACAAACTATGGTACATTAGATGCCATACTAGAAAAAATTGAGGCAACAACAAACGGTAGTCGACTAATCATTTATAGTATTACAGGAATTGAAGAACAATCAAAATTGAAAGGCGGAGAAAGCATTACATTTCAAGTTACAACAGAATTTGATATAAATGCAACACGTTTACCACAAAGTAATAAGACTTTAAATATTAAATTATCTTATGTACAAGATGATGGACAAAGCTTAACACCTAGTAATCCCAATATTACTGATAATACTTTATTAGTTAATGAGTTATTGGAAAGCAATAATGCACAAAGTGATGGTAATATAGACTTTTCACAAATAAGTAGTGATACAAATGGCCAAGGATTATATTATACAAGCACAAATACCGAAGATAATAAAGTAACATATTACTTTAGAGGAGCAGTAGAAAATAACTATGTATCATTTGCAAATAATACATGGCGAATAGTAAGAATAAATGAAGATGGCAGTATTAGATTAATTAAGCAAGATTCAATAGGTAATAGTAAATTTAATGCTAACGTTGATGATGCAACTTATATAGGATATATGTATGGAACACCGGGTTCAACAACATATGCAGCAACCCATGCAAATACAAATTCAAGTACAATCAAGACAGCATTAGATACATGGTATCAAAATAATTTAGTTAATTATTCATCACTAATAGCAGACTCAGGCTTTTGTGGAGATAGAAGTTTATCAGGCGGAACAGGAATAGGAAAAACATATACTATATACGGAGCATATGATAGGTTAAATAAAAATAAGACACCACAATTTAAATGCCCACAAAGTAATGATTTATATACAACAGCAACATCAACAAAGGGCAATAAAGCATTAACATATCCAATAGGGTTAATAACAGCAGATGAAGTAGCATATGCAGGTGGTGGATATGAGGAAGAAAATAAAAGTTGTTATCTAGTAAATGGAGGTTATTTCTGGACAATGTCGCCCTACACCTCCTCTGGCTCTGTCTCTGGCGTGTGGGGCGTGCGCGACCTTGGTAACAGGGTCAACATCGGCGTCGCCGACGTCGGCCACGGCGTTGGCGTGCGTGCAGTCATCAATCTGAAATCTACTGCAGAAATTACAAGTGGTGATGGAACTATTAGTAATCCGTATGTTATAAAAGTTAACTAAAACATTTATCTTAAATCTAATAAAGCCAGTTGTAAAGCCCTTTGCAACTGGCCTTTCAAAACTATGGTATATAAAATTTATATATATAGGGTGAATGCTACAATAGGCCCTTCAACTCTGCTTCTATTGCTTACGTTTGGTATGTGGATGCCGGTGGTATCGCGGATGGCAATCTCGCCTACGGGAAAAAGAAGTGCACCCAACTATCAATTTAAAATCAACAGTAACAGTTAGTAAAGGAACTGTTACTTCAAGTGACCTATATGTAATCGAACCTGTCTATCTTGGCGATAGACACTTGTTTTTTGTACATAAGGAAAGTACGTTTATTATGTACAAGAAATAATATGTGATAAAGATGCATAATAAACAAGTTTACGCTTCTTTAAAAGTTATGACTTAAAAAACATATATTTATATTTACAAACGCTTGCTTGTAAATTCTAATGGTGATTAGAGAGATGGAATTGGTATAAAACTCATAAAATTGTTTTAACAATTATTGAAGGAATTGTAGTTATAACAATTAAGAAATAAGAAGAAAATGATTAGTAAGTACGGTAGCGACTATCAGAATTTAAGCCTATGGAGAATAGAGGATACTCTATCTATGAAGTAGGAATTTTGGTTGGTGACAACCAAAGTGACAAATTTTAATTTGTTATTGGTTCTCAAAAAAGGTCAATTCTTCTTTTTTTTTGAAATAATTTTTGCTATAATGGATTAGGAGATGATAGTATGGCATTAAAATATGATGAAAATTCCATTAAGATACTTGAAGGACTAGAAGCGGTTAGAAAACGTCCTGGTATGTATATTGGATCAACAGATAAAAAAGGATTACATCATCTTGTTTGGGAAATCGTTGATAACTCAATCGATGAAATGATGAATGGTTATGGTGACTTAATTAGAGTTACTCTTCATAAAGATGGCAGTGTTAGTGTTGAAGACCATGGTCGTGGTGTTCCTACTGGTATGCACTCTTCAGGAATGTCTACTCCTGAAGTTATTTATACTGTTCTTCATGCTGGTGGTAAATTTGAAGAAGCAGGCTATAAAGTGTCAGGGGGATTACACGGCGTTGGTGCTTCTGTTGTTAATGCTTTAAGTAAATGGATGGAAGTTACAATTAAACGTGATAAAAGTGAATACTTCATTAGATTTGAAGATGGTGGTAAAACAAAGATTCCTTTAAAGAAAATAGGAACTACTAATAGAACTGGTACAACGGTTCGTTTTTTACCCGATGATGAAATATTTTCTACTACTTCCTTTTCTTTTACAACAATATGTGAAAGGATGCAGGAATCAGCATTTTTAATTAAAGGATTAACGATAGAAGTAATTGATGAAGAAACAGGTAGAGTTAATAAATATTGTTATGAAAAAGGCTTGACTGAGTTTGTTAATTACTTAAATGAAGATAAAAATGTATTACATAAAGTAATAAGTTTTGAAGGCGTTAAAGATAAGATTGAAGTAGATATTGCTATGCAGTATACTGATACTTATAATGAAAACATTGTTTCTTTTGTAAATAACGTTAAAACTATTGATGGCGGTAGTCACGAAGTAGGATTTAAAACAGCACTTACTAGGGCTTTTAATGACTATGCTAAAAACAACGGATATATTAAAGGAAAAGATAAGGCTTTTGAAGGTAGCGATGTAAGAGAAGGACTTACTGCTGTTATTAGTTTAAAAATTCCTGAAGCTTTGTTACAATTTGAAGGTCAAACTAAAGGTAAACTTGGTACTCCGACTGCTAGAACTGCTGTTGAAGCGATTGTATCTGAGAAATTGCAATTCTTTTTAGAAGAAAATAAGAAGGTTGCTACAGATATTATTGAAAAATCTTTAAAAAGTAAAACTGCAAGAGAGGCAGCTAGAAAAGCAAGAGAAGAAGCTCGTAAAGGTAAAACATCTAATAAAAAAGAACGTACTTTATCTGGTAAGTTAACTCCAGCTCAAACAAGAAATAAATTAAAAAATGAATTATTCTTAGTAGAGGGTGATTCTGCCGGCGGTTCTGCTAAACAGGGACGTGATCGTAAGTTCCAAGCTATCTTACCTTTAAGAGGTAAAGTTATTAATACAGAGAAAGCTAAACTTGATGATATATTTAAAAATGAAGAAATTAATACAATTATTTATACAGTTGGTGCAGGATATGGGCCTAACTTTGAAATAGATGATTGTGAATACGATAAAGTTATAATAATGACCGATGCTGATGATGATGGAGCTCATATTCAGTGTTTACTTTTAACTTTCTTTTATAGATATATGCGGCCATTGGTGGAAGCTGGTAAACTTTATATTGCATTGCCACCACTATTTAAGATTACATGTGGTAAAGAAACGGAGTACGCTTATAGTATCGAAGAAATGAAAGAAAAAGTTGGTAATCGTAAATGTGAAATTCAAAGATATAAGGGTCTTGGTGAAATGAATGCTGACCAATTAGCAGAAACAACAATGAATCCTGATACAAGAAGTTTAATTAGAGTAAACATTGAAGATGCTTCTTTAGTTGAAAAAAGAGTAAGTGTCTTAATGGGAGATAGTGTTGAACCAAGAAAAGAATGGATTGAAGAGAATGTTGAGTTCTCGCTTGAAGATGAATATAAAATTTAGGAAAGCAGTGTGGTAGTAAAATGTTAATAACAGATAAGAAAACAACGATGAAGTTAAGTGAAAGATTAACGGAATTTAGTAAATTTGGTATGACTTTTCATTATTTGTTAGAAGAAGGACGTATTTCTATTAAAGATATAGAAGAAATATTTTTCTCTAAAGATGATGAAAAATCTACTTTTAGATATATGAATATGATGAGAAAGATAATGCCAAGTGATTTAGAAGCAGCATTTGTTAGATATCAAGATGATTATCCAAGAAGGGATTTATCTGAGATGGAACATGCGAATCATTTGAATTTAATCTTTACTGGTAAAATAATTAATGAAATTGCTAGTAAACATGATTGTAGTATCGATAAGACTTATATAAATACATATAATTACTTATTAGATCAAGAGGGCGATGTAGACAGTTTAAGTTATAGTTATGGAAAATAGGTGATAATGTGAAAGATCTCTTAAACAAAATTTATGATTATTCATTAGAAGAAATAATGGGAGAAAGATTTGGAAGATATTCTAAGTATATTATTCAAGATCGTGCGATACCAGATGTTAGAGATGGATTAAAACCAGTTCAACGTAGAATATTATTTGGTATGTATAAAGATAAGAATACTTATGATAAACCATATCGTAAGAGTGCTAAAACAGTAGGTAATGTAATGGGTAATTACCATCCACATGGTGACTCTAGTATATATGATGCAATGGTTAGAATGAGTCAATGGTGGAAACAATCTACTCCATATATAGATATGCATGGTAATAATGGTTCTATGGATGGAGATAGTCCTGCGGCAATGCGTTACACTGAAGCACGTCTTGCTAAAATTAGTAATGAATTATTGAAAGATTTAGATAGAAATACAGTTGAGATGGCTCCTAACTTTGATGATACGGAGTTAGAACCTACTGTGTTGCCAGCTAAATTTCCTAACCTTTTAGTAAATGGAGCTACAGGTATTTCAGCAGGTTATGCTACAAATATACCACCACATAATTTAGGTGAAGTATGTGATGCCACTATTAAACGTATTGACAGTCCTAATTGTAGACTTGATACGATTATGGAAATAGTAGGGGGACCGGATTTTCCTACTGGTGGTATTGTTTGTGGTATTGATGGTATTAGAAGTGCTTATACTAATGGTCGTGGTAGAGTAATTATTAAATCACGCACTAACTTTGAAGAAGGTAAAGGCAAACTTGCATTAGTTATTACTGAAATACCATTTGAAGTTAATAAAGCACAATTAGTACGCCGTATTGATGAGATAAGACTTGATAAAAAAATAGATGGAATGCTTGATGTAAGAGATGAAAGTGATAAAGATGGGCTTCGTATCTGTATTGATTTAAAGAAAGATTGTAACCGTGATATGGTTTTAAACTATTTATTAAAGAATACAGATTTACAAATATCTTATAACTTTAATATGATTGCAATAGTTAATCGTAGACCAAAACAATTAGGTATCATTGAAATGCTTGATGCTTATATAGTACATCAAAAAGAAGTAATACTACGTAGAACTAGATTTGACCTTGATCATGCTAAAGCTAGGCTTCATATAGTAGAAGGTCTAATTAAATGTATTTCTATTCTAGATGAAGTAATTAAAGTTATTCGTTCTAGTAAAAATAAAGGAGATGCTAGAGATAACCTAGTTAAAGAATTTGATTTTACTGTAGAACAAGCTGAAGCAATAATTACTTTACAATTATATAGATTAACTAATACTGATGTAACCTTGTTAGAAGAAGAATTAAAAAACTTAAATATATTAGTAGCAGGCTTACAAAAGATTTTAGATAATGAAGAAGTATTAAAATCAGTTATGAAAGATGAACTAAGAAAAATAAAGAAAGAATATGCTACTCCTAGAAAGAGTTCAATTGAAGATGTTATTTCTGATATTAAGATTGATACAACAGAAATGATTCCAAAAGAGGATGTGATAGTAGCAGTTACTAAAGATGGATATGTTAAACGTACTTCTCTAAGAAGTTACCAATCATCTAATCCGGAAGAAGTAACATTAAAAGATGGTGATTATGCTTTAGGACTTTATGAACTTAATACTATGGATACATTATTAATGTTTACTAATTTAGGTAACTATCTATATGTACCTGTTCATACATTACCAGTATGTGTATGGAAAGATTTAGGAAAACATATTAGTAATGTTATTAAGATTGATAGTGATGAAAGAATTATATCAGTAGTACCAGTTACTAACTTTGATTTACCACTTGATATTGTTGTTTCTACTCGTAATGGTATGATTAAGAGAACTCCTTTAAAAGAGTTTAAATCATTAAGGTATTCTAAACCATTAACAGCAATTAAACTAAAAGAAGATGATAAAGTAATTGATGCTTTTGTTGCCAATAATAATGATATCTTTATTGCTACTAATAAATCATATGGATTGTGGTTCGATGTTAGTGATATTCCGGAAGTAGGAATTAGAACTAGTGGTGTTAAATCTATTAACTTAAAAGATGATTTTGTAGTATCTGTTTCTAACTTTAATGCTAGTGAAGTTGAATATGTTACTATTATCACTGATAAATCTACTGCTAAACGAGTTAAATTATCAGAATTTGAAAAATTATCAAGAGCTAAGAGAGGACTTCTATTATTAAGAGAGGTTAAAACTAATCCATATCGTACTATAAAAGCACTTGTTCTTCCACAAAAAGACTTTATAGGACTTAAAGGTAATGATATTAAAACTATTAAGTTAACTGAAATTGCTATAATGGATAGATATTCTACTGGTTCTGTTATCAGCAAAGATAAAATTAAAGAAGTTTTTGTAGTAAGCGAACTTACTAAGAAGGATGATTTAGTGGTAGAAAAGAAGGAAGAAGAGATAGTTGAAAAGAAAAAAGTATCACTAAAAGAGATAGATGATAGACTAATGACAATTGATGATTTTATCAATATTGATGAATAAAGACGGCAATTTTAACGAATTTTGTCGTTTTTTTTCATATTTTACGTATAATTTTCTTGAATATTACTATTTATTGTGCTATAATTTTTGGTAGTAAATGACGGAAGGAGGGGAGAACAAAATGACACAAGTGGCTGTTAAAGGTAATTTGGATTTAGCTATTAAAAAATTTAATAGACAATTAGCTAGAAATGGAGTCCCTTCTGAATGTAAAAAAAGAGAATGTTATGACAAACCAGGAGTAAGAAGAAGAGAAGCTAAAAAAGCTGGAATTAAAAATGCACGTAAAAGAAATAGTAGGGCTAATAGAGATTAGTCCTCTTTTTAATAGTAGGAGTCCTATGAAGAAGATAGTAAAAAATATAATAATTGGTATTTTAATTATTGCATTATCTGTTATTGTAACATTTATATTAAGAGGTAACTTCTTTAACTTTGATAAGAAGTTATCTACTAAAACTAAAAATGAAATAGAGGCATATATTCATAATCTTGATGTCCCTAGTAGTGATAACAGCATGACTTTCTTATCTACATATTACTTTGGTGATAGATTTAATGATGATAAATTAGAAGTTTATCTTTGGGTAATATTTGAAGAATATATCGATAAAGATGGAACATTAGAAAAGTTATCAGCAACAAGCATGCCGTATGTAATAATTATAGATACTACTAACGATGAATATAAAATAATAGATTATAAAATACCAAAAGATGGAAATAAATATAAAACAAGTATTAAAGAGATGTTTCCTATAACAATAAGAGGAAAAGTATTGTCGTTTGAAAAAAGCAAAAATTATAAAAAATTATATCAAGAACATCAAAAATTAATTGATATATATGAAGAATATAATAAGGAGGATTAAAAATGTTAGAGAAGTTTAATAAAGATATTATTACTGCTATGAAGGAAAAAGACCAATTAAGACTTACTGTTTTAAGGATGGTTAAAGGTGCTATGCAACTAGAGTCAATTAATAAAAAAGTAGAAGTTAATGATGAATTACTAATTGATACAATATCTAAACAAATTAAATTAAGAAATGATTCAATTAGTGAATTTGCTAAAGCTAATAGAAATGATTTAGTAGAGAAAAATGAAGAAGAAATTAAAATATTAAAAGAATATTTACCTGTTCAACTAACTGAAGAGGAGATAAATAATGTTTTAGACGAAGTATTTGCAATAGTTAATCCAACATCTCCTAAAGATATGGGATTAATTATGAAAGAAGTTACTCCTAGAGTTAAAGGTAAAGCAGATATGAAGTTAGTTAGTGAAAAAATCAAAGAAAAATTAAGTTCATTATAAGACTAATATATTTAGTCTTTTTTTCATATATTTATACAGGTGGTAATGTGTTAAATAACTTAAGAAGTTTTATAAATGATAATGAGTGGCGAATTAATATATATGATGGAAAGATTAATATTGTAAATTATGATGATGTTATTTCACTAGAAGATAATAGAATCTCTATTAAGTACAAAAAAGGGATGATTATAATTAAAGGAGATAATTTATCAGTAAATAAGTTATTAGATAACGAAATATTAATCACTGGAAACATTAAAAACTTAGAACTGGAGTGATTGTGTGTTCAACAGTGTATATGAAGTTAGAATAGAAGGTAGAGATTTAAAACGTTTTATTAAGACCTTGTATCGTAAAAAAATAGATTTATTAGAAATAGTATATGACCAAGATGGTGTATGTATAAAGTTAAATAAAAAAGATTATTTAAAATTATTAGAAATTAAAACAATATATGAAATTAAATTAACAAGATTATATGGGGTTGCAAAATACAAGTATTTATTAAAAAAGTACTCTATCTTTATTATTTCCATTTTAATAGGTTTTTGTTTTCTTTTTTTTCTTACTAATGTAATATTTGAAGTTGAAGTAATACATCGTAAGCAAGATATTAGAAATCTTATTTATAAAGAATTAAAGCGATATAAAATAGAAAAATATAATTTTGTTATACCTTTTAGTAAACAAGAATCTATAGTTAAGAAGATATTAGAGAATAATAAAGATAAGTTAGAGTGGTTAGAAATAGAACGAGTTGGGGTTAAGTATATTGTAAGAGTTGAGGAACGTATTATTAATGATATAACTAATAATGATGAACCTAGAAATGTAGTTGCTAAAAAAGATGGAATTATTATGCATGTTGATGCATCGCGTGGTGAAATCGTTAAAAGAACTAATGAATATGTCAAAAAAGGAGATATTATAATTAGTGGAAGTATTACTAAAAGAGAAGAAGTAAAAAACAAAGTAGCAGCAGAGGGTAATGTATATGCTGAAGTATGGTATACGGTAAATGTAGAAATGCCTTTAGTATATAGGGAAGAATATTTAACAGGTAAAAATAAAAATGCTTTAACTTTTACTCTTTTTAGGAAGGAAATCTCTATATTAGACTTGTTTCCTTATAAAAACAAAAGAATTAAAGAAAACATTATTTTTAAGAACAACATATTACCTATAAAATTAAGTTTTAATAAGGAAAGTGAATTAAGAGTAATAGATGAAGTTTATACTTATGATGAAGCAATTGATAAGGCTTTAGACTTAGCAAGAGAAAAACTATCCGTAAAATTTAACGATGAAGAGAAAATATTAATGGAAAAGAAATTGAAAACTAGGCAAAATAATAGTAAAATAATAGTGTCAGTGTTTTTTAAAGTGTATGAAGATATTACTTCTTATGCAAAGATAGAAGAAATAAATAATAATGGGTAGGTGATATGTATGTTATATTGCGATATTTTATCTTCTTTAGATAATACATTAGGATATGTTTTACAACTTACATGGCCAATGTTATTTATTTCAATTGTGTTAATCGCATCAGTTAGATTAGCATATCTTTTAAAGAGAAAAGAAGAGTTTGTTTTGCATAAAGAAATTCTTTTACTTACGTTTGTTCTTTATATTTTGTGCTTGTTCCAAGTAGTAACTTTTCAAGATATAAATACTGTAGGTAGTAATAATTTTGTACCTTTTAGAGAAATACTTAGATATAACTTTGGTGATAGATTATTTGTAAAAAATATTATAGGAAACGTTTTAATGTTTATACCTTATGGTTATTTTGCAACACTTTATGCTGATTTAAAGAAACCTTGGAGTGCTCTTTTATTAGTAACTTTAGCATCTGTATCAATTGAGTGTACTCAACTTATGATAGGACGTGTTTTTGATGTAGATGACATTTTATTAAATGTTGCTGGAGGTATGCTAGGATTCCTTTTCTATAGATGCTTGGACAAGATATCTAATCTTTTACCAAAGTTCTTTAAAAATAATGTATTTTTAGATATATTATCAGTATCAACATTTGTTTTATTAATTGTATATATAATATGGAGGATTTAATGAATATAGAAGTAGCTAATCAAACAGAAGAAAATCTTGATAATGAATTAAAAGAATTAAAGGAATTATTAGAAAATGTTTGTAAAGATGAAAAACTAGGGGATGGAGAGTTTAACGTTATTATTGTAACAAGTGATTTTATTCATGAACTAAATAAGAATTATCGTAATATTGATCGTGTAACGGATGTTATTAGTTTTGCTTTAGAAGATGATAAGACTTTTAATTTAGATAATTATCGTGTATTAGGTGATATTTATATTTGCTTAGATAAAGTGAAAAGTCAAGCTTTAGAATATGGTCACTCTTTTAAAAGGGAATTATCTTTTCTAGCAGTGCATGGATTATTACATTTACTTGGATATGATCATATGACTAAGGAAGAAGAAGAAGTTATGTTTGCTAAACAAGAGGAGGTATTATCTCGTTATGGAATCGAAAGATAAGAAGTATATAGTAGATAAAAAGAAAAATATATTATCTAGTTTTGCTAGAGCATTTGATGGAATAAAAAATGCATATGCAACTGAATTTCATATGATTATTCATTGCTATATGGCAGTATTTGTAATTATTGCAGGGGTATTGTTTAGAATAAGTTATTATGAGTGGTTAATATGTTTATTTCTAATAGGTGCGGTTATTTCATTAGAACTTATTAATACAGCAATAGAATCAGTTGTTAATATGATTACTACTGATTATAATTATCATGCGAAAGTTGCTAAAGATGTAGCAGCAGGAGCTGTTTTAGTTATGGCTATTATATCAGCTGTTATTGGATTAATAATATTTGTACCAAAGTTTATAGAATTATTTTAAGGAGTGTTTATGAAAGAAGAATTAATAGAATTACTAAATAATAGTTATAGTCCATATTCTAAATTTAGAGTAGCAGCTATAGCAGTTATGAAAGATGGAACTAAATTTAAGGGAATTAATGTAGAAAATGCTAGTTATGGTGCTAGTATTTGTGCTGAACGTGTAGCAATTACAAGTGCTATTGCAAACGGATACAAGAAACATGATTTTGAGAAATTATATGTAATGTGTGATAGTCCTAGAATAGGTACTTGTTGCTTTATATGTCGTCAAGTTATTGAAGAATTCTTTGAAAGTGATAAATTGGTTATTATGATGAATCCAAATGGTGAAGAACTTGTTAAAACAGTAAGAGAACTTTGCCCATATCCATTTAATGAGGACAACCTATAATGAAAAGCGGTTTTGTTAGTTTAGTAGGAAGACCAAACGTTGGAAAAAGTACTTTATTAAATAGTATTTTAGAAAGAAAAATTGCAATTACTTCTAATGTTAGTGGTACTACTAGAAATATAATTCAAGGAATATATAACGATGATGAAGCACAAATAGTATTTATAGATACTCCTGGTATTCATAAACCACAAAATAAACTTGGTACTTTAATGAATAAAAAAGCTTATACAATGGCTGATGATGTTGATATAATTCTTTTCCTAGTAGACGTATCAAAAGGATATGGAAAAGGTGATAACTTTATTCTAGAACGATTAAAAGAATTAAATAAACCTGTTATTTTAGTAATGAATAAAGTTGATACTATAAAAAAAGATAAATTACTAGAACTTATCAATCAATATAAAGATTTATATGATTTTACTGAAATAGTACCTTTATCTGCTTTAAAAGGAGATAATGTTGTAGAATTAATCAAAACTATAAAGAAATACTTAAACGAAGGTATGAAGTATTATTCTGATGATGAAGTAACTAATGTAAGTAGAAATTTTATGTTATCAGAAATGGTAAGAGAAAAGGTATTAAGATTAACTAAAGACGAAGTACCACACTCAGTTACTTGTTTAGTAGAAGAATATAATGAAGAAGAAAACAGTGTTCATTTAAGAGTACTAGTTATAGTAGATAGAGATAATCTAAAGAAAATTATAATTGGTAAAAATGGTCAAATGTTAAAAGAAATTGGTACTAAAGCTAGAATTGATATGGAAGAATTTTTAGGAAAAAAGGTTTTCTTAGAAACTTATGTAAAAACTATTGATAATTGGAAAGATAGAGAAAAATATTTAACAGAATTCGGATTAAATGAATTAGAATAGTATAAAATTTATTTATATTGTTCACTATAAAATAGGTGATAATATGGATAAGGTATTATGGGATTTATTTAAAACAACTGGTAATATTAAATATTTTTTGTTACTGCAAAAACTAGAGGTGACTAAAGATGGAAATAGTGAAGGTAGAGGGCATAGTAGTAAGTGATATTAACTATAGTGAATCTAGTAAGATATTAAATGTTTTAACTAAAGATTATGGTATTATTGGAGTGCTATCTAAAGGATGTAGAAAAGTTAAAAGTAAGTTAAGAAGCGTAAGTACAAAACTAACTTATGGTAACTTTCACTTGTCTTATAAAAAAGATGGATTATCTACTTTAATTGGTGTTGATGTTTTAGATAGTTTTAATACAATTAGAGGAGATATAGAAAAAATTAGTTATGCTAGTTTTTTATTAGAATTAACGGAACAAGTTTATAAACAAAATGAAAATAAAGACATTTTTGATTTATTTATAAGTGCTTTAAAGAAAATAAATGAGGGATTTAATCCTAAAATAATTACTAATATCTTAGAATTAAAATATTTAGATTATTTAGGAATTGGATTAGAACTTAATGGTTGTAGTATTTGTGGTAATAGTGAAGATATAGTTACCATCAGTAGTAAATATGGTGGTTATTTATGTAAAAACTGTTATCACGATCAGATACTTTTCAGTACTAGAGCTATTAAGGTTATAAGGATGTTCTACTATGTAGATATAAGTAAAATTAGTAAATTAGATATGCATTACGATACAATTAAAGAAATAGATGATTTCTTAGATGAGTATTATGACACATATACAGGACTTTACTTAAAGAGTAAACAATTCTTAAAAAATATTGCCAAGATTTGATATCCAAAATGTAAAGCAACCTTAAAAGTTGTCCTTTTTTATTGCCAAATCCCTAGGGGGGGGGGGTATAATGATTATAGATAAAATAATATTCGGAGAGAGAAATGGAAGAGAAGTATATGAAGAGTAAGAAAATAATTATAATAACGATGTGTTTTCTAATGTGTGTAATGGCAATAGGATATGCAGCCTTTGCAACAAACTTAACAATAAACGGTACCGCAAATATTACATCAACATGGAAAGTAGTGTTTACAAAAATTGAGGAAGTAGAAAAAGTAGGAACTGCTAGTGCAATAAAGGCTCCTACTGTAGAGGGAACAAGTGCTACTTTTGATGTAGATTTAAAAAGCCCGGGTGATGCAATTATATATGAAATAACAGTAGCAAACCAAGGAACGTTAGATGCGATAATAAATGATATAACAGCAAGTGAAACTGGAAGTGATGCTATAAAATTTGGAATATCAGACATTAAGAAAGGAGACAAATTAGCAACATCAGCGACAACTACTTTTAGCGTAACGATAAGTTATGACATTTCAATAACGAGTCAACCAGCTACAACTAATAATACATTAACAGTAAATATTGACTATGTACAAGATTTAGGACAAACTGTTGTTGACGAGGACCTAGTGATACATGGCCCTAAATTAGTTGCTAGAATTCTAAGTGATAATAAAGCACAATCAGATACGAATATAGATTTTTCACAAGTAAGTAGTGATACAAATGGAAAAGGATTATATTATACAAGTACTAATACAGAGGACAATAAAGTAACATATTACTTTAGAGGTGTGGTAGAAAATAATTATGTTAAGTTTGGTGGAACTCAAGAAGAAGTGTGCACATATGGAGGATTTAATGTAGACTTTTGGGATGAAAATAATAATATTATTGATAACCCAATAATCACAAAAGAATTGTGTCAATCAACTAATGTATGTTTAGAATATCAAAATAATGAGTTAATGTATGCTGACGTTGGTTTAACTGAAGCTAGTTGTATTGCTCTTAATAATGATGAAAACTATAATAACGATGGTATGAAAGCTGTATGGACAAATAGAAAGGCGGTTTTTAGTAGAAAGGTTAATGATTCAATGCTGTGGAGAATAATTAGAATAAATGAAGATGGTAGTATTAGAATAATTACACAAGACTCCGTTGGAACTAGTCCATTTAGTAGTAGATATGGCGATGCGGCCTATGTAGGATATGTGTACGGAACACCTGGTTCAACAACATATGAGGCGACACATACAAATGAATCAGGAAATACAATAGAACAGTTTCTTGGCAACATATGGCACCGCAATTTTGCCAATTACTCATCACTAATAGCAGATTCTGGTTTTTGTGGAGATAGAAGCATAGCATCTAGTGCAAATACGTGGGCAACTGATGATACTGCTTTAGGCTATGGAAAAAACAAGACATATTACGGAACAAATAACCGATTATGGAATAATAAAATACCACAATTTGCATGCCCACAAAGTAATGATTTGTATACCACGGTAACATCAACCAAAGGAAATAAAGCCTTAACGAGGCCAATAGGATTAATAACAGCAGATGAAGTAGTTTATGCCGGCGGGGTAGTTGGTATATCAAATAAAACATACTATTTGACCAATGAAGTTGATTTTTGGACAATCTCACCTTGCGATTCTTCTGTTAATCCTAGAGTTTATTTAGTAACTGGAGGAGGTGGTTCACTTATTGGAACATATGTTGATTGGCGAAATATAGGCGTTCGGCCTGTCATTAATCTTAAATCTACTGTAGAAATCACAAGTGGTAATGGAACTGAATCTAATCCATACGTTATTAAAATTGATTAGTATTGAATAAGTACAGAGATGTACTTATTTTTTTACCATTATTGATTATTTTCATATACTATTGTAGGAGAAAATTATGGAAGTGTTAAATAATGTAGTGACTTCTATTGGTAATTATAATAGTATTCCTATATCAATTACTTCAAATACTTCGGTAGTAAATCTTGTAGATGGGCTTACTTTAATTAAAGATGTCGATAAGAAGAATTGGACTCATGGAGACCTTACTTATACTATAACTGTTTTAAATGAGACTGATACAGTTTATACTGGGGTTGTTATTACTGATGTATTAGATGATACTTATGTTACTTTTATACCTGGTAGTGTTACAATTAATGGGGTTGTTGCTTCTAAAATACAATATTCATATAATAATACTAATCATACTTTGACAATTATTCTTGGTAATGTAATAGAGGATACTACTATTAAATTTAGAGTTAGAAAAAAATATAATGTTTTCTTTACATTAAAAAATCGTATTAAATTAAAATACGATGGGTTAGAGGACGAAATATTAAGTAATAATATTACTGTTTTTGGTAAACCGTTTAATCATTTAAAGAGTTATGATTGTGATACTCCTTATTTGAGAACATAAAAAAAGCCATTTCTGGCTTATTTTTCTTTTACATTACTTATTATTTTTTCTAAGATGTTTACAGCAATCTTTTCAGTCTTTTTGTCTTCGTCTTTTAATGGATTGAATTCTACTAAGTCCCAAGATTTTATTTTGTCTTTATACTTTAATACTTCGTCAGTTATTAAGTAGGCTTCTTCGTCAGTTATTCCGTTTATAGCTGGTACTGATACACCTTTTGCTATTTCTGGGTCTATTACATCTATATCAAAGCTTATATGAATTCCTTTTGTATTATTACTTGCAATGTCTATTGCTTTTTTAATTATTGTAGATATTCCTTGTTCTTTAATATCCTTGGTACTGAAAACAGTAGCACCGGCTTTTTCTATTACTGGCATTTCCCATGGGTCTATGTCTCTACCACCAACTATTACAGTGTTTTCTGGTAAGTAATAGTTTCCGTCGTGGAATAAAGATAATCTATCACCAGTCTGATGATTTAATGCTGCTAGGGGTAGACCATGAATATTACCTGTTCTAGTAGTTTCAAAAGTATTATAGTCACCATGAGAATCTATCCATATAATTCCAAGTTTTTCTTTTTTCTTTATTGATGCTAGAGCAGAGCCAATAGCAAGACTGTGATCTCCTCCTAATGTAATAGGAAAATTATTATCTTGTTTTATTTCATTATAAAGTCTAGCGTTGAACTCATTTATAGCATCCAAGTTTTTTGCTAAGTCTTTTGGGTCATGACTTTTTTTAATATTTTCCTTTTCTAAGTTTATTATTTTATCAATTCTTTTATCATCTTTATAGTAGTTACTTAATATTTCTGGTCCTAGATTAGCACCATCTACCATAACACCTAAATCTGTTTTTGCATTAATTAATGTTAACTTCATAATATCACCAATTATTAATATACTGTAAATATTTGTATATTTCAAGGTTGATACTACTTTTTTCTCTTATTTTACTGTATACTTATAGTGTAATGGAGATGAAAGTATGAAGAAATTAAGTGAACTTTATAATATAGATTCAGATGTAGAAATAAAAGATATTAAGATAAATTCTAAAGAGGTAGAGCCAGGTGATTTATTTGTATGTACTAAAGGTGTTACAGCTGATAGACATGATTTTATACCTGATGCTATTAAAAATGGTGCTAGTGCATTAGTGGTTAGTAAGGATGTTGATACCTCTATTCCAACTGTTAAGGTAGAAGATACTAATAAGGAGTTGCCACTTCTTTGTTCTAGGTTCTATAATCATCCAGAAGATAAACTTTATATGATAGGGGTTACTGGTACTGATGGTAAAACTAGTGTTACTACTATTGTTCAAACATTATTAGGTAATGATATCTGTGCTTATATGGGTACTAATGGTAGAAGTTGTGCTAAGTTTAATAAAGATACCGGTAATACTACTCCTGATAGTGATAAACTTTATAAATATTTTGATGAGTTTGTTAAAGCAGGGTGCAAGTATATGGCAATGGAAACTTCTAGTGAAGCTTTCTTTAGAGGAAGACTTACTAATCTTCGTTATAAGATAGGTGCTATTACTAATATTACTAGGGAGCACTTAAATATTCATGGAAGTTTCGAAAACTATATTGATTGCAAATGTCAATTATTTAGACAAATAGATAGTGATGGATATGCTATTTTAAATAAAGATGATGAACTATATAATGAAGTATTAAAAAACTGTAATTGTACTGTTTTAACATATGGAAAAGATGAAAGTAATACTCTACAAATAAAAGATTTTACAGTAAGACCTGATAAAACTTTAATTACTTATCGTTATGATAATAAAGATTATGATATTATAAGTCCATTACTTGGAGATTTTAATGTTTATAACCTAGCGTGTGCAATATTAATATGTATTGCTACTGGTAAGAGTTTTGAAGAATCTGTTAAAAACATCGATAATATTAATGTTTCAGGACGTCTTGATATGTTACCTAATATAGGGCAGAAGTTCTATGTTATGGTTGATTATGCTCATACTCCTAATGGAATTAGTAAGTTACTTAATTTTGTTCATACTTTAGATATTAATAGAAGTATAGTAGTAATTGGTTCTGCTGGAGAACGTGATTATTTAAAAAGACCTTTAATGGGTAAAACAGTAGTTGATAATGCTAGTTATGCAATTTTTACTTATGAAGACCCTAGAAGTGAAGAACCAATTGATATTATTAATATGATGATTAGTGAAATAAAAGATAATCATACTAATTTTGAAGTAGTAGTAGATAGAAGTAGTGCCATTAAAAGAGCAATTGATATGGCTAGAGATAATGATATAATATTAATCCTTGGTAAAGGAAATGAAACTTATCAGAAATTAAAGAACGAAACAATTTATTTTAATGATATAGAAGAAGCAATGAAATATTTAAAAGAGAGAGTAGAAAGAGAAAAAGTTAAAGTATCATAGTAAAAGTTTATATGATATAATTGTAAAAGGTGATTTTATGGATGCACAATTTATTAGAAACTTTAGTATTATAGCGCATATAGACCATGGTAAAAGTACTTTAGCGGATAGAATACTTGATGTAACTCATGCGGTTACTGCAAGGGAAGCTAAAGCACAATTACTTGACAGTATGGATATTGAACGTGAACGTGGTATTACAATTAAACTTAATACAGCGAGTCTAAAATATCATTACAATGGTCATGAATATAACCTAAATTTAATAGATACTCCAGGACATGTCGATTTTACCTATGAAGTAAGTAGAAGTTTAGCTGCTTGTGAAGGAGCGATTCTTGTTGTTGATGCAGCTCAAGGGATTGAGGCACAAACGCTTGCTAACTTGTATCTAGCTCTTGAAAACGATTTAGTTATTATTCCGGTTATTAATAAAATAGATTTACCTAATGCTGATATTCCTAAAGTAAAAAAAGAACTTATGGATTTAATTGGTTTCAATGAGGATGAAATTATATTAACAAGTGCTAAAACTGGTGAAGGAGTAAAAGAATTAGTTGATGCTATAGTAGAGAGAATTCCTGCACCTAGTGGTGATAAGAATCTACCTTTACAAGGATTAATATTTGACAGTGTTTTTGATGCTTATCGTGGTGTTATAATATCAACTCGTATAGTTAATGGATCTGTTAAAGTAGGAGATACTATTAAGATGATGAAGACTAATGCAACTTATGAAGTAGTAGATATTACTATTAATACTCCGAAAGAAGTTAAAAAGAACGAACTTATTGCAGGTGAAGTTGGATTTATTTCAGCAAGTATTAAGAGTATTTCTGATATTAAAGTAGGAGATACTATTACAAAGGTATCTAACCCTGCTAAGGAAGCATTACCTGGATATAAGCCAATGAAATCAATGGTATTCTGTGGTGTTTATCCAATTGAATCAAGTCGTTTTGAAGATTTAAGAGATGCTTTAAATAAATTAAAGTTAAATGATGCATCACTTGTATTTGAACCCGAAACTTCTAGTGCTTTAGGTTTTGGATTCAGATGTGGTTTCTTAGGATTATTGCACATGGATATTATTAAAGAACGTGTTACTAGGGAATTTAATATAGATTTAATTACTACAGCACCTTCAGTAGTATATGAAGTGGTGCTTACTAATAAAGAAATATTATTAGTAGATGCTCCTAACAAGTTACCAGATAAAAGTAAGATATCTGAAATAAGAGAACCTTATATTAGAACTAATATATTTACTCCTAGTGAATACATTGGACCTATTATGGAGTTATGCCAAGAAAAACGTGGTATTTATATTAATATGGATTACATTGACCCGGTAAGAGTTAATATTCATTATGAGTTGCCTTTGTCAGAAATAGTGTATGATTTCTTTGATAAATTAAAATCTTATACTAAAGGTTATGCATCTTTTGATTACGAAATTATCGGATATAAACCTAGTGATTTGGTTAAAATGGATATATTATTAAATGGTGATGTAATCGATGCATTAAGCGTTATAGTACATAAAGATTTTGCTTATGCTCGTGGTAAGAGCGTAGTAGAAAAGTTAAAAGAGGTTATTCCAAGACAGATGTTTGAAGTACCAATACAAGCGTCTCTTGGTAATCATGTTATAGCAAGAAGTACTGTTAAAGCCTTAAGAAAAGATGTTCTTGCTAAATGTTATGGTGGAGATATAACTAGAAAAAGAAAACTACTAGAGAAACAAAAAGAAGGTAAAAAGAAGATGAAACAAATTGGAAGTGTTGAATTACCACAAGAAGCTTTCATGAGTGTTTTAAGTATGGATGGTGAGTAAGATGGCAAGTAATGAAGATATTTTAAAAGAAGCAGAGTACTATTTAAATAATGATGTTACTAATGAGGAAGCTAGTAAGGCATTAGGAATTAGTAAAAGGTCATTTCAATTGCATATGAAAAAGTTAGCTGAAATAGCACCTGATAAATATAAACTAGTTGAAGATAAGAAAACTTCTATATCAAGACAAGGTCACGTTAAAGGTGGTTCACTAGGACGTAGGTCTTCATCTTTTGAAGAAGTTACTATTTCTGAGTTAGCAGATTACTTGATATCTGGTGAATTAACTTATAAAGAAGCTGCTGAACAGTTAGGAGTTCCTAAATCAACTATCCATGATTTGACTCATAAATCATTAAAAAATCCGGAAACATCATCTTTGTTATATGCTTTAGCAATGGCACACAAAAAGGGTATGACTTTGGATAATTTTATGGATGAACGAGAAAAATATTCTGTAAAAAATGATGAACAAAAATCTAATAAATCTAAATAATGAGGAGTGTGAATATATGAATAACGATATTAAATCAATGTATATTCACATTCCTTTTTGTAAGCATATTTGTTCTTATTGCGATTTTTGTAAAATGTTTTATAACGAAGAGTTAGTAAATAAGTATTTAGAAGAATTACAAAAAGAAGTCTTAAGTAAGTATAAAGGTGAAGAGTTAGATACCTTGTACATTGGAGGAGGTACTCCTTCAGCACTTAATCTATCGCAATTAGGTAAATTATTTGAAATAATCAAAACTCTTAACTTGTCTTCACGTTTAGAATTTAACTTTGAAATGAACGTAGTCGATATAAATGAAGAAATACTTATATTTTTAAAAAATAATAAGGTTAATCGTATAAGTATTGGAATAGAAACAGTTAATGATAAGTTTCTTTCTTTATTGGAACGAAATCATACAAAGGATGAAGTACTAGATAAAATAGAAATGATAAAAAAGTATTTTAATAATATCAATGTTGATTTTATGTATGCCTTTCCTAATCAAACAATGGATGACTTAAAAAGTGATCTTGAATTTTTTAAGAAGTTAAATGTATCTCATATTTCTATTTATTCTCTTATTTTAGAAGAAAATACTAAACTTTATATAAATGGTACTGAACCAATAGATGATATTTTGGAATCAAATATGTATTATTACATAATTAAATACTTAAAAAATATTGGATATAATCATTACGAAATAAGTAATTTTTCTAAAGAAGGATACAGTTCTAGACATAATCTTACGTATTGGAATAATGAAAAGTATTATGGTTTTGGACTAGGAGCTGGTGGTTATGTTGCTGGTGTTAGGTACTCTAATACTAGAAGTATTAATCATTATTTAAAAGGTGATTATTGCTTAGAAAAAGATAATATTACTAAAAAAATAGATATGGAAAACGAAATGATTTTAGGACTTCGTAAGATGGAAGGAGTTAATACTATTAAGTTTTTTGATAAATATCAAGTAAATATAAAAGATGTATTTAAAATAGATGATTTATTAGATAAAGGTATTCTTAAAGTCAAAAATAATTATATTTATATTGCTGAAGAGTATTTGTATTTATCTAATCAAATATTAACAAGATTTATTGACATATAATACATTAGTTGACATTTTACAGACATAATCATGTATACGTTTTGTTGATTGTATGGTACAATCAAGATGGTGATAGTATGACTAATAAAAAAATAAGTATGCAGTTCCCTAAAAGAGAAAATGATGATTATTTGGATGGAAAAGTTCATGAAGTACAACCAGTAGAGTTACGTAGGATTAATGTTCCAGCTAAAGATTTGTTTCTTTTAACTTATGATGATTTATCTCGTAATTATGATAATTGTATGACGGTGGTTGCTAGAGTTAATGGGATGTTTTATAAAATCCCGTTAGATAATTATGATGAAAGAATGGAAGAAATATATGCCAATTCTTCTTTAGATGATTTATCGATGATTAATCAAAATATTAGACTTGGTGTAGGCATGAAAACAGATAATTTGTTGGGGTTAATAAGAAATACTCAAAGGACAGTTGTTGCTACTAGTGAAGAGCCTAGACCTTCAATTGCTGCTGGTTCACCTAATGGACCTACGCCTCCGCCTATAATTGGTGAAAATGCACCTCCTATTCCACCAGATTCTGAAGAAATAAATATACCTCTAGAAAAGGAGGATTATGCCGTTGGTATGGTAGTTAAAAATGATGATGATTCTTATTATATAAATTATTATGGATATGATAAGAAGAAAATTGTTAATTCACCATTTGAAAATAATCCTGATAAAACGTTTGCTTTTTTTGAATATTTGAAACCTATACGTTCGGTTGCAATTGAAAATTATAATGAGTTATTTCAAATAAGGTCGCTTAGTGATTATAATTCCGTTGGTCAAAAGATAGAACGCCGTGTTACTGATGTATTGGTTAATTATGAAATTCAAAATGTAATATATAGAGATTTTGATGGTAGTGAAAGTGGTTATCATTATGAAAATTGTATTGCCGATTGCCGTTTTACATTTTTTAAAGATGGTGATGTTCAATTAATACATGATGGAACATATTCACAATTTGTCGGTTTTCCACGTAATGTGATATATGATCCTTATAATAATCCACATACTATTATGACTACTGATTCTGAGATTGATTCAAAAAGTAAATAGCATTGGTATCAGTGCTTTTTCTTTTTGAAAACACTTGCAAACAAATGTTTGTAATGGTATAATTTGATTACGTAGTGATAATAAAATGAATAAGTAAGAAAGTTTTGTTTATAGACTTATTGACACTTAAATGTATAAAAAGATATAATTTTATAGGAGGATATAGAATATGTTGGATTTTTTTCTATCGAGTAAGTTTTATTTACCAATTATATATATTGCAGTTGGTATATTAGTTTATAACATTATAGCAGGGTCAATTAATAAGTTTTCTAAAAAATATACTAAGAAAAATGTAAGAGCTGAACATAAGAGATTAACAGTTATTTCTTTAATTAAAAACCTTATTAAGTACTTTATTGCGCTTATTGTTATATTGTCGATATTATCAGTATATGGTGTTAATACAACTAGTATAATCGCTTCTTTAGGAGTTGTGGGCGTTGTTATTGGTTTAGCATTTCAAGATATTGCTAAGGACTTTTTAGCAGGTGTATTTACTGTGTTTGATGATGCTTATTCAGTAGGAGATTGGGTTAAGATAAATGGTTTTACTGGTAAAGTAATATTTATGGGATTAAAAGATACAAAGATTCAAGCTTATACTGGAGAAGTAATGACTATATCTAATAGTGCTTTTAATGAAGTAATTAATTATAGTTCTGCTAATTCTAAAGTGGTTGTAGATATAAGTGTTAGTTATGATACTGATATTGAGAAATTAGAAAGAGTACTAGAAAGCATTAAAGAAGATATCAAAAATATTAATAATGTCATTGGAGAGCCTGAATATTTAGGTGTTTCAAATCTAGGTGATTCTTCGGTTGTATATAGTATTGCAATTGATTGTAAACCTGTTACTTATGTAGGTGTAAGACGTGATGTATTAAAGTTAATTAAAAAGACTTTAGATAAGAAAAATATCGAGATTCCTTATAATAAATTAGATGTATATGTGAAAGATAAGAGGTAGTTATGAATAAAGTAGAAGTATTTAAAGTTGAATTTGGATATATAAATGATGAACGTTATGCGATTGATGCGAAGTATTTAGTTGATAGTTTACCAGATTACTTTTTTGAAGTTCCGGCTTCATCAACTGGTAAATATCATCCTAAATATGCGCTTGGTGAAGGTGGATTAGTAAGACATACGAAAGCTGCTGTTAGGATGGCTTATGAGTTATTAAGTGATCCTGTTATTGGTGGCAAATATACTAGTCGTGAGAAAGATTTAATGATTATTGCATTAATATTACATGATGGATTAAAGTCTGGTAAAGAAAAGAGTCAATATACTAAAGTAGAACATCCATTATTAGCAAGTGAACATATTAAAGATAATATGGACAACTTATCTATGAACGATGAAGATATAGAGTTTGTTTGTGATGTTATAGAAAGTCATATGGGACCATGGAATAAAGATTTTGATGGTAATGAAGTATTACCACTTCCTAAGACAAAGTATCAGAACTTTGTTCATATGTGTGATTATTTAGCATCAAGGAAGTTTATTAATGTAGAATTTGATAATAACAATAATATTATAGGTTAGTAGTATTCATTAGGGGAGGTAATAATATGAAAGCAACTAATTTAAAGGTAACATTGTTACCACATACACCATTTTTATTAGAAAATGGGAAATTTGATTTAAAGCGTGCAATGCTTTATCAAGGCCAAATAGGTGGTATTTGCTATAACGAAGATGGACTTATGGCATCTTTTACTGAAGATGAGGCTAAGACAGAGAGAAGAGTTAATATGACTACTAGTGGTGAACATCAAAGTGTGTTTGAACATGTTAATATAGGGTTATATTTACAGAATAGTCCTAAGTTTTTAAATATGATTTTAAATAATGAACATCAATTCTCAACTAGTGAAAGATCACTTCGTTATACAACTATTAAAGAGGGAGAATTACCTCGTGAGATGGTTCAAATATACAATAAATGGAACGAAATATTTTTTAATAAAATAAAGAGTGTTTATGGTGATATTAAAAGTGATAAACAAATAATGAAACTAGCAATGGAGAACAGTAGATACTTAATGCCTGTTACAATTCCTACTGAAATGGTTCATACTATTCCTTTAGCACAGTTAAATAGAATAGTTAAATATTTAATGGATTACAGTGAAAATGGTATTAACGGAGAAAAAGATAATTTATATTATCAAATGGTACCTCATATAGATGAATTTGTAAGGCAATTAAGAGAAGAAGCTAATGTTATTGATGATAGATTATTATCTAATAGAAAACATAGAGGATTAAGTATTTTTGGTAAGGATTTAGCTAATACTGAAAAGTACTTTGGAGATGTATATTCTACTGTTTATGAAGGAAGTTTTGCTCAATTAGCTCAAGCACATAGACATAGAACAATTTATTATCAAATGGAACGTAATACTAAAGAAGGAATCGATTACTATGTACCACCAATAATTGAAGACGATTTATCTTTAATTGAAGAGTGGCTTACTGATACATATTACTTGATTGTTAAGTTTGATTGTGTTCCTCAAAGTGAAAAAGTTCTTATAAGTGAAAAAGGTACATTTGAGAACTTTACTATGAAGATGAAAGAAAGATTATGTAGTGCAGCGCAGTTAGAAGTTGCTGACCAAACTACTGATACTAGAAATGAATATTATGAAAATCTAGTAGTATATTCTAGTCCTAAAGCTGATGAAATGAAAAAATATATGAAGGGTGCTAGATGTACTTTCCCTGACTATGATTGTCCAAAAGATTGTGGTTTCAAAGAAGGTAAAGTATTAACAAGAAAGATATAGGTGAGAAGATGGAAAAGGGTAAGTTGATTGTTATAGAAGGTACTGATTGTTCTGGTAAAGAAACACAAAGTAAATTATTAGAGCAAAAGTTAAATGAAGAAGGGTACAAATGTATTACTTTTGGTTTCCCAGCTTATAATACTGCGACAGGTAAAATAATAGGTGGTCCTTTTCTTGGGAAAGAAGAGATAGGTAAATGTTTCTTTGAAGAAGGACCAGTTGCAGTAGATCCTAAAGTAGCGTGTTTGTATTATTCAGCAGACTTTAAATATAATATTCCTAAAATAAATGAATATTTAGATAAAGGTTACTATGTTATTTTAGATAGATATGTAACTAGTAGTTTAGGACATCAAGGTAGTAAGATAACTGACAAAGAAGAAAGATTCCAAATGTTTCAATGGATTGATAAACTTAATTATTGGTTAATGGGATTACCTAAACCTGATATAACTATTTTCTTACATGTACCTTTTGCGTATGCTCAAGAATTAAAGAAAAATAGAAAATCCTTAGATGAGGCTGAAAAAAATGATGTGCACCTTAAAAATGCGGAACGAACTTATCTAGAACTTGTGGAACTATACAATTGGAAATATGTTAATTGTATAAATGATAATAACTTAAGAACAATAGAAGACATTAACCAAGAAATCATGAATATAATATTAGAGAAATAGGAGGTATTCATGTATTTCATAGCACATAGAGGACTTCATTCTGATAGTATTAAAGAGAATTCAATTGAAGCGATAGATCTTGGAAGTAAAGTGAAGTACCTAGATGGAGTTGAATTTGATGTTAGATTATCTAAAGATAATAAAGTTGTGGTAATTCATGATAAAACTATTGATAGGGTTAGTAATGGAGTAGGAACAGTTGCTAATATGACTTTAAGACAATTAAGGAAATATAATTATGGTAGTGAGGTAGCACCTTCTACTATGAGTACTCTTGATGAAGTTTTAGATGTAGTTAATCCGGACAGTCTTCTAATAATTGAGTTAAAGGATGAAGAGAAGCGAAATAATATACTAGTTACTGAAGTATTAAAGACTTTAGATAAATACCTAAATCTAAATATTTGGTTGAAGAGTTTTTCTTTAGAAATTGTCGATTTGTTACAAAATTCTTCTTCATATCCGATAGGTATTTTAATAGATAAGATTAGTACTAAGGAATTAGAAAAAGATGCTTATTTCTATTCGATATCTAAACATGCGATAGATAAAAATATCGTTAAGGATTTAGTTAAAAGAGATAAAGTAATAATGATATGGACAGTTAATACTAAAGAAGAATTAGATAATTTAAAAAAGACTTTAGGTGAATATATAGAAGATATCTATATAATAAGTAATAATCCTTTAAGTCTTTTAGATAAAAATACCAATTTAAAAGCGAACATTTTATAGTTCGCTTTTTTCTATACTAGTAAAAATTTATCATACATATCTATTATTTCTATTTCAGGAGCATAAGCATCAATTACTTCTAGTTCAAATGCATCAATAATTTCAAGTTGATCTTCAAGTTTTTTCTCAAATTTAGCTTTAGTTTTAATTTCAGTTTCTTCAACTTCATTAACAACACTTTTCTCTAAGTCAGCATCTACTTCAACTATACGAACTACTTCATTAAATGTTGTATGACCTTCAATTACTTTTTCTAAGGCATCTTGTAATAGAGTAGTAACTTGTTCTTTATTATAAACGATATCTCTTAATTGCTCTTTATCTACATTAGCATCACTTATTACATCTCGTAAGTGATCAGTTATATATAATACTTCATGAACAGCCATACGACCTTTGAATCCGTGATTACAATATTCACAACCAACTGGTTCATACACATGAGATACATATTTGTGCATTACTTTCATAAAGAAATGTTCTTCATATGGCGTAACAGGTCTTTTCTTTCTACAGTGTGGACATAATGTTCTTACTAGTTTTTGAGAAATAATTCCTGTTAAGGCACTTGATAACAAGTATCGTTCTACATCCATATCAAGTAATCTTTCAATGGTACTTAATGAGTCATTAGTATGGATTGTTGATAATACTAAGTGACCAGTAATAGAAGCACGAACTGCTATTTGAGCTGTTTCTGAGTCACGAATTTCTCCGATTAGTATTATGTTAGGGTCTTGACGTAAGATAGACCTTAATACAGCTGCGAAAGTTAATCCTATTTCACTATTAACTTGTACTTGATTTATTCCTTCAATATTCATTTCTATTGGGTCTTCAACAGTAATGATATTGGTTTCTTCTTTATTTAATGCTTGTAACATAGAGTAGGTAGTAGTAGATTTACCGGAACCAGTAGCACCTGTTACTAGTATGATTCCATTTGGTACGGCCATCATTTTTTCTACTAATTTATAGTTTTTAGGAGAGAATCCTAATGAATCCATACCGGTTAAACTTTTAGTAAAGTCAAGAATACGGATAACTACTTTTTCACCTTCGTTAGTAGGTAGAGCAGATACACGCATGTCCAAGTCTCTTCCTTCAATACGACCTTTAATTGCACCGTCTTGAGGTAGTCTTGTTTCAGTAATGTTCATATTAGATATAAGTTTAACCCTGGTAGTTAGGTTTCGTTCATATTCTTTAGGAATGATAGTATGGTCTTTTAACTCACCGTCCATACGCATTCTTACGATTAGACAGTCTTCCCTAGGATCCAAATGTATATCGCTGGCATTGTGTTGTGCAGCATACAATATGATTTGGTTTACAATATCAACAATTGGTATATGATGTAAATCGTATTCTACCATACTTTTGTCCCCTTTTATATTTTCTATATAGCATTCTATTCTAATTTATTATATAATACATTTAGAAGATAATCAATAAAGGTAAGTGAAAAAGATGAAAAAGATTGACACTCGAGGGTTTGTAATGGTTGAAACTATTATAGTTGCTGTATTTGTAATGGGAATATGTGCCTTTCTATTTGCTAACTTTATTCCCTTAATCGGTGAATATGAAAGAGTAGAAAAATATGATACGATGGATAAAAAATACAAAACTAATGAGATTAGAAAAATGATATTAAGAGAACTTGATACCGATAATGAACAGCTGTTTACAAATGTTGACACCAGTGGATACGTTAGATATTCTTTTAAAGAAGAGGATAATGGCGAAGTTAAAACCATTTATAATGAACTATGTAATTATTTAGATTCCAAAAATTATTGCAATACTTTATTAGGTAGTAATTATCTAAATGTTTCTAGTATCATTATTACACCTTTTAAATTAGAAGAGTTTAAAAATTTAGTTAAAAATAGTAAAGATTTTTCAAAAGCAGAAAAACAGTACATTGATTATTTACCTAGTTATAAAAAATATTCTAGTCGATATGATAGTTATTATCGTTTAATTGTAGTATATAATGATGGTGATTTATCTAATATAGAGGTGCATTATGAAATTGGATAATAAAGGTTTTACTGTTATAGAATTAACTTTAAGTTTTGTACTAGTTATGTTTTTAACATTGAGTTTATTTGCACTTGTAAATAATTATAGAGCAAGAGAAGAAAAAGAATCGACTAGGAAAGAACTTCTAGCTTACCAAAATACTTTAACTGATGATATTTATAAAGATACAGTTGAACGTAAAGTTAATCATATTTCTAACTGTAAAGATAGCAGTGGTTCTATTATAAAACAATGTGCTGATATTGTGTTTCAAGATGGTACTGCTAAAAGATTACAAGTAAGTGAAGAAAAAGTAGAAGCAGAAGAAGATGGAACGCACTTTACTTATAGTACTTTTAGTATTATTTATGGTGGTGTTAAATATGAGAATCCAGAACCTAAATTTGCAACGGTTGTAGATGATTATATTTTAACTATGACAACACCAGAAAATAAGTTAGAATATGGAGTTATATATAAGTTAAAAATACGTATTAAGTATCAAGATATAGATGATGAATTTGTTATAGAAGTAATTACAACTGGGGTTAAATAAATAAGTCAAAAGTTAAATATATTAAACTACTAGTAAGTATGGCATGAATTATTCTTGATATTAGATATGGTAAATATTTAATATTAGTATCTGATAAAATACTCATTACTTGCATATGTATACTTAAGCCACCAAAGGATATGAAAAATCCAATAAGAGTGGCTTTTAATTTTGTAGAAATATTTAAGAAAGATATACTTTTAATACCTCCTGTCATTTCTAATATGCCACTAATAATAGAATTAACTAAATCATTAGTATTAAAAATATTTTTTATAAGTGCGCTTATAATTAGAAAAGTCGTTATAATACCAAGAAGTAATAATAAAGTATTAATAGTTTTAAAAATACTTTTACTTAAAATATCACTAAAAGAAGTATTAGATATGTATTTTTTATGCATCTTACTAAGTCCTTTTCTAAGTGATATTTTTTCTTTTTTATAATTATTTTCTTTTGGTCTATAGATGAATGCGATAATAAAGTTAGAAATAATGTGAGATACAAGTATTAATAAGCCAATACTTTTGTTATTTAATAATAAAGTACCTACCGTACCAAGAACAAATAAAGGATTAGAAAAATGATTAAATTTTAATAAGTATGAGGCTTCATTTTCATTTATTTGATTGTTACTTAAGAGTTCATTAATATATTTACTACTACTAGGAAATCCTGATATTAAACTTCCAATTATAACAAAAGATGCTTCTCCTGGTAGATGAAAAAGTCTATTCATAATATTTTTTGAGATTTCACCTAAAAGTTCAACAAAACCATAATTTATAAGTAATTCTGATATTAAAAAGAAAGGTGCCAGAGATGGTATTAAGTTATCTTTCCAAATACTAATTGAGAAAGTTACTGTAGACATAATAGAAGTAGGAAATACTAGAAATAATGCCATAATAGTTATTAAAGTTATAATAATTGTAAAACTCATTATTTTTGTTTTCATAATTATCAATCTTTCTGTTATAATTAAATGAGGATGTGATATAAGTGATTAATAAAATATATGATAAATTTAAGAAATTTATAAAAGAAAACTATAAAGAGATAATATTTTTAGTATTATTTTATTTATTTATGACTTTCCCTGTACCTTATTATATTAGTGTTTCTGGGGGTACTATCGATGTGGGAAGTAGAGTAGAAATAGAAAACAGTTATGAAGAAAAAGGATCTTTTAATCTTGCTTATGTTTCCGAGTTAAGAGGTACTATTCCTACTTATTTACTTAGTTATGTAATTCCTACTTGGGAACGTACTAAAGTTGATAGTTATCAAATAAATGAAGATGAAACAATGGATGACATTACTAATCGTGATAAATTGTATTTGTATGATGCAAATCAATCAGCTATATATGTAGCATACACTAAAGCAGAAAAGACTTTTACGATAAATAATCATCACTACTATGTATATTATGTCGATAATAGAGCAAATAAAGAGATTAAAGTAGGAGATGAACTTTTAGGGGTAGATGATAGTAAAATAGTTGATTTAAATAAATTTCGTGAATATATTGCAACTAAAAATGTTGGAGACAAATTAACTATTAGATTAAAAAGAAATGGTAAAGAAATTACTACTGAAACAACGATTTTTGAAGAAGAAAATGTTAAATATGCAGGGTTAGCTTTTTTTGATATTTTAGATTATGAGGTATCTCCTAGTATTAAATTAAAATTCAAAAGTAGTGAAACAGGTCCATCTGGAGGACTTACTACAGCACTTGCTATTTATAATAAACTAACAGAAGAAGATATTACTAAGGGTAAAAAAATAGTTGGTACTGGTACTATCAGTATTGATGGTACTGTTGGTGAAATAGGGGGAGTTAAGTATAAACTATTGGGAGCCGTTAAAAAGAAAGCTGATGTATTCTTAGTTCCTAACGGAAGTAATTATGACGAATGCGTTAAATTACAAAAAGAAAAAGGATACAAAATAAAGATTATTGGTGTCGATACATTTGATGATGCTATAGAGAAGTTAAAAGAATTGAAATAATTCTTTTTTTCTTTAAAAAAATACCCCGGTCTGCTATAATATAACGTGTGGTGAAGTATAATGAAACGAAGTGAAGTAGATAGGACTAAACTAAGTCCTATGATGCAACAATATTTAGATATTAAAGACAAGTATAATGATGCCATTATCTTTTTTCGTCTTGGGGACTTTTATGAAATGTTCTTTGAAGATGCAGTTATTTGTAGTAGAGAATTAGAACTAGCACTAACTGGAAGAAATGCTGGACTTGAAGAGAGAGTTCCTATGTGTGGTATTCCATATCATGCTTATGTTGGATATCTAACTAAACTAATTGATAAAGGATATAAAGTTGCTATATGCGAACAATTAACAGATCCTAAAGATAGTAAAGGTATGGTTGATAGAGATGTTATTCAAGTAATTACTAAAGGTACTATGCTTGATAATACTTTAAATGAAAAAGATAGTAGTTATGTCGGTAGTATTTATGATTTTGAATATTGCTATGCTATTACATATGCTGATATTACAACCGGATATTTCTATGCTTTAATATTAGAGCATGATCAAAATAAATTAATTAAAGAAATTATTAATAGAAATATAGTAGAAGTTATAGTAAATGATAAAATCAATCGTGAAATAATAAGTATTTTAAGAGATAACTATCACTTGCTTGTAACAATTACTGATGGATTATGTGAAGATAATGAATACAGTTATTTATATAAAAATATTGAAGATATTAGATTAGTAACTGCTATTAAACACTTGTTACAATATTTAGTAGATACTAAGAAAGGTAACTTATCACATTTACAAGAAGTAGAAGTAGTAGATGTTAATAAGTACTTAACTTTTGATATTCATACTAAAAGAAACCTAGAACTTACAGAAACAATAAGACTTGGTGAGAGAACTTATTCTTTATTATGGTTACTTGATAAAACTAAAACAGCAATGGGTAGTAGAGCATTAAAATCTAATATTGAAAACCCATTAACTGATGTTAAAGAAATTACTGAAAGATATGATATTATTGAGAAATTACTTACTGAATTTATCTTAAAAGAAGAATTAGTTCGTAATTTAAATGAAGTATATGACTTAGAAAGATTAGCAGGGCGTATTAGTTATGGTAACTTAAATGCTAGAGACTTGTTACAATTAAAAAACTCTTTAAAAGTATTACCTGATATTAAAAGAATATTAGAAGAAATTAAGTATCCTAAAACAATTGATACATTAGATGATGTATATGATTTATTAGAAAAATCAATTAATGATGATGCTCCGGTTACTGTTAGAGAAGGAGGATTAATTAAAGAAGGATATTCTAGTGAATTAGATGAGTTAAAAAGCATTAGTAGTGGTTCTAAAGACTTTATCTTAAAAATAGAACAGGATGAGAGAGAACGTACTGGTATTAAGAACTTAAAAGTAGGATTCAATAAAGTATTTGGATATTATATAGAAGTATCTAAAGGAAATATTCCTTTAATTAAAGATGAATATGGTTATGATAGAAAACAAACTCTTGCTAACTGTGAAAGATTCATTACGCCTCTTTTAAAGGAAAAAGAAAATATTATTTTAGGGGCTGAAGAAAAGATAATTAATTTAGAGTATAAATTATTTATGGAAATCCGTGATTATGTTAGAGAATATATTGGTAAAATACAAGATGTTTCAAGAGTAATTGCAGAAGTTGATATGATGGCTTCTTTAGCAACAGTTAGTGAAGAAAATGGTTATGTTAGACCTGTTATTACTGATGAGAGAATAATTTCTATTAAGGATGGACGTCATCCAGTAGTAGAAAAAGTAAGTAAAAAAGAATATGTTCCTAATGATATTATGATGGGTAAAGGAGTCGATATATTACTTATTACTGGGCCTAATATGGCTGGTAAATCAACTTATATGCGACAACTTGCTATTACTGTTATTATGGCTCAGATAGGTTCTTTTGTACCTGCTAAGAGTTGTACTATTCCTATATTTGATAAAATCTTTACAAGAATAGGTGCTAGTGATGACTTAGTTAGTGGTGAATCTACATTTATGGTTGAAATGAAAGAAGCTAATAACGCTATTCAAGAAGCTACTCCTAATAGTTTGATATTATTTGATGAATTGGGTAGAGGTACTGCAACATATGACGGTATGAGTCTTGCTCAAGCAATATTAGAATATATTCATGATAAAATTAAAGCTAAAACATTATTTTCAACTCACTATCATGAATTAACTACCTTATCACAAGATTTAACTAATTTAAGAAACGTTCATGTAAGTGCTATCGAAGAAGATGGTAAAATTACTTTCTTACATAAAGTAAAACAAGGCGCAGTAGATAAAAGTTATGGTATCCATGTAGCATCCTTAGCAAAACTTCCTAAATCTTTAATTGAACGCGCTAATGAAATATTAGATATATATGAAAATAAAAATAATAGAAAACAACCTTTCGTACAAACATCATTATTCTTAAATGCTGATGAAAAAGAAGAAGAAAAGACAAGTTATGTAGAAGAAAGAATCAAAGAAATAGACCCTTTAAAAATGACACCAATTGAAGCATTAAATCTTTTATATGAACTAAAAACATCTTTAAAAGACAAAGAATAATATTATTGATTAATATATCAATTATTGTTATAATTTCATTAAGGTAGGTGTCTTAAGATGTTTGACATAATTGATAACGGTAAAAAAATAGAGTGTGAAGTTTTATTTACTTTTAGTGATGACAGTAACAATATAGATTATATTGTTTATACTGATGGAACTAAAGATAGTGATGATGAATTAGAAATACTAGCAGCAAGATATGTAATAAAAGATGGTAAGTATTACTTAGATGAAATAAAAAATGATTTTGAGTGGAACCTAGTTGATAATATGATTGAAGCACGTTTCAAAGAGGTTGGTGACTAGTATGAAAAGAATAGATGTATATACTGACCAAAGAGGGATTCTTACTTTAAGACAATATGATTCTAGAGACCCTAATAGAGCGGAATTAATATACAAAGATAGTGATGCTTATCATTATTTAAATAAAATGTCACAACTTGTTCCAATGAGGGATTTAAAACTTAATGTTGTAGATAGAGACCTAAAATCATTTGATGCTTTTTATGAAAATTATAATGTTAGAGTAAAAGTATCAGATGCATTAGAAAGATATGATAATGCTTTAAAACCTTTTATGGATAGAGTAATAAAGTTTAGAGAAAATCAAAGAATAAGAGAGATTAAAAAATCACGTCAAGAAAAAGGAATAAAAGAGACACCTAAAGTAAAGAGAAACAACAAACATCATGGAAAACAGATAGCAGCTACTTTACTTGTTACTGCTGCTTTATTAACAATAACGCATCTTTCAATAACGTCAGAAGCAACAGCAGGTAAAGCACCATCAACTAATGAGGGTAAACCACCGGAAGTAGTAAGAGTTATTACGGAAGAACCAGAAAATATTGAAAATACTATAGCAATTGCTTATGATGATGGTAGTTCTATAGAAGAAGATACAATAAGATTAGAGTATACAGATAATTCTAATACTGAAAAAGCGATGAAAACAAAAGAATTATATGGTGATACAATTACTAAATATGCAAATGATTATGGAATAGACCCAGTTATTGCTATTGCAGTTGCTACTCAAGAACGTGGAGTTCACTCTACTAAAAAAGATCCTGGTGGAGCAACTGGGCTTATGCAAATTCAAAATTCAGTATGGGTTGACCAAGAAGTAAGTGCTTATAACTATACTACTGGTAAACAAGATAGATTTATAGTAAAAGAAGAAATGTTAAGTAATGTAGAATCTAATATAAAAATAGGTTGTATGATACTACAAAATGCTATGCAATATATGGATTATAATGTTCTAGCAGGTATTCAGTGCTATAATATGGGTTATGGCAACATGAGTAAAATATTAAATGCTTATGCTAATGAAAAAGGTATATCTAAACAAGAAGTGTTAAGTAATAAAACAGATACAGGATGGTTAGAATATCGTGATATGATTAAAGTTGGAGACCAAAGATATCTAGAACATGTATTATCTTGGATTGGACCTAATGTTAATGTAAGGGTTAATTCAAAAGACGGACAAACTACCGCTGTGTCTTGTACTAATAGTTTTGATACTATTAAGAATTATTAATATAATATAAGTATTTGATTATACTATAATAAGGAGGACTTATGAATATCGTTGATGTATTAATTATTTTATTAATACTATGTGGAGCTGTTGTAGGATTTAAAAGAGGAGTCTTAAGTGAACTAGTAATGACCGTTGGGTTCTTATTAGTATTCATTATTTCCTTCTACTTAAAAAATCCTTTAGCAGAATGGTTTAGTCTATATTTACCTTTCTTTAGTTTTGGAGGTATTGTAGAAGGTGCTACTGTATTAAATATTATTCTTTATCAATTAATCGCATTTATTATTGTTTTTGCTGTAATAATGGTAATATTTAAAGTTATTTTAACAGTAACAGGTTTTATTGAAAAAATATTAAAATTTACTATTATTTTAGGTATTCCATCTAAGATACTAGGAGCAGTTGTAGGAGCAATAGAAGGATATATAATCGCATTTATAGTAGTATTTATCTTTAATCAACCTATGTTTGATGTAGGTATTATGAACGATTCTAAATATAAAGACCGTATTCTTAATTCTACTCCTGTTTTAACTGACGTTGTATCTAGTGTTGGAGATACAGTAACCGATGTATATAAATTAATAGAGAATAACAAAGATAATATGAATAGTGATGAATTTAATAGAGAATCTATCAATATAATGTTAAAACATAAGATGATTACAGTAAGTTATGTAGAGAAGTTAATTGATTATGGTAAGATTAGAATACCAGGAATTGATTCGGTATTAAATAATTATAGATAGGAGATTAATATGATTAAGTATTTAAAAGATGAAGTTTTTAATGACGAAATAAAAGAAGGACTAGTTTTAGTAGACTTTTATGCTGATTGGTGTGGGCCTTGTCGTATGTTAGCTCCTGTTATTGAAGAAATAGCTAATGAGTTACCTAATGTAAAAATCATTAAAATAAATGTAGATGAACGTGAAGATGTAGCAAGAACTTATGGAGTTATGTCTATTCCTACAGTTATTTTATTTGAAAATGGAGAAATAAAAAAGAAACAAGTAGGATTCATGCCTAAAGAAGTATTGATGAGATGGTTTAACTAAGCGACCTTGAGGTTGCTTTTTTACTAAGGAGAAAGTATGGAATATGAAGTAAGGTTTTATTATCCAACTGAAAAGTTAGATAAACTAATAAATGATTTAACAAATATAAAGGAATTGAAAAAGAGCTTAAGAACATATGAAAAAACAATCCAATTTAATCATTGTGATTTAAAATATGATTTTTATTCTAAAGAAATTGATGGTAGATTTAGAGTAAGAATTTCTTCTAACGAAGAAGAAACAAAATGTAAATTAAGCTGGAAAAGAAGACTTAATGATACTACAGCAAATAATGTAAATAAAGAAGAAGAAAAAGAAGTTAATATTAGTAAAGATGATATTGATAACTTTATATTTATTGTAAATAATGTTATGCATTTTAATGTAGTAGAAAGTTATGAAAGATATAGAACTGTATTTGAAAATCAAGATATTGAAATTTCAGTAGATGAATATCCATTTGGTATAGCATTAGAAATAGAAAATAAAAGCAAGATTAAGAATCCAGAAGAAGTTGTTACTTACTGGGTAAACAAATTAGGCCTAGATTTTAATGACTCTTATAGATTGTCATGGGATGATAAATATTTAGAGTTATGTAAAGAACAAGGGATAGAAGTATATAACGAAGTAACTTTTGATAAAAAGATGCCGTTTATTAAAAATAGTAATTAGTTGATGTAAAGTGTACATGTAAAAAATAATTTTGCAACCTTAGAGTTGCTTTTTTATTGCAAAAAATTAGAAAATCAATACCTTAATATAGAATAATTTAATTAGAAGTATTTTGTTTTTAATTTCATACCAAAAAGATGATGCAGCCATACAAAGGTGATGGAATTACGACACCACTGGTGACGCAATTAAAATGTTAAAAAAGATGAAAAAATATTGGAAATTAACAACTAAGAAATTTACCATTACAATTACAATGTATCTTTTTTTATTAAAAAATTTTTCTTGCAAAAACTCTAGGGGGGGGGGGGTATAATGGTTATA
>CAKPHC010000001.1 GCA_934155645.1 uncultured Bacilli bacterium | reverse complement strand
ATTTTATCTTCAAATGATAATTTTCCCATATAAAAACCTCGTTTCTATTTTGTCCAAGAAACGGGGTTCATATCAAATTAAGGATTTTTTTGTTTGGTGTAATTTAGTTTTATTATTCTTCATTTACTGGTGCTTCAAAGTTTTTAATTGCGACTACTAGTTTAGGATGATTAATTACAAAATGGATAACTGGATTAGAGCTTTTAGTTACTATAACATAATCATCTTCAAATATTGTAATTGAAATGTTTTTGAAAACCTGCCTATTAGTTTTATTAATTTTATAGTTTTGGTTGTGTTTGCTAAAATTAATTGTAGCATTATAATGTTTTAAATACTCATCATATGTATATGTTAGTTTGTTATAAAAAATATTTTCAAGTGATAGAAATACTTTGTCTTTTTCGAATTCTTCTTTTGTAAATTTATAAATAGTATCACTTATTAAATTTTCTTTTAGTAATGTAGTAATAACTTTTTCTTCTTCTTTTTTGTAATTTAAGATTTTTTCTTTATCTTCTTGATTTATATTATTTCTTGTTAGTATAACTTCTAAGTCTTCATCTTTGATGGTAAAAAGAGGCAGGGTAGCGATTATACGAGTGCGGTTACCAGGACAAGTATATTTTTTATCCAAAAATATTTTAAATTTATCAATATCATTTTCTCTATAAATATCCATAAGTGAATTAGCCTTTTTGAGTAGTAAATCAGCTTTTGCTTGATAGTAATTAATTTCTTTTTGATTAGTTGTTAAATAATACTTGCCTTGACTATGGTTTCCTTTTATACATTCACCTGTTAATGCAGCAACTTTAGACACATAATTTAGATGTCTGTATATAGTAGTGTTATTATCTTTAAAGTAATATGGAGATATTTGACCAGTCATATATATTGGAACCCAACTTTCTAATCCAAGCATCATTTCATTAAAAGGCCTGTCTAAGTTGTGGATAATATTTAAATGTAATCCTTTTTTTAGTGAAGCAGCAATTCCAAACATCCATTTTTTACCAAATTCTAAATCCTTAGCCATATCTTCCATAGGCATATCACTACACATAAATATATCATCTTTTGCTTTTGCTAAAACAGTTGCTTTAAAGAAATCTAATTCACCTTGTTTCATTTCTTCTAAGCCATAATAATTTTTACTTTTAGCTTTATAGAAGGGAATTGTTGGTATTTTTAATTTATCAAATTTTATTACTTTTATATAATCATCTAGGTTGAATTCATCTAATTTTTGTAGAAAATTTTCTATTTTGTTATCTTCTTTGCATGTATTAAGCGATAGCCATTTTTTAAAATTATATGAGTTTATTTCTTGTGGAGTTGTACCGATTAGATTGGCAATAATATTTTGACTTTGTTCATTATTGTATTTTTTTAAGATATATGATGATATGGCATCTAAAAATTCATCTTTATTAGAAGGTATTCTGTTACCGCTTCTTATTCTAGATAAATAAGATGGGTCAAAGTTAAGAGATTTTGCTAATTCACTTACGTTGATTTTTAATTCATCTATAATTATATTTAAATTATTACGAACGTTGTTAAAATCTATTGCGCTAATGTTAGAGGTATCGTGAAATTCTTTTAGAATATCACTGCTTTTATATTCTTGGTTTGATAAACTTTCTAGACTTTTACTTATTTTATTTAAATTTTCTTCACTTGGAATTCTATTGCTGTTTTTATATCTACTTATGATAGATTCTGATAAATTTGCATTTTTTGCGAGGTCTTTTGATGTACATCCAATTAGATTTAAATATTTATTTAATACTTCGTTAAATTTCATAATATCACCATATCTAATATATCAAATAAAATCAGTTTTTTCAATTGACAAAATGTCATTGACTGTTTGGTAAATCAACTTAAAAAAAGAAGAGTATTATATTATACTTAATATTGAAAAAAGATGGGAGTGATAATATGGCATTAATCAAATGCCCAGAGTGTGGTAACAAAGTTAGTGATCAAGCGGCAAAATGCCCAAAGTGTGGTTATGAGTTAAGAGAGGATACTAAAGAGAAAAAAATTAATCTTCCTAAAGGTAGTTTTGATTATAAATACTTAATTGTTATAGTAGTTTTAGTTGTAGGGGCGTTTTTGATATTTGGAAATAATAATAGTTCCAACAATAATAACCAAAATAATAATCAAGATAACAACCAGAATAACAACCAAAATCAAGGTGGTAATCAAACTAATAGTGGTACACTTGTTTATAGTAATAGCAAATTAGGAATTTATTTTGAATATCCAAGCAATTATAAAACTTATGTAGGTAGTGATAATGCTGTTTATATTGGTCAATCTATTGATGAGCAAGGGGCTTTAATTCCTTATATTGTAGTAGAGAGATATTCTAATTATAATGATTGTGTTTCTTTCTTAAGTGATTTTACTACTGCATTGAAAAAAGAATATGGTAATGTTACAATAACGATAGATTTGATAGCTAATAATATTGGTACAAATTATTTCTATGGTATGCAGTTTATGTATAATTCAAATGGCCACGTTGTTGTTGATAATCGATATGCAACTAATATTGGTGGTAAAGTGTTTGTGATTGGTACTAAAGAAGAGAACGTTAATACAGATGAAATTAATAATGTAACAAGAGTAATTGCTAGTACTTTAAAGGAGGTAAGATAGTATGGCTTTAATAAAATGCGAAGAATGTAAAAAAGAAATGTCTTCAAGCGCTAAGGTGTGTCCACATTGTGGATATGAAAATAAAAATGAGGTATGTCAGGAATGTGGACATAAAATTAAATCATCAGATGATGTTTGTCCAGAATGTGGATTTCCTGTACATAGAAAAAGTGCAAGTAACATAATAACTGAAAACTTAGATAAAATTACAGGCGCTAAATCTAAAAATTATGTAACTTTTAAAGATTTGTTTAAAAATACTTTCAAAAAACATACAGATGAGGAATTAGATGAAGTGTTTGTATGCGGTTCTAAGGAAACAACTCCTGATGTGAAAGATGTTAATCCAAATAAAGCGAATGCATGGGTATATTTTAAAATTCTTGTTTTCTTCATAATTGCCTATATTCCAACGTATTTAGGATATGCACAGTATCAAAATAATAATTTTTTACCAAATATGATAATATTAGCAGCTTTTGCTGTACCTGTTACAGTACTTGTATTTTTCTTTGAAATTAATATATTTAGAAATGTCCCATTTTACAAAGTGTTAAAATACTTTATTATAGGTGGTGGATTATCTCTATTTGTGGCTATTTTGTATTTCTCAATTCCTTTTTTTGAACAAAAAACTGCTGTATTAGATTTTGAAGGAGCCTTCTTCGTTGGATTAATTGAAGAAACAGCTAAGGCTTGTATCATTGCTTTCTTCTTATTTAGAGATAAAAAATGTAAATATATATTAAATGGATTATTAATTGGTGCTGCTGTAGGGGCAGGTTTTGGTGCATTTGAAACAGCCGGATACATATTAAGATATGGACTTAGTACTAATAGTTTAACTAAAATGTTAGAAGTGGCAAAATGGCGTGCGCTTTTAGCACCTGGTATGCACGTAGCTTGGGCTACTATTGAAGGTGCAGCATTAATGTATGTTAAAGGATTCGAAAAATTAGATAAAAAACATTTAAATGATAAGAGATTCTTACTAATTTGTTTAATTCCTATAGCACTACATTGGGCATGGGATTTACCAATTTCAACACCTTTTGAAATATACAGAATAGGATTAACTGTTGCTGCTTGGGTAGTAATTATATATTTTATAAATTTAGGATTAAAACAAGTTGATGATGCTAAAAAACTAGAAAAAGCAAAAGAATAATATTAAAAAGAACCATATTGGTTCTTTTTTATTGTGATTAGATAGTAATAGAACTTATTGTGTGCTATAATGTTTGTATGAAATAACACAAAATTTTCATATATTTATAATATAATTAAAAAGAGGTGCGAGATGAATATATATAATACTCTTACAAGAAAAATAGAAAAATTTACTCCTAATGAAGAGGGAATCGTTAGAATGTATACTTGCGGTCCTACTGTATATCATTATGCCCATATAGGTAATTTACGTACTTATATTTTTGAAGATATTTTAGAAAAAGGATTGGAATATCTTGGATACGAAGTATTACGTGTTATGAATGTTACGGACGTAGGACATTTAACTAGTGATGCGGATAGTGGTGAAGATAAAATGCAACTTGCAAGTGAGCGTGAGCACAAATCAGTTTATGATATTGCTAATTTTTATGAAAATGCTTTTTTTCAAGATTGCAGTAAATTAAATATTAGGAAACCAGCAGTAGTTGAAAAAGCAAGTGACCATATCGATACATATATAAAAATGATATCTAAAATGTTAGATAATGGTTATGCTTATATCTCAAACGGTAATGTATATTTTGATATAACTAAAGCAAAAAATTATTATCAATTGTCTGGTAAGAATCCCGATGAATTAATGGTTGGTGTTAGAGATACTGTTGAAGAAGATGAACACAAAAAGAATCCTGGTGATTTTGTATTGTGGTTTACTACAAGTAAATTTGGTAATCAAGATATGAAGTGGGATTCTCCATGGGGTGTTGGATATCCTGGATGGCACATTGAATGCAGTGGTATTAGCGGAAAATATTTAGGTGAATATTTAGATATTCATTGTGGTGGAGTTGATAATATTTTTCCACATCATACTAATGAAATTGCACAAAGTGAAGCTTATTTTGGCCATAAGTGGTGTAATTATTGGGTTCATGGGGAGCATCTTAACGATCAATCTGGAAAAATGAGTAAATCAAAAGGTAACTTTTTAACTGTATCTTTGCTAGAAGAAAAAGGTTACAATCCTTTGAGTTATAGATATTTTTGTTTGAATAGTCATTATCGTAATCAATTAACATTTACTTGGGAAGCTTTAGATAGTGCAAATAATGCTTATAATAAACTTAAAGCAAGAATTAAACAATTAGATAAAACACCAAACTTGAGTGATAAAAAATTAGACTATTATCAAGATAAATTTAAAGAAGCTATTGCTAATGATTTAAATACTTCTTCAATGATTACAATTTTGTATGATGTACTTAAAGATGACGAATTATCTGATTTCACTAAACTATATTTGATTGATGATTTTGATAAAGTTTTATCTCTTGGATTAATTGAAGAAGAAAAAGAAGTTAGTGAAGAGTTAGAAGAAATGATTTTAGCAAAAATAGAAGAAAGAAATAGTGCTAAAAAGAATAAAGATTATGCACTAGCTGATAAAATAAGAGATGAATTGTTTGAAAAAGGAGTTAAGCTCATTGACTCTAGAGAAGGAACTGCATACGAACTTATTTAAAGGAGATTAATATGGAATATTATGAATTAAGTTATATTTTAATGGTTATTAGTTTGTTAATAACTTTAGTTGCTCAACTTTTTGTTATGGGTTCATATGCCAAATACAAAAAGATTAAAAATAAAAAAGGTTTAACGGGTGCTGAAGTAGCTCGTGAAATTTTAAATGAACATGGACTAGGTAATATTTATGTAACAGAAACAAGAGGTTATTTATCAGACCATTATGATCCTACTAGAAAAGTAATTAGATTATCAAAAGATATTTATAATGGTACTTCTATTGCTTCTGTTTCCGTTGCTGCTCATGAAGTAGGACACGCTATTCAAGATAAAGAAGGATATAGCTTTATGAAATTTAGAAGCGCTATATTTCCAATTGTTAATTTAGCCTCAAAAGGTGGATATTTTGCTATATTGATAGGATTGATTTTTGGCTTTGTAAATTTAATTTGGATAGGTATAGGTTTGGAAATCGTTATTTTATTATTTCAATTAGTAACATTACCTGTTGAGTTTGATGCATCAGCGCGTGCTGCCAAAGAAATAGAAAAGAACGAGTTTTTAGATAAGAGTGAACGTACTGGTAGTAAAAACATGTTAAATGCAGCTGCTTTCACTTATGTTGCTTCAGTTCTTACATCTTTAATAGAAATATTTAGATTAATATTGATTGCAAGAAGTGATAATTAAGCTCTTTATGGGCTTTTTTCTTTTGACCTTTATTGTAATACATAGTAAAATTTATGTGTGGTGATATTATGAACGTTTTAGAAATTAACGTATTAGTTTTAGCTTATTTAGGTGATACAATATATGAAAATTATGTTAGAAAATTTTTGATTATGAAAAAGATACCAAATGTTAATGAACTTCAAAAGGAATCTATTAAATATGTTAGTGCGGTTAATCAAGCCAAATATTTACAGATGCTTATTGATAATGATTTTTTTACTGAAGAAGAAATTAATGTAATAAAAAGAGCAAGAAATTATAAAAGTAATTCGCATCCTAAGAATTGCGATATTGTAACATACAAACACGCTACTGCACTTGAAGCAGTTATTGGTTATTTATCTTTAACTAACCAAACAAATAGAATCGATGAAATAATGAAAAATATATTAATTGATAATGAATAGGAGACCGTTATGATAGTATATGGAAGAAATGTAGCAAAAGAAATATTAAAAAATAATAAAAAGATAGAAAAAATCATTTTAATGGATAATTTCGATGATAAAGAAATATTATCCCTAATTGAAAATCGAAAAATTAATATAGAAAGGTTAAATAAAAAAGAATTTTCACGATTTGATAAATTTTCTCATCAAGGTATAATTTTATACATAGAGGATTTTAAGTATTATGATGTTGAGGATTTTATAAGAGATGATTCTTCTTTTGTTGTAATATTAGATCATCTAGAGGACCCTCATAATTTGGGAGCTATAATTAGAACTTGTGAATCAGCAGGAGTTGATGGAATTATAATTCCTAAAGATAGAAGCGTTGAAGTTAATTCTACTGTTATGAAAACTAGTGCTGGAGCTCTTGAAAATGTTAGAGTAGCTCAAGTAGTAAATTTAAGACAAACAATTGATAAATTAAAAAATAATGGTTTTTGGGTTGTAGGAACTGATATGGACAATAGTGTTGATTATCGTACTATAGACTATAGTGGAAAAATATGTTTAGTTATAGGTAGCGAAGGATTTGGCATGACTAAAAATGTTAAAGATTCTTGTGATTTTATAGCAAGAATACCTATGTATGGAAAAATCAATAGTTTAAATGCGTCTGTAGCAGCAGGGATAATGATATATGAGGTGATTCGTTCTAGAAAATAGGAGGATTAATGTACAAGGCAGTTAATGATTATGAATTATTATATTTAGTTTCAGAGAATAATGAAGATGCATATAATGAAATATACAAAAAATACGATAATTTTGTTAAAACTTTAGCACTAAAATATTTTAAAAATTGTAAGTATTCTGGAATTAGTTTTGAAGATGTTTATCAGGCAGGGATGTGTGGACTTTTTTCAGCGGTTAATCATTATGATGATAAAAATAATGCATTGTTTTATACATATGTTACATCTTTTGTGTCTAATGAGATTATAACTTTTCTTAAAAAGAATACTAGAAATAAACATAATATATTATCTGATTCTATTTCATTTGAGCAGAAAATAGACGAAGATGGTAATACTTTAGAGTGTTTTTTAGCAAGTGATGAAACTGCTGCAAGTACTTATTATGATTATGAAAATAAATTAGAACTATTTTTGTTTAGGCATGATTTACCATTTTTACAGTCACAAATATATGAACTTAAAATGAATAATTTTAGTAATAAAGAAATATCTATATTATTGGATATAAAATATAAGACTGTGGATAATGCTATTACGACGATAAAAAATAAATTGCGTAAATTAAAATATAATTGAAGAATTATATAAATATGCTATAATTATAATGGTGAATGATATGGAGAAAAGGGAAACACTTAGGCAGTATTTAACTTATAATAAAGATTCTGATTTAATTGATGATATTTTCTTAAAACTAGATAATCAAATGAAATATCTTCATGGTAAAGGTTATTTTGTGACTGAACTTAATTCAGATACTATTTTATTGGATGAAAGTTATGATGAACCAGCATTTGTTTTTTCTACTATTTCAAAATCTAGTAATAAAGAACAGGATTTTAAGAAGAACATAGTTGATTTATCTAAGTTAGCTGTTGGTGCTTTTATATCCTCAGAAAATGGATTTTGTGACTATACTAAAATGTCTGATAATTATATAAAAAGATACTTTAATGAAATTTCCTATTATTTGCCACATCCAAATTATTTTGAGAGTGTATTGGTTGAAGGTAGAGCTAGTTATTATAGTGATTATGTAAGAAGCCAAGGCGGAAATTCTAAGAGTAATTCTATGGTAAAAACAAAAACTAATGAATATGGTAAGTTGTACGCTTCAAATGAAGAAGCAGCTTTTATAAAAATTGTATTTTATCCAGTAGTAATAATTTGTATTATTACTGTGATTGCTGTACTTTCTAAAATTTTAGCTTAACTTAAGAAACGGGGGATATTATGAATAAAAAAATAACAGCATTGGGTGGTGGAACAGGGTTATCTGCTCTTTTAAAAGGATTGAAAAATTTCCCTGTTGATATAACAGCGGTTATATCAGTATCTGATGATGGAAGTTCAACTGGAAAATTAAGAAGTGAGTTTAATATTCCGGCGGTAGGTGATATTAGAAAAGTTATATCTAATCTTTCGGAAATAGATGATAATACAAAGAAATTAATTGAATATAGGTTTAGAACTTCGAGCGATTTAAATGGTCATGCACTTGGAAATTTAATACTAGTAGCAATGCTTAATATGACTGGTAATTTAAAAGAAAGTATTGCGTCTCTTGCTAAATTATTTGATGTAAGACACACGGTATTACCATTGTCAGAAGATTTTCTTACTTTAATGGGTGAGACTGTTGATGGTGAAATAATAGAAGGTGAAGAACATATTACTAGAGCTAATAAAAAATACAAAAGAATATTTTATAAAGATGAACCAACAGTATTGCCTGAGGTAATTGATGCTATATTAGATGCCGATTTGGTAATTTTGAGTATGGGAAGTCTATATACAAGTTTAATGCCTAATTTAGTTTGTAAGAGTGTTATTGACGCTATTAATAAAACAAATGCAAAAGTTATGTATGTGTGCAATGCTATGACTCAACCAGGAGAAACTGATGGTTTTAAAGTTAGTGACCATTTGAAGGTTTTAACTAATTGCTTGGGAGAGAATGCTATAGATGCTGTTTTAGCGGCTAATTCAAACATAGATGAAAAAACATTAGAGAAGTATCGTAGGAAAGAAGAAAAGGATCCAGTTATATTAGATGCTGATGCAATTAAAGACATGGGGATTGAGCTTGTTGAAGATGATATTTTATCTATCCAAGAAGGTACAATAAGGCATAACGGATTAAAGACAGGGTCAATTATATTTTCATATATGATGAGGGATTAATTATGTCATTTACTACAAGTATTAAAGATGAATTATCTAAATTAGAGATGACAAATACCGAAAACATTGCAGAACTATCTGCTTTTGTTAGAAATAATGCTAAATATAGTAGTATTATTGAACTAAATACAGAAAATAGTAATGTTGCTAAGAGAGTTTATTTGTTATTAAAAAATATTTATGGAGTATCAGCTGTAATTACTACAAAGAAAAGTAATACTTTCAATAGAAATAATATGTATATTATTGAAGTAAAAGATAAAGTAAAAAGTATCCTACAAGATTTATCTATTATCGATAATAATAATAAATATTTGGATATGCCTAAATCATATATTGTTGATTCAACCGATGAAGCAAGAGCATATATTAGAGGAGCGTTTTTGGCTAAAGGAAGTATAAATGACCCTAAAACTTCTAGGTATCATTTGGAAATATTGATAGATCACAAATATGAATCAGTTTTTCTTCAAAGATTATTAAATAGTTTTTCATTAAATAGTAAAATCTTGATGCGTGATAATAAGTATATGATTTATATAAAAGATTCTGAAAAAATAAGTGATTTTCTTAAATTGATTCAAGCATCTCAAGCTGTACTTTATTATGAAGATGTTAAAATTTTAAGAGAACAAAAGAATATGACCAACCGATTAAATAATTGTGAACAAGCAAATATAGATAAAGTTATTATGACTTGCAATAATCAAATAAATGATATTAATTTAATTACAGAAGAATTAGGTCTTGATTTTCTTGATGATAAAATAAAAGAAGCATGCATTTATAGATTAAAATATCCAGAGAGTTCTTTGGTGGAATTAAGTGAAATTATATCCTTAGAAACAGGAAATGTAATAACTAAATCTGGTTTAAATCATAGATTTCGTAAAATTCGTGAAATTGCTTCAAAAATAGAAAACAATAAAAAATAAACCTTTGACTGGTTTATTTTTCATTTTGAGTTATTATTTTATCTATAAGGCCGTACTCTAATGCTTCATTTGGTTCAAGGAAATGGTCACGTTCTGTATCTTGTTCAATCTTACTCAAACTTTGACCCGTATTTTTAGATAATATAATATTTAATTTGTTTTTTAAATTGAGAATACGTTCAGCAGCTATTTTAATTTCGGTAGCTTGACCTTCAAAACCACCCAGTGGCTGATGTATCATGATTTCTGAATTTGGTAAAGAATATCTTTTGCCTTTTTTTCCACAGGATAAAAGGAACGCTGCCATACTTGCTGCCATACCTACACATATGGTTGTGACATCACTTATTATAAAATTCATTGTGTCATATATTGCCATTCCTGATGTTATAGAACCACCCGGAGAGTTGATATAAAGTGAAATATCATTATGATTTATAGAATCTAAATATAAAAGTTCTGCTACAACACTGTTAGCTAGGTTATCATTTATTTCACCACTTAAAATTATAATTCTATCCTTCAATAATCTTGAAAAGATATCATAACTTCTTTCATTATTACCTTCTTTGTCTACTATCATTGGAATTAATGCCATTGTTATCACCTATATTTATAATAGTAATAATGCAAAGAAAATATACATACTTTTACATTTAAAAGAAAAAAATATAGTTATTGGCATAAAATGTATGGTAAAATATAACTAGAATAGAAAGAGGCTGGATAGCATGATTGAAAATATCAAAATTACTGTGATGGGCGAAGAAAAAGAAGTGTCCAAGAACACAACTTATTTAGAACTTAGTAGAATGTATCAATCTAATTTTGAGAATCCTATTATAATTGCTAAGCAAAATGGTTGTTATAAGGAACTTAGTGATAAGGTTACTAGTGATGGTAATATTGAGTTTTGCGATTATAATGATAGAGAAGCCAATAGAGTTTATTTAAATGGATTAGTTTATCTTACAATTTATGCTTTTAAAGATTTATATAATGGTAAGATACGTGTAAAACATTCTATTGATAAAGGGCTTTACATTGAAACCAATATTGAAATAAATGAAGAAAAAATTTCTTTTTTAAAAAAGAGAATGTCAGAATTGGTTACAATGAATTTGCCAATCGAAAAAATAAATGTTGAGCGAATGGATGCGATTAAATATTTTGATAGTATTGGGGATGATTCAAAAGTTGGTTTAATGAAGTATAATACTAATACTTATGTCACATTATATAAATTAGGTAATATGTATAATTTCTTCTTTAGCTGCATGCCTATATCTACTTCAGCATTAAAGAGTTTTGAGTTGAAGTATCTAAATAATAATGGATTTGTATTATTGTTTCCTACTGTTTATTCTAATAACAAAATAAAAGAATATGTTCATCATCCAAAAATATTTGAGGTTTTCAAAGATTATCATGATTGGGCAAAATTAATGAATATTGATAATTCTTATTCTTTAAACGAAGTTGTTAGTAAAGGAAATATAGGCAATTTAATAAGAATGGATGAAATGCTACAAAGTAATAGATTGTTAAATGTTGCTAAAGACATATATTCTAAGAAGGATAAAATTAAAATAGTTTTGATAGCAGGACCTTCATCTTCTGGTAAGACTACAACATGCAACAAATTAGGAATGTATTTAAAGAGTTTTGGCCTTGTACCACATACTATATCTATGGATGATTATTTCTTAAAAAGAGAAGAAACACCTAAAAATGAAGATGGTTCGTATGACTTTGAATGCCTAGAAGCAGTTAACTTAAAATTGTTTGATGAACAAATGAAAGAATTGTTAGATGGTAAAGAAGTTGTGACTCCTATATATAACTTTTTATTAGGGCAACCAGAATTTAGAAAAAAAATTAAATTAGGTAAAGATGATATTCTTATGATTGAAGGAATTCATGGATTAAATCCTAAAGTATTGGAATCTATTTCTAGAGATGTTAAATATAAGATTTATATATCTCCACTTACCGGGTTGAATTTAGATAACCATAATAGAATGTCTACTACTGATAATAGGTTGTTACGTAGAATTGTTAGAGATAATAGAACTAGAGGATACAGTGTGGTTGATACAATAGAAAGATGGCCAATTGTAAGAGCTGGTGAAGAAAAATACATTTTCCCTTATCAGGATGAAGCGGATTGCGTTTTCAATTCAGCATTAATATATGAAATGGGTGTTTTAAAAACTTATGTAGAACCACTTTTGTATTCTGTTGATAGTAATAGCAGTTATTATAATGAAGCGAAAAGATTAATTAATATGTTAAAAATGTTTTTACCAATACCGTCGGAAGATATTCCAAAAGATTCTTTGTTGAGAGAATTTATTGGTGGAAGTTGTTTTAAATAGAAAAGGAGATATAAAATATGATTAAAGTAGCAATTAATGGATTTGGAAGAATAGGAAGATTAGTATTCAGATTAATGGAAGAAGATAATGATTTTGAAATTGTAGCAATTAATGATTTAACTGATGCAGAACAACTAGCGTATTTATTGAAGTATGACACAAATCATCGTAATTATCGTGTAGATGAGATTGGTTATAAGGATAATAAAATAATTGTTGGTAATAGAGAAATTACAATATTTTCTGAAATGGATCCTGCTAATTTACCTTGGAAGGAATTAGGAATTGATGTGGTTTTTGAATGTACAGGTAAATTTACTGATAAGGAGAAGGCTATGGCACACATCAATGCTGGAGCAAAGAAAGTTATAATTTCAGCACCTGCTAAAGGTGATTTAAAAACTATTGTTTATAATGTTAATAATAATATTCTAGATGGAAGTGAAGAAATTATATCTGCAGCTTCATGTACTACAAACTGTTTAGCGCCAGTGTTAAAAGTGTTAGATGATGCATTTGGAGTAAAACGTGGTTATATGACTACTATTCATGCTTATACTAATGACCAAGCAACTTTAGATGTACCTCATAAAAAAGGTATAAGAGCAAGAAGAGGAAGAGCTGCAGCAGCTAATATAATTCCAGCATCTACTGGTGCTGCTAGTGCTATTGGTAATGTATTACCTAACTTAAAAGGTAAATTAGATGGTACTGCTATGAGAGTCCCTGTTCCAACTGGTTCTGTTATAGACCTAGTATTAGAATTCAATAAAAATACTACAGTTGAGGAAATTAATGATGTTTTAAAAAGCCGTACAAATGAGACTTTAAATTATACTGAAGACCCAGTTGTATCTAGCGATATTATTGGGTCACATTGTGGAGCATTAGTTGATGGTTTATCTACTAGTGTTTTAGATGTGGATGGTACACAATTAGTAAAAGTAGTAGCATGGTATGATAATGAAATGGGTTATTCTACTCAAATGGTTCGTACCGCGAAGTATTTAATGGAGAAATAATTATTGTTTCTCTTTTTTGTTTAAAAAAAGTATTGGACATTTAAATAAAAGTATGTTACCATATTCTTTACCAAAAGGGGGATTTTGCATGAATATTGATTTAAAAGTTATGGAATACGCAGTAAAATTTTATAAAGATGAAGAGTTATCAAGACGTTTTGCACTTATTGATTATTATGCTTTAAGTGATATTAGTCCAAAAGAATTAGCGGCTGTAGCAAGAAAACAAAAGAGTATTTCAACATCAGTTGCATTAATGACTTTTGATAATAATACTTATTACGGTTCTAGACCAGTTAATATGGCTGAAAGATTAACTTGTTTTCATTCTGTAAAAGGTTATGAATTAACAGTAGATGATAAGATGGCTATTTACGATAAACTATCTCAAGAAGGATATCCATTGATGACTGGTATATATGACGTTGCTGCACGTTATTACGTAATATATGGAATCGATTCTATTTCAAAAGAAAATATAAGAGGAAAAATAATGGAATCTTATAATATTGCTAAAGGTATTTCAACTGTTAAAGAAGAAAAATCAAATGTTAAAGTATTAGCTAAGTAAGACCAAGTGACTATGTTATTGGTCTTTTTTTTTGCACTTTTTTTTCAGTTGTACCTATTATAATGATTGTGATATAATTGTTATGAGTATAAGGAGGACATGATGAAGAAAACTATTAAAGATTTTGATTTAAATAATAAAAAGGTTTTAATTCGTTGCGATTTTAATGTTCCAATAAAAAATGGACAAATTGTTGATGATAATCGTATTGTTACTAGTCTTCCAACGATTGAGTATGCTATAGATAAGGGAGCTAAAGTTATATTGTTTTCTCATTTAGGAAGAGTAAAAACTATCGAAGATAAAGAAAAAAATAGTTTGCACTTAGTAGCAGAAAGATTAAGTGAATTACTAGGAAAAAAAGTATTATTTATAAATGAAACTAGAGGAAATAAGTTAGAAAACGCTGTTAAAAACATGGAAAGCGGTGATGTTCTTTTAGTTGAGAATACAAGATTTGAAGACCTTGACGGTAAAAAAGAAAGTGGCAATGATGAAGAATTAGGTAAATATTGGGCATCTTTAGGTGATATATTTATTAACGATGCTTTTGGTACAGCTCATAGAAGTCATGCTTCTAACGTTGGTATTGCCAGTAATTTACCTTCTGGTATAGGATTTTTGATTGAAAAAGAATTAAATGAATTGTCTATTTTGAATAATCCTGAACATCCTTTTGTAGTTATTTTAGGAGGTTCGAAAGTTTCGGATAAAATAAATGTTATTAAAAATCTTGTAACTAAAGCCGATAAAATTTTAATTGGTGGCGGTATGGCGTATACATTTTTAAAAGCAAAAGGCATTAATATAGGTACTTCTATATTAGATGAAGAAAGTTTAGAATTTTCTAAAGAAATTTTAGATAAATATTCAGATAAAATAGTTCTTCCTGTTGATATTAATGTAACTAAAGAATTTTTAAACGATGCTCCATCTAGAGTAACTGCAATTGATGATATAAAAAATGATGAAATGGGATTAGATATCGGTTCTAAAACTATTGAAAACTTTTCTAATATATTAAAAGATGCCAAAGTGGTATTTTGGAATGGTCCGTTAGGTGTATATGAGTTTTCTAACTTTACAAAGGGAACTAAAAGTATTTTAGAATGCGTTGCTAGTATTGATGCCAAAGTAATTTTAGGTGGCGGTGATATTGTTGCTGCAAGTGCTGAATTAGGATATAAAGATAAAGTAACACATGCTTCTACTGGTGGAGGCGCTACTTTAGAGTATATGGAAGGAAAAGAATTGCCAGGTATTGCTGCAATAGATAATAAAGATTAAAGTATGAAAACAGAAAAAAAGTTTACTAAAAATGCTATATTGCTTGCAGTTATATTAATAGTGGTTTTGTATTTTTCGTTAAAAGATAACTTTGTAAGTGTTATGAATACTTTGTTAAAAACTGATTTTAGATGGATTGCTTTTGCAATAGTTTTCATATTTATTTATTGGTTGTTAAGAGCTCTGTGCCTATATATGATTGCTAGAGAGTATTCAAAAAACTTAAAATTCAGTCACATGTTTCAACTTACTTTGATAACACAATTTTTTAATGGCATAACTCCTTTTTCAAGTGGCGGTCAACCAATGGAAGTTTATTATATGTCAAAAGCCGGGATAAAACCAACCAAAGGAACAAATATCATTTTGCAAGAATTCATTATGTATCAAATGGCTTTAATAGTTCATGGAATGTTAGCAATAGGGTTGAATTATTATTTTCACTTTTTTAAAGAAGTTCCTGTTTTGAAAGAATTAACTCTAATTGGATTTATAATAAATACTTTAGTGGGTGTTGGGTTACTATTTATATCTTTTTCAACTAAGTTTAACAATACAGTTATGCAGATATTGGTTAAGTTATGTCATAAATTAAAGATAGTTAAAGATAAGGATAAAGCAATTGAAAAATGGTCAATTAGATTAGATGAATTTCACGAAAGCGCTTTACTTTTAAAGAGTAAAAAGATATTATTCTTGAAAGGTTTTGTATATAATTTTCTAGCTTTAGCTGCATATTATATTATTCCATTATTTGTAATATATGGAATGAGAAGCTTTGATATTAATGCAATTGAAACTATGGCTGCATCAGCTTATGTCCTAATAATCGGAGCTTTTGTACCAATTCCTGGTGGAAGTGGTGGAATTGAATACGGTTATATGCAATTTTTTGGAAATTTTGTAACTGGCTCTTTTCTATCAGCAAGTATGCTAGTATGGAGATTTGTTACATATTATTTAGGAATGATTTTAGGTGCTATAACACTTAACTTTTTTAAAGGAATTAAAGGAGATGTAAAAGAATGAGAATAGGACTATTTACTGATACTTATCCTCCATATATTAATGGAGTATCTACTAGTGTATGTATGTTAAAACACGCTTTAGAAAAGAAAGGACATCAAGTATTTGTTGTTACTGTTAATAATAATAGTCTAAAGTATAGTTTTGAAGATGATAATACAGTAATAAGAATTCCTGGAATTCCGGTGGGAATATATGATTATCGTTTAACAGGAGTTTATCCATTAAGAGCAATTAATATTGTAAAAAAATGGAAATTAGATGTTATACATTCACATACGGAATTTGGTATAGGAACATTCGCAAGAATTATCGCAAAACAATTAGATATACCATTAGTACATACATATCATACAATGTATGAAGATTATGTTCATTATATTACACATGGATATTTTAATAAATCTAGTAAAAAGATAGTTGAATATTTAACTTTATTCTACTGTGATAAAACTGCTAATGAATTAATCGTACCTACTAAAAAAACATATGACTTATTTAAAGAAAAGTATGATGTTGATAGAAATGTTCATATAATTCCGACTGGAATAGAGATTGAAAGGTTTTATAAGGAAAATGTTGACCATAAAAAAGTAACTGAATTAAAAAAACAACTTATGTTATTAAAAGATGATTTTGTAATTGTTTTTGTTGGAAGAATTGCTGAAGAGAAAAATATAGTATTTTTAATAGAAGCACAGAAGGAAATTGCTAAAAAACACGACAATATTAAGCTAATTATTATAGGCGATGGTCCTGATAGCGATAAATATAAACAACTTGTTAAGAAATATAAATTAGATGAATCTGTTGTCTTTACAGGTAAAGTTCCTTGGGAACAGGTTCCTTGTTATTATCAATTGGCTGATGTTTTTGCAACAGCTTCAACGACTGAAACTCAAGGATTAACTGTAATAGAAGCAATGGCTGGTGGTGTTGCACCATTATGCATAGATGATGAGAGCTTTAGAAATGTTGTTATTGATAATTTAAATGGACGTATTTTTAAAACAAAAAAAGATTATATAAAAGATGTTTTTGAACTTTATAAAGATTCCAGCAAATTAGATAGTTTATCTAAGCAAGCAAGAATAAATGCTGAAAGACATAGTTCTAAATATTATGCTGAAGGTGTATTAGATGTTTATGAACAAGCAATAGGTGGAAAGCCTAAGCCAAAAGGCATATTTAAATGGTTTGCAAACTTTAGGAGAAAATAATATGAAACTAGTAATAGGAAACCAAAAAGCATATTTAACAAAAGAACAATTAACAGATTTTGTGGAAAAAATTAAAGAGTTGAATAATAAAAATGTTATTATATGTCCAAGTTCAATTTATTTTGGAATGTTTGATAATGTTAAAGTATTACTAGGTGCTCAAGATGTTTCAAAATTTGATGGAGATGCCACTACTGGTGATATTTCTTTTAAGCAATTAAAAAGCATGAATATTAATTTTTCTATAGTAGGTCATAGTGAGCGTCGACAATTATTAAAAGAGTCAATTGAAGATACAAATATAAAGGTAAGAAAATTACTAGATAATAATATGATTCCTATTTTATGCGTTGGTGAAACAATAGAAGAAAAAAGCAGTGGTGTAACTAAACAAGTTATTTTTGATGAAATAAGTGGAGCCCTTAAAGATGTTCCTAACAATTGTATAGATAAACTTATTATTGCTTATGAACCAATATGGTCTATAGGTACTGGAAATGTTCCAACTAATGATGAGATAGATAATGTAATTAGAAGTATTAAGAAATTTTTGCTTGATGAGTATGAATCTAATAACATTGTACTTTATGGCGGAAGTGTTAATACAAAGAATATAGATGAATTAAATACTGTTTCTAGTATTGATGGCTACTTGATAGGTGGTGCTAGTACAAAAGCAGTGGAATTTCTACAAATAATTGATAAGTGTAGCTAAAAAACACTTATCTTTTTCTTTTTAAACTGTTTTTCGACAAAATTTTACAAAAGTAGATAAAATTTGCTCTATAAAAAGATAGAATATTGTTGTATAATTATATTTGCATGAAGTAAGAAAGGATAGAAAATGAAAAACATTAAAGTGCTTATGATTGACGATAACTTAGAGTTAATCAAAATGGTGAAGGAGTATTTTAGTGATCATGCTAGTATTGATATATCTTTAGAGGCCCATGATGGTATTGAGGGTATGAAGTTAATTAAAGAACGTCAAGATGATTACGATGTAGTAATTTTGGACTTAATAATGCCTAAAAAAGATGGATTATCTGTATTACAGGAAATGAAAGATTCCAATATAGATAAAAATGTTATTGTATTAACCTCATATAATGCTGGTGATATGATAAGAAAAGTATCAGAAATGGGAATAAAGTATTTTATACTAAAACCTTTTGAATTGAGTGATTTAGAAAAACGTGTAATGGATTGTGCTAATGCGGATAACTATGGTAGTAAATCTATAGACGTTTATCACAATAATTTACAAATATCTATTACAAAAGTATTACATGAATTAGGAATTCCTTCTCATATTAAAGGATATCAATATATTAGAGAAGGTATTGCTATTCTTTATGAAAGACCTGAAGTAGTTGGAGCAATTACAAAGGAATTGTATCCTGATATTGCGAGTAAATATGATACTACAGTATCAAGAGTTGAACGTGCTATCAGGCATGCTATTGAAGTTAGCTGGAATAGAGGAAATTGGGATTTGATGGAAGAAATATTCGGTCACAGTGTGGATATAGATAAAGCAAAACCAACTAATTCAGAGTTTATAGTTACTGTTGCTGATAAATTAAGATTAGAATTTCATCACGCAGTACCGGTATAAGGATTATGAAGTTGTCTTATGACAACTCTTTTTTTGCCTTAATATTTTACAGAGATTGACTGGTAAAATAAAAAGTAATATAATTATATTGTATATAATTGCGATGGGAGGTCATTTTATGGAACGAAAAATAAATTCTTATCTTAGACGTTGGAAAAAAGATATAACTAGAAAACCGTTATTAATTTATGGTAACAAACAAGTAGGTAAAACTTATACTGCTTTAAAGTTTGGCGAAGAAGAGTATAAAAATACAGTATACTTTAATTGTGAAAATAACTTAGATTTATTAAATATGTTACGAAAAGAAAAAACAATTGATAGAATTATTTCAAAATTATCTCTTTTATCCAATGAAACTATTATTCCTAACGAAACTTTAATTATTTTTGATAATATTGATGAAGTTGATATTGTCAATGGATTAAGAGTGTTTGGTAAGTTTGATAATGCATACCATATTATTATGATTACATCTTTAAAAGAAAATCTTAATAGATTTAAGGGCGAAGAATTTCATTTTAAAGCCATGTATCCAATGGATTTTGAAGAATATTTACTTGCTAGCGATAATACCCAGTTAATAGAATTTATTAAAACTTCGTTCAAGAATAATACTGCTATGCCTTTCCATTCTGTTGCTATGGAATATTTTGATGAATTTGTTATGACTGGTGGTATGCCTGAAGCTGTTCATGTTAAATTAACAGAAAAAAATAGATTACTTACTATGCCTGTATATGGTAAGGTATTAGACAGTTATCGTAAGGAAATAGGAATGTTAGATAATTTAATAGATATTACTAGATGTAATGAAGTATTGGATAGTATTCCTTTTCAATTACAAAAGCAAAATAGAAAGTTTCAATATGGACTTATTAAAGCTGGTAGTAGGTCTAAAGATTATGATAAATCAATTTCGTTTTTACATAACAACAATTTAGCGTATAAATGTTATAAGATTAGTAATGTTAAATCACCTATCAGCAGTTGTAAGGATCCTGAAAGCTTTAAATTGTATATGAATGATACTGGTGTTTTGTTTTATCAAATGCATTTGAATCAAAATAAGTTTTTAAATGATTACAATATGAAAAATATTATTTATGAAAATTGTATAGCAATAAATTTATTAAATGCTGGATATGGACTTTATTATTATCAATCAGAGGGAAAAGCTGAAGTAAGTTTTGTTATTCAAACAAGGGCTGGAAGAATAATTCCAATCGAATTAGTAAATAAAAACGTATCTAAATCAAAATCACTTACTTTGTTTATGAATAAGTTTGGTATTAAAGATGCGATAAGGGTAACAGAAGATAACTTTTGCATAAAGAAAGGTGTTAAATATATTCCAGTTTATGCATTATTCTGTTTAGCAGATACATTATAGGAGGCGTTATGAAAAAACCAATTATATTAACTATATTGGATGGATTTGGATTAAAAGATGAGGAATATGGGAATGCAATTAAACATGCTAAAATTCCTAATTTTGAGTATTTGTGGAATAATTATCCACATTCTAAATTAGTGGCAAGTGGAGAAAAAGTTGGACTTCCACATGGACAAATGGGAAATAGTGAAGTTGGGCATATGAACATAGGAGCTGGTAGACTTGTTTATCAACCACTTGAATTAATTAACAGTAAAATAAAAGATAAAACATATGAAAATAACAAGGAAATATTAAGCGTATTTGAACATGTTAAGAAAAATAATTCAACACTACATTTATTTGGACTTCTTAGTGATGGTGGAGTACATTCTCATATTAATCATTTATTTGCATTGATGGATTTATGCAAGAAAGAGAATATAAATAAAGTATATTATCATGTATTCTTAGATGGAAGAGATACGCTACCAGATAGTTCAATGAAATATTTAAAAGAATTAGATAATAAGATAAAAGAAATTAATCTTGGTAGTATTGCTACTATAGTAGGACGATTCTATGCTATGGATAGAGATAATAGATGGGATAGAGTAGAACTTGCTTATAACAATATTGTAAAAGGAACAGGTACAAAATATAGTAATTTTGAAGATGCTATTAATGATAGCTATAATGAAGAAGTTTATGATGAATTTGTTAAACCAATTTTGTTAGATGAAAACGGTTTAGTTAAAGAAAATGATGGTTTATTAGTGTTTAATTATCGTCCGGATAGATTAAGGGAATTATTTAGTGCGTTTACTAATCCTAATTTTAATGGCTTCGAAAGAACCTTTATTAATAATTTAAAATTAGTAACTATGATGCCGGTAAGTGATGAAGTTATATGCACAAACGCTTTTAAATTAGATGATTTAGCAAATACTTTTGGTGAATATATAAGCAATTTAGGATATACTCAATTAAGAATAGCAGAAACTGAGAAATATGCTCATGTTACATATTTCTTTGATGGCGGTGTTGAAAAAGATTTAAAGGGATGTAAAAGAATATTAATACCATCGCCTAAAGTAGCAACTTATGATATGCAACCTGAAATGAGTGCTAAAGAAATTACGGATACTTTACTTGAAGAAATTGATAAATTTGATGTAGTCATACTAAATTTTGCTAACTGTGATATGGTGGGGCATACTGGTGTATTTGATGCAGCCGTAAAAGCAGTTGAAACAGTCGATTTCAATTTGGGTAGAATATATGAGAAGGTAAAAGAATTAGGTGGTACATTGTTAGTGACTGCTGACCATGGAAACTGTGAAGAAATGTTAGATAAAGATGGAAATAAGTTAACAGCCCATACCACTAATTTAGTGCCTTTCGTTGTATGTAGTGACGAGTATAAAGTGATTGATGGAAAATTAGGAGATGTAGCCCCTACAATGCTTACAATAATGGGAGAAAAAATACCGGAAGAAATGACTGGTAATGTTTTGGTAGAAAAATAATTGAACTATATTGACTTAATATAGTTCTTTTTTATTGCTAAATACGAAAATTTGTTCTATAATTTAAACAGGTGATATTATGGACAAAGAAAGAGTTATTTTTCATATAGACGTTAATAATGCTTTTTTGTCATGGAGTGCTGTTAAGTTATTAAATGATGGATATGAAGAGGATATTCGCACAATACCTTCGGTTATTGGTGGAGATGAATCTAAACGTCATGGAATAGTTTTGGCAAAGTCACCGATTGCCAAAAAATATGGAATTAAAACAGCAGAAACGTTGTATAGTGCTAGAAAAAAATGTAAGAATCTTAAAATTTTTCCACCTGACTATAATCACTATAAAAACAGTTCCCAAAATTTGTTTAAATATTTAGAAAAATATTCACCCAATATGGAACAAATTTCTGTTGATGAGTGCTTTTTGGATATGAGTAATACTAGTTATTTGTATGATAACTTAGTAGATTTAGCATATAAAATAAAAGATGAAATTAAAGAAATGTTTGGTTTTACAGTTAATATAGGTGTTGCTAATAATAAGTTGTGTGCTAAGATGGCTTCTGATTTTGAAAAACCAGATAAGGTTCATACTTTATTTGATTATGAAGTAAAACAAAAAATGTGGCCTTTAAGTGTAGGGGATTTATACATGGTCGGGCGAAAGTCTAGTGAGAAGTTAGAACTCTTGGGGATAAAAACTATTGGAGATTTAGCAAATACTAATATAGAATTTTTGAAGAAGCACTTTAAGAGCTTTGCAATTACTATGTGGGAATATGCTAATGGAATAGATAATTCTAAGGTTATTAATGAATATGAAGGAAGTAAATGTATTAGTGTTTCTGAAACATTTGAAGTTGATGTTGATGATGTAAAACGTTTAAAAGATACATTGTTAAAACAGACAGAGAAAGTATCGAAACAATTAAGAAAGCAGAAATATTATGCATCTACTGTTGCTATTACAATTCGTACTTATGATTTTAAAAATTTTTCCAAACAATTGAAACTTAATAACCCGACTGATATAACAAACGAAATATATAAACACATAATAGATTTATTCGAGTGCTTTTGGGATGGTACTAAAGTAAGAAACTTGGGTGTTAGATTAAGTAATTTTACCTCTAGTTGTGATAGGCAATTATCGCTTTTTGAAAAATATGATGAAAGTGACCATAAATTTCAAAAAACAATAGATAATATTAATGATAGATTTGGGAATAATGTAATTATGCCGGCAAGTTTATTCAAAAAAGAAGATAAAGATAAGTAATGTGTTATACTATTAATAGGTGATGATATGAATATAAGTCAAGATAATATAAATGATTTTCTTAATAAATATATAGATTTTGTTAACAAATTAAGTGAAAAATATAGTTATCCTGCAAATATAAAGCATGTTTTGTACTTAATAATACCTGCTTTTGTAGTCAAGTATGGTATAAAAGAAGAACGTATTATTTTAAATTGCTTTGAAAATGTTCCGGTTTATATTAACGAAACAGGCAATAAATCTTTTGCGGCTTATTTCAATAGAAAATTGCATTCTAAAACAGAAGATGGAACTGTTAAATATTTTTCTTCTAAAGAAATAGTTATTAATGATTACTATGGCACTAGTTTAGTAGAACTTATTGATAACTTAGTACATGAATTTAATCATGCGATTAATTCTATAATAAATGAAATTAAATGGGATGATTCTACAGTTTCTCTAAGAACGGGACTTAGTTATATTAATTTTTACAAGGATGATATTACTAAAGTAAAGTCAAGAAGTGCTGATATTACTTTGGAAGAGATTATCAATACTAAACAGACTGAAGATGTTATTAATATAATTAATACGTTTAACAATTATAAAATTAATAATAGTGAATTTGTTAATACTTTATATTCATTAAATCATGATATTGATAACAATGGATATCAATCGAATGCTTATTATTTTCAGTCATATATTTGTAAAGAATTAATGAAAAATAAAACTTTTATTCCAACAGTTGAAAACTTAAGACTAAAAGGTAATATTGATGATATTTCATCATGGTTTGATAATATTACAGGCATTGATGATAGTTATAACAAATTAGTTACATTATTAGATGAAATATTAAAAGATGAAGCTAATCTTGATAAAGTTAAATTTTTTAAGAAGTATAAGGTTAATAAAATACTTGAAAAGAGTAGAAAAGTATTACATATAATTAATGTATTTGAAAATAATTGTATATATAAGTAAAAAGACAGGTTATACACCAGTGGTATCAAACTCTGGTATAAAACTTGTCTTTTGTGTTTCACCTTCTTGCATAAATCCATTTTTGATTCCTATATCAATTGCATAATCAATTAATGAATCATATTCTTCATTACTTACAGTACAATTAATTTCAGGATATTTTTGAATATTATTAGTAGGAGTATATTGGTTCATAATACTAATAAAGATATCGTCATTATAATTTGCCACAAGATAGTGGATAATTTTTTTAGAGTCTTCTAATAATCCTGGTAACATCATATGTCTTACTATAGTTCCTTTTACTAATAAACCTTCACTGTTAAAAACGGGTTTTCCTGTTTGACTAATCATTTCAGCAATACTTTTACTTGCATATTCAAAGTAGTTAGGGCATTTAGAATATTTTATAGCATATTTATCATCAAAGTATTTAAAGTCTGGCAAATATATATCAATATAGCCTTTAAGCAATTTAATTATTTCTATCTTTTCATATCCGCTGCTGTTGTATACGATTGGCAAATTAAGACCTTTTTCTTTAGCTAGAGTAATTGCTTCTATTATTTGAGGAATAAAATGAGTAGGTGTTACTAAATTAATGTTGTTAGCACCTTGACTTTGTAATTCTAGAAAAATTTCACTCAAGCGTTCAGGTGTTATTTTTTTTCCAAAGTTGTTGGTAGAAATTTGAAAGTTTTGACAGAATACACATTTTAAATTGCATCCGGAAAAGAAAACTGTACCTGAGCCTTTTTCTCCAGAAATAATTGGTTCTTCCCAAAAGTGAAGAGCAGCTCTTGCAACCATTAAATCTTTCCCCATTTTGCAAAAACCAAACTCATTATTATTTCTATTTACTCCACAATTTCGTGGACAAAGCATACATTTATTTAATAATTCATTCATTTTTTCACATCCGAAAATATTATAGCATATTATGTATAGATAATTAGTTAAAATAATTGTTGACTTCATAAAAAGATAATGATATATTATTGATGCTGATTAATTTTAGGTTTTGCTTTGGGCAAAACTTATATTTAAGATGAAAAATGATACACCTGGCGATGTGTAAGGAAAGGAGATTGAATTTATGCCTACAGTTAACCAATTAGTGAGAAAGAGCAGAAGCGATAAGACTAGAAAAAGTAAATCACCTGTTTTAGGAATTGGATTAAACAGTATTCAAAAGAAACAAACTGATCAAAAATCACCTCAAAAACGTGGAGTATGTACTCGTGTTGGAACTATGACACCTAAGAAACCAAACTCAGCACTTCGTAAATATGCCCGTGTACGTTTAAGTAATGGTATGGAAGTAACTTGTTATATTCCAGGTATTGGTCATAATTTACAAGAACATAGCGTTGTATTAATACGTGGTGGACGTGTAAAAGACTTGATCGGTGTACGTTATCACATTATTCGTGGTACTTTAGATACTGCTGGAGTTAAAGACAGAAAACAAGGACGTAGTAAATACGGAGCTAAAAGAGAAAAAAAATCTAAATAATAGATTATCATAATCGAAGGGAGGACATAAAAATGCGTAAAAGACGTGCGGTAAAAAGAGACGTTTTACCAGATCCAATATATAAATCAAAAGTAGTTACAAAAGTAATTAATGCAATTATGTTAGATGGTAAAAAAGGAATTGCTCAAACAATTCTTTATGAAGCATTTGATATAGTTAAAGAGAAAACTGGTCAAGAACCAATGGAAGTTTTCGATAAAGCGATGGAAAACATTAAACCAGCACTAGAAGTTAAATCTCGTAGAGTTGGTGGATCAAACTACCAAGTACCAATAGAAGTAACACCTGCTAGAAGCCAAGCATTAGGAATTCGTTGGTTAGTAAATTACTCTAGAGCTAGAGGCGGAAAAGGAATGGCTGAAAATTTAGCAGCTGAAATCATTGATGCATCTAATGGTACAGGTGCAGCTGTTAAGAAACGTGAAGATACTCATAGAATGGCAGAAGCTAATAAAGCATTTGCTCATTATCGTTGGTAGGAAGGGGTTAACATGGCAAGAGAAACAGCTTTAAATAAAACAAGAAACCTAGGAATAATGGCACATATCGATGCAGGTAAAACTACTTGTACAGAACGTGTATTATTCCATACTAAAAAAATCCATAAAATTGGTGAAACTCATGATGGAGCTTCACAAATGGACTGGATGGAACAAGAGCAAGAACGTGGTATAACTATCACTTCTGCTGCTACTACAGCATTCTGGAAAGGATATCGTTTTAATATCATCGATACTCCAGGACACGTAGACTTCACAATCGAAGTTAGTCGTAGTTTAAGAGTACTAGATGGTGCTGTAGCTTTAATTGATGCTCAAGCTGGTGTTGAACCACAAACTGAAACAGTATGGCGTCAAGCAACTGAATTTAAAGTTCCAAGAATTATTTTTGCTAATAAGATGGACAAAATGGGAGCTGACTTCGAGTATAGTTTAAAATCAATTGATTCTAGACTTGGAGTTAATGCTAAACCTATTGAATGGCCTATCGGAGCTGAAGATAATTTTAACGGAATTATTGATTTAGTTACAATGAAAGCTTACCAATATGATGGTAAACAAGAAGAAGAACCAGTAGAAATTGAAATTCCTGCTGAGTTAAAAGATTTAGCTGAAGAAAAACATGCTGAATTAATTGAAGCAGTTGCTGAATTTGATGATGAAATGATGGAAGCATACCTTGAAGGTAATGATATTTCTGTTGAACAAATCAAAAAAGCAATAAGAAAAGGAACACTTGAAGTTAAGTTCTTCCCAGTAATGTGTGGAACTGCTTTAGGTAATAAAGGTATCAAATTATTACTAGATGCTGTTATTGATTATTTACCAGCTCCTACAGATGTAGAATCTATTAAAGGAACTGACTTAAATGGTAATGAAGCAGTAAGACATCCTAGTGATAGCGAACCATTTAGTGCATTAGCATTTAAAGTTATGACTGACCCATTCGTTGGACGTTTAACTTTCTTTAGAGTATACTCTGGACATTTAAGTAGTGGTTCTTATATTTTGAACTCTACTAAAGATGTTAAGGAAAGAATTGGTCGTATCTTACAAATGCATGCTAATAACAGAACTGAAATTTCTGAAGTATTTACAGGAGATATTGCTGCAGCAGTAGGATTAAAAAATACTACTACTGGTGATACACTTTGTGATGAAAAGAAACCAGTTATCCTTGAATCAATGGAATTCCCAGAACCAGTTATCCAATTAGCTGTTGAACCAAAATCAAAAGCTGACCAAGATAAGATGGGTATTGCATTACAAAAATTAGCTGAAGAAGACCCAACATTTAGAGTTCATACAGACCATGAAACTGGTCAAACAGTTATTTCTGGTATGGGTGAATTACACTTAGACGTTCTAGTTGATAGAATGAGAAGAGAATTCAATGTTGAAGCTAATGTTGGTAAACCACAAGTAGCTTATCGTGAAACTATCAAGAAAGCAGCTGATTGTGAAGGTAAATATATTAAACAATCTGGTGGTCGTGGACAATACGGACACGTATGGGTTAAATTTGAACCAAATCCTGATAAAGGATATGAATTCGTTGATGCTATCGTTGGTGGTGTGGTTCCTCGTGAATATATTCCAGTAACTGATAAAGGATTACAAGAAGCCCTAGAAGGCGGAGTTCTTGCAGGATATCCAATGATAGACGTTAAAGCAACATTATTTGATGGTTCTTACCATGATGTTGACTCAAGCGAAATGGCTTTCAAAATTGCTGCATCTATGGCATTAAAAGAAGCTAAAAATAAATGTAACCCAGTTCTACTTGAACCAATAATGAAAGTTGATGTAACTGTACCAGATGAATATTTTGGTAACGTTATGGGTGATTTAACTAGTAGACGTGGTCGTCCATTAGGACAAGAAAATAGAGGAAATGCTATTATGCTATCAGCAATGGTACCTCTAGCAGAAATGTTTGGTTATGCTACTTCATTAAGAAGCAACAGCCAAGGACGTGGTAACTTCATTATGACATTTGATCACTATGAAGAAGTACCTAAAAATATCGCTGAAGAAATTATTAAAAAAAGCGGTAATTAATTGAATAATAACAGGGGAGACCTTGATTATTATATAAAAAATAGTTGATAATTTATCAATTATTAGATAAAATAAAATAGTAATTAAAAAAGGAGGAAATAAAAATGGCAAAAGAAAAATTTAACAGAAGCAAACCACATGTTAACGTAGGTACAATCGGTCACGTAGACCATGGTAAAACTACTTTAACTGCTGCTATTACTAAAGTTTTAGGATCTGCTGTTGACTTTGCTGATATCGACAAAGCACCAGAAGAAAGAGAAAGAGGTATTACAATTAATACTGCTCACGTTGAGTATGAGACTGCTAAACGTCACTATGCTCACGTTGACTGTCCAGGACATGCTGACTATGTTAAAAACATGATTACAGGTGCAGCTCAAATGGATGGAGCAATCTTAGTTATTGCTGCTACTGATGGACCAATGGCACAAACTCGTGAACACATCTTACTTGCTCGTCAAGTTGGAGTACCAAGAATGGTAGTATTCATGAACAAATGTGATATGGTTGATGACCCAGAATTATTAGACTTAGTTGAAATGGAAATTCGTTCATTATTAGACGAATATGGATTCGATGGAGAAAACACTCCAATTATCCGTGGTTCTGCATTAAAGGCTCTTGAAGGAGATCCTAAATATGTAGCTTCAGTTGAAGAATTAATGAACGCTGTTGACGAATGGATTCCAACTCCAGAACGTGATACTGACAAACCATTCTTAATGAGTATTGAAGACGTATTCACAATCACTGGACGTGGAACTGTTGTTACAGGACGTGTTGAACGTGGACAATTAAAATTAAATGACGAAGTTGAAATAGTTGGTATTAAACCTACTAAGAAAACAGTTGTTACTGGTATCGAAATGTTCAGAAAACAACTAGACTATGCTGAAGCAGGAGACAATGCTGGTGTATTATTACGTGGTATTGCTCGTGAAGAAGTTGAACGTGGTCAAGTTCTTGCTAAACCAGGTAGCGTTACTCCACATACTACTTTCAAAGCAGAAGTATATGTTCTTTCTAAAGAAGAAGGTGGAAGACATACTCCATTCTTTGCAAACTATCGTCCACAATTCTATTTCAGAACTACAGACGTTACAGGTGTAATTGAATTACCTGCTGGAGTAGACATGGTTATGCCAGGTGATAACGTAACTATCACTGTTGAATTAATTCACCCAATCGCAATTGAAAACGGAACTAAGTTCTCAATTCGTGAAGGTGGACGTACAGTTGGTGCTGGTTCAGTATCAGAAATTATTAAATAATAATAACTGTATTTCGGGAAATCGCAAGATTTCCTTTTTTGTTGCATAAAAAAAGAAGCATTGGCTTCTATTTAGGAATATTTTTAAATGAGTCATCAATTATTAAACTTTTATATAATGTATAAATTGGGTTATTTGCAATTAGGTTAAATTCACCAATGTATTCGTAATCTATGGCATTAAAACCAAATTTCATCTCGTTTAATCCTTTATATGGATTATCTTTTGCCTCTCCAACATTTGTAACAGCGTTTAGGTCAAATAGTTCAAATTCACTATTGCAATATTTTTTGATAACTTCCCATTTTGTTAAGTATAATGAACAGAATTTACTGTATGCTTTATCATATCCTTCAATAACTAAATGAAGAGTATTTTTATTTTTGATTATTATAGTACCACCAATAATAACTCCCTCGGGTTTATTTCTTAATAGAGTTATTGAGTTAACTAAATAATCCTTGTATACAACTAACAATTTATCAGATTCCATCTTTTTACTTAGAATATCCTTCATATCTTTTCCTTTATAACCATCTCGACTGATTATATTGTTTAAATATTCATTATATTCTTGTTCTTTTTCGTATAGAAGTCTACTTCCTTCAACGAATTTTTCAGTATTTATTTTTGCTATATAAACTTCAATATTATCTTTAAATTTTTCTTTTAAATTCTGATAATAATTTAATGAATAGTTACCCTTTCTAGCAATAAATGGATATATTTCTTCAATAGCATTATTATCTTGATAAATTTCTACACCTAACTTAATTGCTTTACGTATTTTGTTTCGTATTTGTTTAGCAAAAGAATTGAATATTTCGTTTTCTTGCTTTTTAATATTTAAATATGCTAGCTCACGCGGTTTAATTGCTTCTAAATTTTTGTTAAATCCACAATGATAGTAACCTGCTTCTTTAAAAGTTTCCATTATATTATCTTTGTGAACATTATTTTCTATAATATTTCCATTTTTATCTTTTTTAGATATTAATATAAGTGGATCAATTTTTAGTAAAATATATCTTTCTTTAAATAAATAATTTTTTAATTCTTTAGTAATTTCAATTAATTTGCCATAATTGTTGTAGTCAATAAGTAAACCCCTTGGGGCATATCCATACTTGAATCCTACAAAGGATGGTTTAGATAATATTAATGTAGCTCCAACTAATTCAGCACCGTCATAAAAACCTAAATATATTGGCTTTAATCCACAAGTACTCATAAGACTACCATAAGAAGAAGTTTGATAATAACTAGAATATTGATGATTAATAGAATAATTATCAAATTCTTGTTCATTTAATGTTACTATTTTCATTGTATCATCTCCTTATATATAGTAAATTATACCACATTAGGCATTAATTTAAAATAATATACTATAAAATAATAAATAATAGTATAATAATATTAGATATTAAAGAGGTGTATTATATGTTTGAAGATAAGAAAATATTTATTTTAGGTTTTGCAAGAAGTGGTTATGAAGCTGCTAAATTGCTTGCTAAAAAGGGTAATAAAGTAGTATTAAATGATATGAAAATGGAACAAGATGAGGAAAAAGTAAATGAGTTAAAGAAACTTGGTGTAGAAATAATTTTGGGAAGTCACCCTGATGATATTTTAGATGATAGCTTTGACTATTTAATTAAGAATCCTGGTGTTCCAATTGACCATAAATACGTTTTGAAAGCTAGAGAACTTGGAATAGAAGTTATTAATGAAGTAGAGATGGCTTATAGACTTATGCCACGCGAGGATGTAACATTAATAGGAATTACTGGTACTAATGGAAAAACAACTACTACAACATTGATTTATGAAATTATAAAAGCTGCTGGTAAAAGGGTTCATCTAACAGGTAATATCGGTTATCCGTTATGTGGCTTCTTGGATAAATTAGAAAAAGATGACATTATTGTGATGGAAGTTTCTTGCCAGCAATTAGAAAACTTAGATAAATTTAATCCGGATATTGCTGTTATGACAAATTTGTCTGAAGCGCATATTGACTTCTTAAAGAGTTATGAAAATTATAAAAGAGTAAAGGGCAAAATATTCAAGAATCAAACTAAAGATGATGTAGCAATTTTAAATATTGAAAATGAAGATGTTATGAATTTAACTAAAGATATCAAGTCTACTGTTAAGTATTTTTCTAGTAAAAATATTATAAACGGCTGTTATATAAAGGATAAAGCTATATACTATTATGATGAAAAAATAATTGATTTAAATGATATAAAACTAGTAGGAAATCATAATTATGAAAATATTATGGCTGCAATAATGGTTGTAAAAGAATTAAATATTGATAATGAAGCAATAAATAAGGTATTAACAACATTTACAGGAGTTGAACACAGATTAGAATTTGTAAAAGAAGTTAATAAGAGAAGTTTTTATAATGACTCTAAAGCAACTAATATTAAATCCACTCAGATAGCTTTAGCATCATTTAACAGACCTACTATATTAATACTAGGTGGGATGGAACGTCATCAAGATTTCTTTGAATTAAAGGATTATATGAGGAATGTTAAGCTAATTGTATGTTATGGTGAAAACAAGAATAGAATAAAAGAATTTGGGGATACTTTAATGATAGAGACTGTTGTTGTAGATAATTTACGTGAAGCTACTTCTAAAGCATATGAATTATCAAGTGAAAACGATGTTATTTTGTTAAGTCCTGCATCTGCTTCTTGGGATCAATATAAGTGCTTTGAAGACAGAGGTACAGAGTTTAAAAATGAAGTTTTAAAATTAGGAGAATAAAATGAAAATAAAAGATATTATAGGTAGAGAAGTTTTGGATTCAAGAGGAAATCCAACTGTTGAAGTAGAAGTTGTATTAGAAAATGGTGTGCATGCTATTGCAATGGTTCCTTCTGGAGCATCAACTGGTGAACGTGAGGCATTAGAATTAAGAGATGGTGGCGATAGATATTTAGGTAAAGGTGTTACTAAAGCGGTTAATAATGTAAACAGTGTTATAAAAGGAAATTTAGTTGGGATTAATGTACTTGAACAGCAGAAAATAGATGATATAATGATCAATCTAGATGGAACTGTCAATAAAAGCAAGTTAGGTGCAAATGCTATTTTAGGTGTTTCAATGGCTTGTATAAAAGCAGCTAGTATAGCTAGCAATAAAGAATTGTTTGAGTACATAGGTGATAATTATAGTATGCCTAGACCAATGATGAATATTTTAAATGGTGGCGCCCATGCTGATAATAATTTGGATTTTCAAGAATATATGATTGTTCCAAATGCCGGTAGTTTTAAAGAAATGTTAAGAATTGCTTCTGAAGTTTTTCATACATTGAAAAATATATTAAAAGAAAAAGGACTAGCAACAAGTGTTGGTGATGAAGGAGGTTTTGCTCCAAGTTTATCTAATAATAAAGAAGGTCTTGATTTAATAATAAAAGCTATTAGTGATGCCGGATATACGCCTGGATTAGATGTAAGCATTGCTCTTGATATAGCAGCCAGTGAATTTTATAAAGATGGGAAATATCACTTGGAAAGTGAGAATAAGATTTTGACAACTAAAGAGTTAACTGATTACTATATTGAACTTATTAATAATTATCCAATTATTTCAATCGAGGACCCTTTTGACCAAAATGATTGGGATGGATTCAGTAAGTTTACTAAACTTGTTGGCAACAGAATTCAAATAGTTGGTGATGATTTGTTTGTTACTAATAAAAAATATTTGCAAGAGGGGATTGAAAAAGGTGCATGTAATGCCATATTGATTAAATTAAATCAAGTAGGTACAGTAACAGAAACTTTGGAAACAATTGCTCTTGCTAAAGAAAATGGTTATAAAACAATTATTTCTCATAGAAGCGGTGAAACTGAAGATACAACAATAGCAGATTTAGCTGTTGGACTTAACATGGGACAAATTAAGACTGGTTCTTTATCTCGAAGTGAAAGAATTGCTAAATATAATAGACTATTGCGAATTGAAGAAAAATTAATTGATAACTAATAACTATTAATATTTTATTGCAAATCATATATAGTTATGGTAAAATACTTGTTAGAAAACGGAGGGATTGGTATGAAGATATTTTTATTAATCATATCATTATTACTAATTGCCATTGTATTGTTGCAAAGTAATAAAGCTGAAGGTGCATCACAAATCATTTCTGGTGGTAATGCTGATTTATTTAGTAGAAGAAAAGAACGTGGTGCAGAGTTACTAATTAGTAGAGTAACTATGACATTAGGATTAATATTCTTTTTAGTAAGTTTAATTATGGAATTTGTATAAGATAAGGGCTAGGAATAGCTCTTTTTTTATTGTATAATCTAAGTATAAGGTGAAGAATATGAAAGATAAAGTACTAGAAATTTTAAAAAAATATAACAGAGCACTTTCCTTTGAGGAAATAGATTCTGTACTTAATATTAAAACTGTTGAAGAGACCGAAGAATTAATTAATGCATTAAGAGAACTTGAAGAAGATGTTGAAATATATCATTCTAATAAAGATAAATATATGTTATTTGAACATAGTAATCTAAGAAAAGGTATTATGCGTACTAATAAAAAAGGTTTTGGTTTTGTTGATGTTTCTAATCAAGAAGAAGATGTTTTTGTTGGTATTGATAATATGAACGGTGCAATTAATGGTGATAAAGTTTTGGTAGAAATTCTAAGTAATAAACCAGACGGTAGAATCGAAGGAAGAATTGTTCGAGTTGTTAAGAGAGAATTATCCACAGTAGTTGGGGAAATTTATTTTAAAAAAGGCAGAGGATATATTATTCCGGATGATGATAAGTTAAAGATGAATATAGAAATACCTAAAGGCAAAAATAAAGGTTCTGTGGATGGCCATAAAGTTGTAGTTAAAATTACTTCTCAAATATCTAATAATAAGTTTAAGGGTGAAGTTATTCGTATTTTAGGTCATAAAAATGATATAGGAGTAGATATATTATCTGTTGTTTGTAAATATAATATAAAGGATACTTTTGATGAAGAAACAATTAAACAATTAGATAGTATTCCAGAAGAAGTATATCCTTCTGATAAAGTTGGCCGTAGAGATTTGACTGATGAGGTTATTTTTACTATAGATGGTGATGATACTAAAGATATAGATGATGCTATCTCTATTGAAAAGTTAGAAAACGGTCATTACAAATTGGGTGTACATATTGCGGATGTTAGTTATTATGTTAAAGAGGGAAGTCCATTGGATAAAGAAGCTATGGAACGCGGCACTTCAGTTTATTTAGTTGATAGAGTTATTCCGATGCTTCCTCATAAATTATCAAACGGAATTTGTTCATTAAATCCGGAAGTAGAGCGTCTTGCAATATCTTGTGTTATGGAAATTGATGAAAATGGTAAAACAGTAGATTATGAAATATTCCCAAGTGTTATTAAATCAAGGATTCAAATGACTTATAAAAAAGTTAATAAGGTTCTTGAAGAAGATACTATTCCGGAGGGATATGAATCATATGCTGATAAACTTAGACTTATGCTAGAGTTATCTAAGATAATAAGGAAAGCTAAAGAAAATAGAGGATTTATAGATTTTGATGTAGATGAAGCTAAAATACTAGTTGATGAAAATTGTCATCCTACTGATATCGTTTTAAGAGAACGTGGTTCTGGTGAAAAACTAATAGAAGATTTTATGATTTGTGCAAACGAGTGTGTAGCAACCCATATATTTTATATGGATTTACCTTTTATATATCGTGTTCATGAATATCCAAAAGAAGATAAAATTAGGACATACTTATCGTTCTTACAAACTTTAGGGTATACATATAAAGGTAATATTAAAGATGTAAGCCCTAAAACAATTCAAGGATTAATTAAATTTTTGAGTGACAAAAAAGAATTCAAAATCTTATCAAGTCTGTTATTGAGAAACATGCAAAAAGCAATATATCTTCCACAAAATCTAGGGCACTATGGTCTTGCAAGTAAGTGTTATACACATTTTACTTCACCTATTAGAAGATATCCGGATACTACAGTTCATAGGTTACTTAGAACATATTTGTTTAATAACGATATGTCTCGTAGCACTATAGAACATTGGCAAGAAAAATTAATATATATTGCTGATAATTCTTCGGTAAAAGAACGTGAATCAGTTGAGTGTGAACGTGAAGTAGAAGATATGAAAATGGCAGAATACATGGAAGATCACATTGGTGAAGAATATGAAGGAATTATTTCAAGTGTTAATAATTTCGGAATGTTTATTCAGCTTGATAATTTAATTGAAGGTTTAGTACATGTTAACGATTTAGGTGATTACTTTGTTTTTGATGAAGCTACACAGACATTGACCGGTGATAGAACTAAAGTTAGATATAGATTAGGAGATAGAGTTTTAGTAAAAGTTAAGGCTGCATCTAAAGATAAAAAAACTATTGATTTTGAAATATTGAAAAAACTTTAGGAGGTAAAATGGCTAGAAAAAAGAGAAGAAAGATGAAAAATAGTGGAAAAGTATTTTTAGCAGCTATTTTAGGATTAATAGTAATCTTTCTTTTGTTAACTACTAGAGAAAAACAGGATAATAAATCTTTTAATGAACAACAGGTTAAAGAAAATAAATTGTCTTTGATTATGGCAGGAGATGTGCTAATACATAGTAGTGTTTATGATGATGCTTATGAAGATGGTGTTTATAATTTTGATAAAATGGTGACCTTGATAAAACCAATTGTAAGTAAATACGATTTAGCATTTTATAATCAAGAAAGTATTCTAGGTGGGACTAAACTAGGGTTATCAAGTTATCCTGCTTTTAATTCCCCTCATGAAGTTGGAGAAACATTTACTAATATAGGTTTTAATTTAGTGAATCTTGCTAATAATCATACTCTTGATAGAGGTAAAAAGGCTATTATTAGTTCAAATAACTATTGGAAGACTAAGAAAAATGTATTAACTACAGGTTCTTATAATTCACAAGAAGAACGTAATAATATTAAAATACAAGAAGTAAATGGAATTAAATATGCACTTTTAGGATATACAACTACAACTAACGGAATTAAACCAAGTAATAATTATTATGTTAATGTTTATAGTGAAGAGCAAGTAAAAAAAGATATCAATTTAGTTAAGGATAAAGTTGATTTATTACTTGTTTCAATGCATTGGGGTGAAGAATATAATAATTCTGTTACTAAGGAGCAAGAAGGTATTGCCAAATATTTATCTAGTTTAGGCGTTGATATAATTATAGGACATCATCCTCATGTAGTTGAACCAATTGACTATGTTGGCAGTACATTAGTTATATATTCTCTTGGTAATTTTATATCGGGACAAGAAGGTATAGATAGAAGAATAGGATTAATGGTTTCTGTTGATGTAAAAAAGGAAAATAATGATATAATTATTAGTGAACCAGTTGCAAGATTAACTTATACTTACTATAATTCTGGTAAAACAAAGACTGATTTTAAGATTTATCCTTTTGATAAATTAAATAATAAATTGTTACAAGGTTATAAATCTTATTATAATGAGTATATGGATTTAATAACTAGTAGGAGTGCAAAAATAGAAAAATATCCAATATAAGGAAGTGATATTATGGAAATATATAATAGAAAAGCAAGACATGATTATTTTATAGAGGAAGAGTATGAATGTGGAGTTGTTTTATCAGGTACTGAAATAAAATCAATTAGAGAAGGTTCTTGTAATTTTAATGATAGTTATGTGATTGTAAGAAATAGTGAATTATATATATTAAATATGTATATTGGTATTTATAAACAGGGAAATATTTTTAATCATAATGAAACAAGAACAAGAAAGTTGCTAATGCATAAAAGAGAAATCTTAAAACTAAATGATAAAATTCGTTTAGAAGGATATACTTTAATACCGTTGAAATTGTATTTTAAAAACAATAAAGCAAAGATATTAATTGGTTTATGTAAAGGTAAAAAAGATTATGATAAACGAGAAACAATTAAGGAAAGAGATATAAAAAGAACTATTGAAAAGGCTAGTAAGAACAGATACTAGTCTCTTTTATTATAATAATTGTAATAATTAATGTTTTGTGTTATAATGTGCACATGGGGCCGAATATGGTTTCGACGGGATAATTTAGTCCTAGATTGCAAGTAGGTGGCAACCTTAAATGCAAACAAAAATAACTGGAAACAGAAATCAATTAGCTTTTGCTTAATCTAAAAACGGCAAAGCGCTTCTTTTATTTTTTTGTCTGCGGAAAATATTAGAGGCTCAATTTTAGCAGAATATATCTTTCTATATCCTAGGTAGATTGATGAATTTTATAGGATAGTTATATTATTGTTCGTTAACTAGCTTATAATATAGCGAATGTTACTAGTTGACTAAACTTGTAGAGGTCTTTGATGGAGTTATTTCGGACGGGAGTTCGATTCTCCCCGGTTCCACCATAATTGACTGTTAGAACTTTAAATAAGTTCTTTTTTATACAAGAATTTTTGTAAAAAAATTGAGTTTAAAAAGTGAACAATATATGTTAAAATTGTTTTGAAATATAGGAGGTAGAATATGAATAAAATTGAAATTAGAATATTAGGTGCCATTTTAATTTTATTAGGGGTAGTTCTAGGATGTAATTCATTAGGAATTACTGATATTAATATATTATTTGATGGCTGGTGGACTTTATTTATTATAGTTCCTTGTTTTATAGGCCTTATTAAGGATAACGAAAAAACAGGAAGTATTATTGGTCTTTTAATAGGAATAGGATTATTACTTGCTTGCCAAGATGTTATTGATTTTAGTATGGTATGGAAGCTACTATTGCCATTAATATTAGTTGTAATAGGATTGTCATTTGTGTTTAAGGATGTATTTACACGCAAAGTAAGTGAAGAAATAAAAAAGGTTAATCAAGAAAAGAATAAAGATAATGAATATTGTGCTACTTTTTCTGCTCAAAACGTAGAATTTGATAATGAAACTTTTAAAGGTAGTGATTTAACTGCTGTATTTGGTGGAGTCAAATGTGATTTAACTAAAGCTAAAATAAAAGAAGATTCTGTTATTAATGCTTGCTCTGTATTTGGAGGCATTGAAATATTAGTACCAAAAGATGTAAAAGTAAAAGTTAAATCAACTTCAATATTTGGTGGTGTTAGCGAAAAAAATAAAAATACTGCGACAGATAAGGCATCAATTATTTACGTTAATGCTGTTTGTATTTTTGGTGGAGTAACTATTTACTATAAGGATTAACATATGAGTAAATATGAGAAACTTTGGAATTATATTAAAGAAAATAATAAGGATGAATATCAATTGTCTTATGATGAAATAAAAAATATTTTGGGATTTGAAATAGACCACTCATTTTTAAAGTATAAAAAAGAACTTATGAGCTATGGTTATGAAGTTGCAAAAATTTCATTAAAAGGCAAATATATAATCATAAAAAAACTTTTATCTTAGCGATAGAAGTTTTATTTTAATAATTTATCTTGAATTTTGAAAATTAGTCCTTGCTTCTTTTTGCTTTCAATGTAGTAGATTATATTGAAGATGATGCTTCCAACTAATGCACTTAACATATCAAACATTGTGTCATTTACTCCTGAATCGATTGAGTGTTGCATATTAGAACCTAGTGCTTGGTCAATTGCAAATTCTATTAATTCCCAGCATCCTGCTATTATAAATACTATTCCAAAAATAAATATAATGTTAAAAGTAATATCTTTTGTTGTACTTTTTTTAAATATTTTTAATACTGCTAATGCTACTAAACAGGAGAATATTCCAGACAATAAATGAGTAAAATCATCAAACCAATATATCTTGTCATACAAATTAATACCAGAACCTAGGAATTGGGCTAGAAAGATAAATATATAAAAGATAATTTCAAAGTAATCAGAAATATTAATTTTTAGTATTTTTCTTACTATAGTTGGTATTAGCAACGTTAATGGCAATGTTACAATTGCACTTATTTGTTCATAATTATTGGTTTTTATTGAATATAATAGTAAAACAAAGTCACATATAATAATTATTGATAGTATTAGATTTTTTATTCTTTTTTCCATTTATTATCACCCAATTACATTATATACATTTGTTAATTGATTTACAATTATTTAAAATAAATTCTTCCTTTAGTTTTAATTTAAATGATAAATTGTTATAATAGTAGTGAATATTAGAATGAATAGGTGATATTTATGACTAAATTAATTGAATTAGATGGCATGGTTTATGATGAATATGTAAGAAATCATCAATTTAAATCGCATTTTTTACAATCGTATGCATGGGGGCAATTCGCTAAAAAGGAAAAAAATCAAACTCCTTATTATTTAGGATTAGTTGATGAGAAAAATAATATTTTAGGTGCAACTTTGTTATTGCAGAAACATTTACCATTAGGGCTTTCATATTTTTATGCACCTCGTGGATTTGTTATAGATTTTACTGATGAGAGTTTGTTAAAGAAATTCTCTGTTGAAGTTATTAAGTTTATTAAGAGTAAAAAAGCTATATTTTTAAAAATAGATCCGGATCTTATATGGTATGAAGAAGATTATAAAGGGAATGAAGTAAATCCTAAATATAATTGCAAGAAAATTTTCAATACTTTACAGATGATTGGATTTAAGCATTTAGGATTTACTAAAAACTTTGAAACGACTCAACCTCGTTATACATTTAGAATTAATCTAGATGGTACAATGGAAGATATTGAAAGTAGATTTTCAAAAACAGTTAAACAAAGAATAAAAAAAGGAACGTCTTTAGGTACTATGGTTAGAATTGGTAATATAGATGATATTCCGGAATTTAGTAAATTAATGGATTTAACTGAGGATAGAAAAGATTTTGTATCGCACGATATGAAGTATTACAAGAGTTTATACGAAATATATAATCAATATGGTAAAATGAATTTATTTATGGGCAGTATTGATACTAATAAAGTAATAGATGAATATTCTAAAGAAAAAAATGATATTTTAAAATCATTGGATGATTTATCAAAAAAGGAAAATTTAAGTACAGCTAATCAAAAAAAACAGAAAGAATTAGAAATGCGTTTGGAAAAACTGGATGAGTATATATCTGAATATAGTGATGCTAGAGATAAATATGGCGATGTTATTACATTAAATGCACATGTGATAATTGAATATGGTGATAAGGCTTGGACTTTATACGCTGGCAATCACAATGTTTTGACATCATCTCAATCAAACTATAAGGTTTATTATGAACATATAAAATATTGCCACGACGAAGGATTAAAGTACTATGATCACTTTGGTACAATAGGGGATTTAAATCATGATAATCCTAGATATGGATTACATATTTTTAAAAAGGCTTTTGGTGGCAACTATATAGAATTTATTGGTGAATTTGATTATGTTAACAAGCCTTTTTGGTATTTTTGTTTTACTAAATTAGTACCTTTTTATAGAAGACTAGTAAGAAATATTGCAAAGAAAAAAATAAAGAAGTCAGCAAATAAAGATTAATGAGAAGAGAGGAACAACATGGAATTTAAAGAAATAACTGAGAGACAATTTGAAAAATATGCGAATGAAAATGAACTTCTTAGTTTCTATCAAACTAAAGAGTGGGCAAAGTTAAAACTTAGTAATGGGTGGGAACATTATTATGTTGGATTAATTGATAAAGATAAAATAATAGGCGCAGCATTATTGTTAGCTAAAATTACACCTATAGGAAAGAAGATGTTTTATTCACCACGAGGCTTTTTAATTGATTATAATAACGAGAAGGTATTAAAAAAATTTACTGAAGAAATAAAAGGGTATGTAAGAAAACATAATGGAATTTTTATAAAAATTGATTCATATTTGTTATATAAGGAACGTGATATAAACGGTGATGTTGTCGATGGTGGAATAGATAATTCGTTAGTTGTTGAAAATTTAAAAAAAATGGGGTATAAGCACTATGGCTTCAACACTAAAACAGAAGGATCATTACAACCAAGGTGGATGTTTGTTTTAGATGTAGCTGGTAAAAGTGAAGAAGAGCTTATGAAAGGCATGATCAAACAAACAAGAAAAAATGTTAAGAAAACATTAAAAATGGGATTAGTCTTAGAAGAGATAGGTAAAGAAGGATTGGCTGAGTATAAAAGGATAACTGAGCACACTGGTTCTAGACGTGGATTTATTGATAGACCGTTAAGTTATTATGAGAATATGTTTGATGCTTTAGGGGATAAGTTAAAAATTGTTTTATGTTACTTAGATACTGATATAAGCATTAACTTGCTTCAGAAGGAAATAGATGAGATTAATTCTTATAGTGATGTAACGGATGCTAGAAAAAAAGAATTAAAAGAATTGCAAAACAAAATAGATGAAATTAAGGAATTAGAAGAAAAATATGGTAAACGTATATGTTTAGCGGGTTCTATGTTTATTGAATGTGGTAGTGAATTGTTAAATCTTTATGGTGGCGGATATGACGAATTTATGAAATGGAATGCTATGTATGCAATCCAATGGTATGCAATTAAATACGCCAATAAGCATGGATTTAAGAGATATAATTTTTACGGAATAGAAGGTAATTTTAAAAAGGAAAATAATCCTATGTATGGTGTTTACGAGTTCAAAAAAGGATTTGGTGGCAATGTAGTGGAACTCATTGGTGAATTTGATTTGGTTGTTAATAAATTTTATTATTTCTTATATAAAGTTGCCTTTAATTGTTACCATAAATTAAAAAACATAAAAAATAAAAAGAGTTAATATAATTTTCAGTAATTAGTTGGATAGTATATTTAGTTGATGTTTGTGTAATGATAATCCGAAAAACAGACTTATCAAATGAATTATACAGATGCTAATTGTACATTATGTAAAAAGATGATAATATAAAATAGAATAAAGGGATGGTAGAAATGGATTTTATTATTAGTTTTTTTAGGAATATAGATGGGCCTTTATATTACTCAATTTTAGTAGTTAATACAATTTTAATTTTTGCTATAATTGGATATTTAGGTGAAAAGAATAATGAGCAGATGATGAAATTTGGAATGAATACTAATATGGATATGTCAAAAAATGGCACACTTAATTTGAATACTAAACCGGTGCAGCCTGTAAAGGAGGTAGCATCTATTCCCAAAGTTGCAGCTACAGCAGTATCTAATCCGCTAAATCAAAATATTGCTGTTAGTAATCAGACTATACAACAACCTATTAATAATCAAATTACCAATCAGGGTGCTATTGCTCAACCTCAACCAATGCCAGTTCAAACACCTGTAGCTCTTCAGCAAGTTAATATGAGTCAACCTGTTCGAACTAATGTAGTAACACCAGCTGCAAATGGAGCAGTACCTTTGCAAAACTTTAATAATGTTCAACAAACGCCTATAAATAATGAGATTAATCCTAATGAAAAAGCTCCAGCTGTTCTTATTATAAATAGTAACAATAACCCAAAGATATAATTATGCTATTTACTAATTATATCTTTTTTTGTATAATATTATAGTACCAGGGTGGTACTTAAGAGGAGAAAAATTTTATGACTATAGATAGTATTTTATCAATTATTAACAAGATTGTTGATATTTTAATTGTTTGGTTGATTTTTTATTATATATTAAAGAATATCAAAAACAACGTTAAACTTACATTGATTTTTAAGGGCGTAATTATAGTAGCAATATTAAAGATTGCTTCTGATATATTTCATTTTGTTACGATAGGTTTTTTACTTGAATACATAATTATGTGGGGACCTTTAGCACTTATAATTATCTTCCAACCGGAGATAAGAACAGTACTAGAACAGTTAGGTAGAAGTCAGTTATTAGGGAGACACAAAGTATTAACTGTTGACGAACGTGAACGCCTTGTTTATGAAATAGTTCAAGCTATGGATTATTTAAGAAAAGCAAGAATAGGAGCTTTAATTGTTATTGAACGTGATACTAGTTTGGCAGATTATATAAATAGAGCTAAAAAGATATATGGTGATGTTTCTAGCGAGTTGTTAATTTCTATATTCTTCCCAAATAATCCATTACATGATGGTGGTGTTATAATTCAAGGTGATAGAATTAGCTGTGCTGGAGCAGTGTTCCCAACAAGTAATAATATTAAAAATAATAAAAGATTAGGTACAAGACATAGAGCTGCTATAGGTATTACTGAAGAGAGTGATTGTATTTCTCTTGTAGTATCTGAAGAGACTGGCAGATTATCTATAGCTGTTAAAGGTGAATTATTCTATAACTTATCTCTTGATGATGTTAGAATGATGTTAATTGACGAATTAAGACCAAAACAAGAATCTGATTTTGAAGATGATGTAAATGAGGAAGAGATTTATGAAGAGAATAAATAGTGGTAAAAAGAAGAATATATTTGTAAAAATATTTAATTTATTTGATAGATTAATTATTACTCCAATTACTAAATTAATCTTATTGATAACAGATGCTTTAAAAAACAATGGTCATGGTCTTGAAAAATTCTTAACTAATCGTCAATCTTTGGTTATTATTTCACTTGTTTGTGCTTTGATTGCATTTTTTGCAATAGATAACAAATTTACTACTTTAGTTGACAATTCAGCTGAAGTTTTATATGGTCAACCAGTAAAAGCTGTATACAATGAAGAAGCATTTGTTGTAGAAGGATTGCCGAATACAGTTGATGTAACATTGATTGGTAGAAAATGGGACGTTTATTTAGCAAAGCAATATCCAGCTGATGAAGTTACTGTTGATTTAACAGGGTTATCTGCTGGCAAACACAGAGTAAATCTTAAATACAAACAATCAGTATCATCTGTTGAATATAAACTTGATACTTCAAATGTAACTGTTACAATTTATGAAAAGGTATCTGAAAATAGAGAATTAACTTCTGATATTATTCATAAAGATAAACTTGATACTAAGTTAAATATTGAAAATATTGCATTAAATAGAGATAACGTAATAATTAAAGGTGCGTCGTATAAATTAAGCCAAGTTGCTTCTGTAAAAGCATTAGTTGATGTAGAAAATATTTCTAAACCAACAGCGGGTACTACAACACTTACTGATATTCCTCTAGTAGCATATGATAAAGATGGAAAAATAATAGATGTTGAAATAGTACCTAATAAAGTTGAAGCAGTAATTAAAATTACTTCACCAAGTAAAAATGTTCCTATTAAGGTAATACCAGAAGGTACACCTGAAGGAAAAGCTGTTAAGACATTAACTCCTAGTATTCAAGAGGTTACTATTTATGGTGATAGTATAGCTTTATCTACAATTGAATATTTACCTGTTAAAATAGATGTATCTAATGTAACTCGTGATAAAACTTATACAATTAACTTATCTAAGCCAACAGGGGTTAGAGAAATAAGTGTTAAGACAATTACGGTAAAACTTACTTTAGATGATATAGTTTCTAAAGAAGTAAAAGATTTACAGATTAAATCAGTTAACTTAGGTGACGGTTATAGTGTTCAAGCTTCTAGTAAGGAAAATAGTACAGTAACTGTTATTGTTAACGGTAGTAAATCTGTTCTTGATGCATTGGATACTAATACTATTACTGCATACATAGATTTAGCAGGATTAAAAGAAGGAGAACATGAAGTAGATGTTAAAGTAACTGGAGAAGATACAAGATTGACTTATACTCCTCGTACTAGAAAAGTAAAAATTAGGATATTGAAAAAATAAATTACAAAGTCAGAGGCACTTTTAATGGGGCCTTTGACTTTTTTTTATATTTGTGTTATAATGTAACTCGAAATGGCGCACTATTCTAGTCGATACATTTATTATGAAGACGAGGGTAAAATATCGTTAAAGAGCATATCTATGAAACGTCTGGTGTTTGCTTCTTACGCCCAGTTTGGGGTGAATGCTGGATTTGAAGTGATTGTGGGCGCTCGTAATGGCATACGAATCCGACCCATTTTTGCGTGGAGACCTGTCTTTGTGAGAGAAAGTTAAACTAACTTTTACGAACCAGGCTTGAACCTATCTTGTGGCTAAAGCTATGGATAGAGTAGCTTGGCTTGAGTGGTATTAGGGAATAGAGACAACTTATTATTTGGTGTACACCTTATTATAAGTATCGCTACTTGAAACTAGTACTGCAAAAAAGCATAGTAATAGGGGGTATTGTTGAGGAAATCTCCTAGGGTGTAGATTAATATAAGATTGCAGTGTGTACTAAGTGGTAATCAAGTCGTAGATAAGGTAACTTACTACTTATTTTTTCAAAAGGGAACTGCTCAATTGGTAACGATGAGTAAAAATAAGGGAAATCCAACTTGACCTAAAGACGCAAAGTTTATTATATTAATTGCCATTTCATTATTTTTTTTCGAGGAGCATATGAAAAATAAAAAGTGTAAGGAGAAATATTCTAATAAAGCTGGTAAGAAACCAGTTAAGAATAAAAAACTCATTAATTATAATTGGATAATAAAGATAACTACAATAACGTTTTTTATTTCGTTATTATTCTCTTTATTATCAGAAACTATTATACCCAATGCGAATATTTTTGTTAGTGTAATACTAGTATTAGTATTTATTGGATTAGGTATTCTATTTGATATAATTGGTGTTAGTATAACAGTTGCTGACCAAAGTACTTTTAATTCAATGGCTGCTAAAAATGTTAAAGGGGCTAAACTTGCGGTAAGGTTAATAAAAAATGCTGAAAAGGTTTCTAGTTTTTGTAATGACGTAATAGGTGATATATGTGGAATTATAAGTGGTTCTACTTCAGCTTCAATTGCGGTTATTCTAGCTAGTACTTTTCATTTGAATTTATTAGTAACTTCACTTATTATAACTGCTTTAGTAGCTTCAATGACAATAGGTGGTAAAGCAATGGGTAAAACTTTAGCTATGAATAAAAGTGATGAAATTATTTTCAGATTTTCATCTTTTATAGCAATTTTTTATAGAAAATAGTAATGTAACAGGATTAACTCCTGTTATTTTTTTTCTTCAATAATTGGGTTGAAACATATAGCTAATTTTGTTATAATTTAATAGAATTGGATGTGATTAAATGAAAGATGAAGATATCGAAATCTTAGATTTGGATGATAATATAGATAAAGAAGAAAAAAGCGGAAAAAAAACAAGTAAAAAAGGTAAGAAGACTGGTAAAAAAAGACGATTAAAAAAAGGACTTATACAAACTGTTTTTTGTTTGGCAAGTTTGATTTTTATTATAGGTTGTTGTATTTTTTATGGTTCTAGATTGATAAAATATTATAAAATATATAATCCTAAAATAGAAGGCGGACAAACAGCTGAGTTAATTTCAAATGTTTTAACACATAATACTCCTATAGCGTCTTCTGGTGATGGCCTATATAGAGAAAATGGCGTTTATGTTTTTAAGGGTGCTACTTCTAATAATTATATTAAATATAGTAATATGTTATGGCGAGTAGTAAGAACAAATGTGGATGGTTCATTAGAAATAATCTTAAATGATTATATTAATATTTTAGCTTGGAACTTTGGTAAAAGTGATTATGTTAATTCTGATATTAACAAATATCTAAATGATGTATTTGTTAAACATTTGAATACTGATTATTTAGTTAAATCAACTATTTGTAACGATAAGATGGATACGATAGAAGGATTTAGTTGTAATGATAAAAACTCTGATTATTATGTTAAATTATTACAAGCTAATGATTATTTAAATAGTGTTGTTGATTCAACTACATATGTTTCACATGATGAAGATATGGTGTGGTTAAGTACTTATTCAGGTGATAATAAAGTATGGATTGCTAATGGAAGTAGTATCTCAACTTCAGAAGCTAATAATACATATTTTGTAAAACCAGTTGTTACAATTAAGAATTCAGTTGCCTTATTAGGTGGTAGTGGTTCATTAGATGATCCTTATAAAATTGAAAAAGATGATAAGACAATTAAATTTGGTTCTTATTTAACAATAGATGAAGATACATGGGTAGTTGTAGATAAAGATGAAGATGTTTTGAAATTAGCATATGCAGGATTATATAACAAAGGATTAAGTACTTATCGCTTTGATACAAGTATTTTAGATTATAAGGCAGATAGTAAAAACTCTTTAGCGGAATTATTAAATAATAAATTTTATGAAGGATTATCTTATAAAGATGCACTTTTAGATTTTGATGTTTATACTACTACTTATGAAAAGAGTTATAAGAACGTTTATAAAGATAAAGTTACAGTTAAAGTTGGTATTCCTAGTGTAGTAGATTTAAAATTTGATAATGACCAAGAAGGTTATTATGTATCTAATAAATCTCCTAGAGAAGGAAGAATCTATTATTATAGCAATGACTTAATTAGTTCTAAACCTGGAATTTCTAGACCATATAAACCAGTGATTTCTATTAAAACTCCTAAAGTAGTTGAAGGCGAAGGAACTAAAGATAAACCATATAAGGTAGAGGTGTAGTTATGGCAAAGAAAGAAAAAAAACAAAAAAGAGAAAAGAAACCTAGAAGAATACGCAAGACTACTATCCTATTTATTATATTAGATATTCTGGTAGCTGGTTGTTTCTTTGTGGTATATGGTCCTTATGCAGGATTTAGAAACTTAATTATAAACACTGCGATGAGTACTAAAACCCATCAATATATTGCATATACATTTTGGAGTGATGAAACTATTCAAAATATTTTATCACAAGGTGCATATATTCCAATAAATGATGCGGTTGACTTGGATAAAATTGTTATTGATACTGGTCCTAAAAAGGATTATGACAATGAATATGATGAGCAAATATTAACGAGAGACCCTGGTAATGAAGATTATAAATACTTAAAAGTTAAGGTAGGAAAATATGATGCTCATTTAGTTGCTATATATGACCCATCTAAAGTTCAACTTATTCATTCTAAATCATTTGGAAGTGGTACTGGTCAAGAACGTATCAAAGATATGTGCCAAAGAATGGGTGGAACTGTTTGTATCAATGGAGGTATGTTTGTTGACTACGGTTGGGGTAGTGATGTACCAATGGGGTACCTAATTAAGGATAGTAAAATCATTTGGTCTGATAATGACGGAAAAGCTAACTTAATTGGATTTAATAAGGATAATAAATTGTTATTAACTTATGCAACTGGTCAAGAAGCAATTGATATGGGAATGCGTGATGCCTTAGAATTTGGACCATTCTTAATTGTAAATGGTAAAGAATTACAATTTGTTAATGCGACAGTTGGTGGATATTCAAGAGCTGCTCGTGTTGCTATTGCGCAAAGAAAAGATGGTGTAGTTTTATTCTTAGTTACTGAGGGAACTCACGCTGCTGGACCTAACATGATGGAAGTAATTGAGACTTTAAAACTATATGGTGCTTATAATGCTGCCAACTTAGATGGTGGTACATCAGCACAACTAGCAATTAATGGTAAAATTATTAATACTCCAAAAAATATTTATGGACAAGTTGTTACTGGAGGAAGAAGAGTAGTAAGTGGATTTGGATTAATTCTAAAATAGAAGTGTGGTGAGATAGTGAAAAAAAAGAAAAAAACTATAAGAATTATATCAATAGTTTTAATAGTTTTAGCAATTATATCTATTATTGCAGGGGGAACTTTATTTGGTATTTCACTTTATAAGGCAGAACAAGAAGAAAAAAACAGGAAACCTAATATAGTTGATAATGACTCTCCTAGTGATAAAAATAATTATGAGACAAGCGCTACATTTATTGCGGTAGGTGATGCCCTAATTCATGGTGCTGTTTATAAAGATGCATATTCTAACGGTGTTTATAATTTTAATAATATGTTTACTGAAGTAAAAACTATTATAGAACAGTATGATTTAAAATATTATAATCAGGAAACGATATTAGGAGGAACTTCTTTGGGATTATCTAGTTATCCTTTATTTAATTCTCCACAAGAAGTTGGGGATGCGTTTATGAATATGGGATTTAACCTTGTTAGTCTTGCTACTAACCATTCGTTAGACTATGGTGAAAGAGGATTGATTAACTCAATAAATTATTGGGGAAAACAAGAAGGTGTAATAGCAGCGGGATCTTATGAATCGGAAGAATCAAGAGTGACACCTAGAATAATGGAAAAAAATGGTATAACATATACTTTGCTTTCATACTCTACATTAACAAATGGACTTAGAATTCCATACGGGAAAGATTACTTATTTGATTTGTATAGTGAAGAAAAGGTAAAGGCTGATATTGAACGTGTTCGTGATAAAGTAGATGTTGTTATGGTAGCAATGCATTGGGGTGCTGAATATACACATACTCCTGTTCAAGAAGAAAAAACCATTGCTAAATATCTTGCATCTCTTGGCGTTGATATTGTAATTGGTACTCATCCTCATGTTATTCAACCAATAGATTTTATAGATAATACTATGGTTATATATTCATTAGGAAACTTTATATCATCTCAGATAGGTATAGAAAGATTAGTTGGTTTGATGGCATCTGTAACTATTAAAAAAACTGTTACTGATGGTAATGTTACAATAACTTTAGAAGAACCAGCTGCTCAATTGGTTTATACCAGAAAGGCAGGTATCACGTACGGAGCAGGATTTAAATTATATCCTTTCTCTAAATTAGATGATACTATTTTGCCAGGATATCAAAGATATTATGACCAATTTATGAATATTGCTACTAAAGGTTCAAGAGAAATTATAAGAAAATAATGGATAAGCGAGTTTAATACTCGCTTTTTATATATTTTTTGGTGTTTTTATTATATAATGTTAATAGTTAATATAAGAAAGAGTGATATTATGAAATATAAAATTATGGATGGTAATGAAGCTTGTAGTTATGTTTCATATCAATTTAGTGAGTTAGCTGGTATTTATCCTATTACACCAGCTTCTCCAATGGCAGAATATATTGATAAATGGTCAAGTGAAGGTAAAACTAACTTTTTTGGTGATACGGTTAAAGTTGTAGAAATGCAAAGCGAAGCGGGTGCTATAGGACTTGTTCATGGTGCATTATTAAATGGTACTTTAGCAACTACATACACTGCTAGCCAAGGACTTTTATTAATGATTCCTAATATGTATAAAATAGCAGGTGAATTGTTGCCATGCGTTATAAATGTTGCTGCTAGAAGTTTATCAACTCATGCTTTATCAATTTTTGGAGATCATCAAGATATTTATGCTACACGTATGACTGGATTTGCTATACTTGCATCATCATCTGTGCAACAAGCACATGATTTAACGGCTGTTAGTTATTTATCGACTATTAAGGGAAGTGTTCCTTTTGTTAACTTCTTTGATGGATTTAGAACGAGCCATGAATTACAGAAAATTCAATTATTAGATATGGATGAGGTAAAAAAGTTAATAGATCAAAAGAAATTAGATGAGTTTAAATCTAGAGCAATTAGTAATAATGCTGTTACTAAAGGTACTAATCAAAATGATGATATATATTTTCAAATAACGGAGTCTAGAAACAAGTATTACGATGAATTACCGGATATAGTAAATGGCTATATGAAGAAAATTAATAAATTGACGGGTAAGGATTATAAACCTTTTAACTATTATGGTGCTAAAGATGCTACAAAGGTTATTGTAGCTATGGGATCTGTTTGTGAGACTATTAAGCAAACAATTGATACAATGATATCTAATGGTGAAAAAGTTGGATTAATAGAAGTCCATTTATATCGTCCATTTAGTGCTGATTATTTATTAAAAGTGCTACCTAAAACAGTTAATTCTATTGCAGTACTTGATCGTACTAAAGAATCTGGTAGTGCAGAACCATTGTATTTGGACGTTGTAAATGTGATTAGTAAATATGATTCTTCTATAAAAGTAATTGGTGGTAGGTATGGATTATCAAGCAAAAATACTACTCCTTATCAAATAAAAGCAGTATATGATTTTCTTGATAGAGAAGATTCTTTTAATGGATTTACTATAGGAATAGTTGATGATGTTACAAAATTAAGTTTAGACGATGTTGCAATTGATATTAAGCCATGTGATTATGAGATGTTAATATATGGGTTTGGATCAGATGGAATGGTTAGTGCTTCTAAGGATTTAATTAAAGTTACTGGTGATAATGCGAAGGTTTATGTTCAAGGCTATTTTGAATATGATTCTAAAAAATCTGGTGGAGTAACTATTTCTCATCTAAGATTCGATAAAAATCCAATTAGAGCAACTTATTATGTTGAAAAACCTAATTTAGTGGTTTGTACTAAAGATATTTATTTAAAAAAGATGCATATGTTAGATAATATTGTGGAAAATGGTATATTTTTACTCAATACCAATAAATCAAAAGAAGAAGTTTTAGATATTATCAGTACTCATGATAAAAATATTATTAAGAATAGAAATATTAAATTATATATTGTTAATGCTAATAAGATTGCTGATGAGGTAGGATTATCAGGTAAAATTAATACAATTATTGAAACAGTTATATTTAAGATTAGTATGATTATTCCTTTTGCTTTTGCTATTTCTAAGATAAAAGAATCTTTAAAGGTGCTATTTACTAATAAGGGTGAAGATGTAATTGTTAAAAATGTTTTAGCAATTAACAGAGCGCTTGAAAGTTTAGAACTTGTTAATACTTCAGAAATAGAAGAAAAAAGAGAAATTAACAAAGCTAAGAGTATCTTTGAAATGATTGAGGCTAAAGAGGGAAACAAGTTAAAAGTAAGTGACTTAATACAATATGCTGATGGTACCTTTGAAGGTGGTATGGCAAAACTAGAAAAAAGAGATATTAGCGAAAGAGTACCTTGTTATAACAAAGATAATTGTATTATGTGTAATATGTGTTCAATGGTATGTCCACATGCCGTTATAAGGCCTTTCTTGTTAAACAAAGATGAGGTTGAAAATGCACCCAATGGTGTTAAAAAAGACTTGTTGGATTCTGCAATAAATGATGATTTAAAGTATACTGTAGGTATTAGTATTTCAGATTGTACAGGATGTGGATTGTGCAGTAATATATGTCCTGGTAAAAAAGGAAATAAGGCTCTTACTATGGTTAATACTGAAGAAGCTAAAACTAATAGTAATATTGAAAAATATAAATATTTATTCAATGAAGTAAAAGAAAAGAAACCTTTAAATGTTTCTACTATAAAAGGAAGTCAATTCGTTAACCCTAAAATTGAATTTCCGGGAGCTTGTGCTGGCTGTGGGGAAACTCCTTATTTAAAATTGTTAACACAATTGTTTGGCAATGAATTAGTAATTGCTAATGCAACTGGATGTTCCTCTATTTATGGAGGAAATGTTCCAGGAACTGCATATAATGTTCCTTGGGCTAGTTCTTTGTTTGAAGATAACGCCGAATTCGGTATGGGAATGGCTGTTGCAGACCATATAAGAAAAGATAAAATAAGAAGTATAATTGAGAAAAATGTGGCGTTAATTCCTGAACGCGATAAAGAAATTTATGCTAGTTATTATAAAAGAATGGATTATCAATCTAGTTGTTTGTTATATGAGGTTGTTGAAAACAGTAAAATCTTTGATTTAATAGCTATGAAGGAATTTATTAAAGCTAAGTCTTTCTGGATAATAGGTGGAGATGGCTGGGCTTATGATATCGGTTTCGGTGGTTTAGACCATGTTTTATCTACTCATGAAAATGTTAATATTTTAGTTCTTGACACGGAAGTATACTCAAATACAGGAGGTCAAGCTTCAAAATCTAGTCCTAAAGGAAGTGTGGCTAAATTTGCAAGTAGAGGTAAAGAAAATGCTAAAAAAGATTTAGCTAGAATTGCTTTATCTTATCCACATGTATATGTTGCAACTATTTCTCTTGGTGCTAATATGCAACAAGCAATTAATGCTTTAACAGAAGCTAAAAATTATAATGGACCATCTATTGTTATTGCATATGCTCCATGTATTGCACAAGGAATTTTAAAAGGAATGTCTAATAGCATAGATGAAGAGAAAAAAGCAACTCAATCAGGTTATTTCCCAATCTTTAGGTATAATCCTGATAATAAAAAATTCTTTTTAGATAGTAAATCTGATTTTGATAAGTACAAAGAATTCTTACTAGGAGAAAATAGATATCGAACTCTTGGTAGAACTAATCCAGCAAAGCTAGATGAACTACTTAATGAAAACATGAAAGACGCTATGGAAAGATATGAGTTTTATAAAGGATTAAGTGAAAATAATAAATAAAAAAACTGAGTTATGGAATTATCTTTAGGGATAGTTTCATTAAACTCAGTTTTAATTTGTGTAAAAAAATAGAGGTTGTCCCCCTGAGAACAACCTCATAAAAAAGAATAAAAAGGGGTTGGCTAGTGTGATACTAGCGACCAATTCGCCAATTTCGAATTGGTGATTTCTATAATAATCGAAAGAGGTGTGTTTGTCAATCATTTTTTTAAAAAACTTATATAATTGGAAAAACAGTTTAATTTATGTCCTTTTTGTGATATAATAGCTCCCAAGGAAGTGGTGCTATGATTAGTTTAAATGAGTTAAAAGGAATAGGGCCTAAAACCACCTCTTTACTTAATAAATTGAATATATTTACAGTAGATGATTTAGTAGAACATTATCCTTTTAGATATGATGTTTTACGCAGAAGTGACTTATCGACAGTAACTGATGAGGACAGAGTTATTTTAGATGGAAAAGTAGAAAGTATTCCTCTAGTTGTTAGATTTAGAGGAGGAGTAAATAAACTAAATTTTAGACTTGCTATGCCAAATGGAGTGGTAGGTGTTTCAATATTTAATCGTGCTTTTTTAAAGCCTAATTTAGGTATAGGTACCAGTGTTATTGTAATTGGTAAGTACGATAGACAAAAGAATATTTTAAATGCTTCGGATATAAGATTTGGTAGTCTTTCTAAAGAAGAAAAAATTGAAGCTGTATACCATACTACTAGTGGTTTAAATATTAAAAGTTTAAGTAGTTATATTAATAATGCACTTTTAAAGTATGGTAATGAAATTACTGATTATATTCCAAAAAAGTATATGGATTTGTATAATTTTTCTAATAAAAAAACTGCACTTAATATTGTCCATAATCCACCTAGTTTTGAAAAATTAAAGGAAGCAACGATTAGGTTGAAGTATGAGGAATTATTTCAATTTATGTTTAAAATTAATTATTTAAAATTAGACCATGAGAAACATCAAGAAGGTATTAAAAGAGAAGGCAATTATGAAGATGTAGAGAAATTAATTAAGAGTCTTCCTTTTGAACTAACTAAAGACCAAAATAACGCCTTAAAAGAAGTAATAGATGATATGAATAGTTCAAAGCGAATGAATAGATTGCTTCAAGGTGATGTGGGTTCTGGTAAGACAATTGTTGCAATATTAGCAATGTACTACAATAGTTTATGTGGTTATCAAAGTGCTTTAATGGCACCAACTGAGATTTTAGCAACACAACATTATAATAATATAAAGGAACTTTTAAAAGATACTGGGGTAAAGGTAGAATTATTAACAGGTTCTGTTAATAAAAAAGATAAAAAGTTAATATATGATGATTTAAAAAATGGTAATGTGGATATTATTATTGGGACACATGCTTTAATACAAGAGGAAGTTGAATATGCAAATCTAGGTTTAGTTGTTACTGATGAGCAACATAGATTTGGAGTAAATCAAAGAGCTAATCTAAAGAATAAGGGTGTTAAACTAGATGTTCTTTATATGAGTGCTACACCTATTCCTAGAACTTATGCTTTAACTATTTATGGTGATATGGATGTTTCTATTATTAAGGAAATGCCTAAAGGAAGAATACCGGTTAAGACATATGTAAAGAAAGAGTCTGAAATGAAAGAAGTTTTGGAACTTATGTATAATGAACTTCAGAATAATCATCAGATATATGTTATCGCACCTTTAATTGAAGAAAGTGAAAATACTGATTTAACAACAGTTACTAATTTAAGAGATAAGATGAATCTTGCTTTTGGAAGTAAGTATAAAATTGACATTGTTCATGGAAAAATGAAACCAGAAGCTAAAGAACTTATAATGAGTGAGTTTAAACAAAATGATATTAATATTTTAATAAGTACTACTGTTATCGAGGTAGGTGTAGATGTTCCTAATGCTACTATGATTGTTATTTTTGATGCTAATAGGTTTGGATTATCAACACTACATCAGTTAAGAGGACGTGTTGGTAGAAATAAAATTGAATCTAAGTGTATTTTAATTAGTGATAGTGATACGAAAAGATTAGAGATTATGAAGAATACTCATGACGGATTTGTCATTAGTGAAGAAGATTTTAAACTACGTGGTTCTGGAGATTTGTTTGGTACTAAGCAAAGTGGTGATATGTGTTTTAAAATAGCAAATTTACGTTCTGATTATAAGATTTTAGTACAGGCTAAGAAAGATTCAATGGAGTATTTAAAAGATAAAGATAGTGATAATGATAAATTGAAACAGATTTTGATAAACTCAATTCAAAGAAGTTAAAAAGTGTAAATAAGAAAAAAACGAAAGTAAATTTTTTCCAATTTAATTGACTTTTAGATGAGTACATATTATTATTAAGATGCATGATGATAACATCGTGCATGAACCACACTTACGGTTATATAATGTGAGTGTGAATTCAACCAAAACCCCCTGAAGAGAGCATTTAACCGTGCTCTCATTTTTTGTGCCCATTTTATAAGTGTTTGTGAGGTATCAGTATTGGTAAAATAATTTTAGGTACAATTTAGGTACAAAAAAATTGAGTTTTAAAATAGTTCATTGAAGAAAAGTGACGTAAACGGCAAAAATCTTCAATGGATTTTTTTTACAGTGATACGGACAATATGGATTTTATCTGTATGATTGTATTGCTATTATTCCGCAAACGGTAGGATATAATTGGTATAAGATCATGATATAATACATTATGAGGAGATGACTTATGGAAAAGAAAGAAGAAATAAAAAGTAATAAAATAAAATGTAAAAAATGTGGAGATGTCATAGAATCAAAAAGTACTAATGATCTAAAAAGATGTTCTTGTGGTGCTGTTGCTGTTGATGGTGGAAAAGAATATTTAAAAAGACTTGGCAATGAAAAAGATTATGAAGACTTATCTATAAAAGTAAAAAAATAATAGTAAAAAATTTACATCTGTATAAAAAAAAATTTAATAAAATGTTGACTTTTTCAACATTTTTTGCATATAATAATAATGAATTTATACGTTGGGGTGATGTATATGAAGGAGTTAAATTATAAAAAAATAGGAGAAAGACTAAGAAAACTAAGAAAATATATGGGACTTACACAAGAACAAGTCGCTGAAATATTAAGTGTAGGTAGAGATGCGATATTAAGAATTGAAAAAGGGGATCGCAAAATTGATTTACAAGAATTAATGAATTTTTCAAAATTATATAATATAAGCATGGATGAATTAACTATGGAAGAACATACTATAAATAGTAGTGATGTTGTTTTTGCAAGGGGTTTTAATGAATTAAGTGAAAAGGATAAAAAAGAGATTATTAGTTTAATCGAATATAAAAATATTTTAAAGTCACAAAATAAGGATGACTAATATGACACCAGAAGAATTAGCAAAAAATGAATTAGAAAAATTAAGAAAAAGTGGCGAATTAACTTTTCCAATAGATCCATTTAAAATCCTCCACGATGCTGGTATATATGTTGTATTAAAAGATTTTGAAAACTTAGATGGTATTATCATTAATGATGAAGATAATTGTACGATTGTAGGAATTAATTCAAATAACGGTTGGCAAAGGCAAAGATTTACTGCGGCTCATGAATACTGTCACTTTATAAAAGATTTGAACAAAGAAATAGGAACAACTGATTATATAGAATGTTTAAAGAAGTCAAATAAAAAAATTGAAAAATATGCAAATGACTTTGCAGGTTATTTGCTTATGCCTACTGATGAATTAAAACTTGTATGTGAACAATATAAAAACAAGGATGGATTTATTGATTTTGACAGTATTACAATTATAGCTGAATATTTTGGCGTCAGTTTTTATTCTTGCTTGAATAGAATTGCTTATGGGCTAAACTTAATAGATGGTGATATATCTTCTGAATCATTAAGGCAAAGAATGAGAGAATATGGCGTATCAGCAAAAAGGCAAGAACTAATAGAAAACAAAATTGATAGCACATTATTATCTAATGTTGTAAGTTCAATGAGCTTTGTAATGGCTGATATTAATAAATATTCTGGGCAAAAGTTTTTACAAAATTATATTTATAATGATAATAAACTTGAAGGTGTTGTAATTGATAGAAAACAACTAAACTATATATTAGCAGATTTAAATTTTAATGGTGTTGATAGTCAATTTTTTGAAAATGATAGAGAAGAAATAGTGATGACACTTGGTAATTTGGAATTGCAACAATATGTAATAAATACAAAAGATGACATTTCATTAAGAAATTGTGGTCAATTACATTCATTATTATTTAAATATGTTCCATATCCTGATGATAATGGAAAATTTAGAGATGGTACAGCATTATTAAAAAGAGGAACTATACAACCAGTTCCATATTATGAAATAAATGATAGAATTAATGAACTTGATAAAGAATTACAGTTTTTTATGAAAAATATAGATCAATATGAAATAGGAAAGTATATTGAACAAGTTGCATATTTTGCATATAAATTTATTGTAATTCATCCGTTTAGAGATGGTAATGGACGTATATCAAGAGCTATAATGAATTGGCTTTTGAGTAAGAAGAAAATACCACCAATTTATATTGATCAAAAATGTAGAAAAGAATACTATGATGCATTATCAAAAATAGATTTGGAAGAAGATCCAGTTCCATTTATTATGTTTATTGAAAAAAGAATAATTCATACAATGATTGAATTGCATAGATATTTATTTGTTGATGAAATAGACGAAGAAGAAATAAATGAGGAGGCTGAAGTTAATGGAAATTAATAAGTGGCCTAGAAATAATTATAAAGGTCCAGGTGGAGGAATGTATAAAGGCCCAGGCGGAGGATTATATACAGGTCCAGGCGGAGGTGCTTATGCTGGCCCGGGTGGTGGAATGTATAAAGGCCCAGGTGGAGGATTATACACAGGTCCAGGCGGAGGATTATACGCAGGACCGGGTGGAGGATTATATACAGGCCCAGGTGGAGGACTATATACTGGTCCAGGCGGAGGATTATACACAGGTCCAGGCGGAGGTCTATATACAGGCCCAAGTGGTGGAGCATATAATGGCCCAGGCGAACCATACATGAGTAATATTCCACCATGGCCAGTGTTTGTTAAAGAATTAGAAAAAAGAGGCTATAAAAAAGAAGCAGATTTAATTAGAAAATATCATAAATGTGATTAAAAAAAGCTTAGTCATCTTCTAAGCTATCTATAACAGAAACAACAGAGTCGAGGGCAGTACTAAACATATGTGAATATGTGTTTAGTGTTTCCTCGATTTTTGTATGCCCTAAATATTTGGCAACTAATGTAACATTAGCGCCATTGTTAATAAGTAATGATGCACATGAATGTCTAAAATCATGAATCCTAATAACTTTTAAGCCAGCAAGTGTAGCAAGTTTAGTTCTTCTAAGATATATATTAGAATCAGCTATAGGTTTAGCATCAGATACAACAAAGAAATCATCATTAAATCCATAGTAATCTTTTTTATCCTGCTCATAAAGCATTTTAAGGTCATTTAACAAGACTTTAGTAATAGGTACTATTCTTCTACTATCTCTTGTCTTAGTATCCGAAAATTCAAACTTAACACGGTTATTTCTTTGCGTTATTTGTTTGTTAACTGATAATACTTTTTTATCAAAATAAATATCTTTCCATGTAAGGCCTTTTAATTCACCTTTACGTAATCCACAGTAATATAATATTTCAAATACACATTTCCATCTTAAGTCTTCTTCATAAGAAATAAACTTTTTAAACTCATCATAAGTATAATAAGACATTTCTTTTCTACGTTCATTAGGATCTTGGAACTTTGTCATTTTATTATATACTGCTTGAAAGTTTAAGTTATGCCATTTAACACCAAAGTTTAAAATAGATTTAAGAAATTTATAAATATCATTTTTATATCTAAGGGATATATTAAGTTTATTTATTTCTCGTTTCCATTGTTCAAACTGCATAATATTAAAATCTTTCACCTTAACAGGAAAGAAGCATTCTATAAATTTTTCTTTATTATCATAACCATATTTAGTAGTATCTTTCATTGTTTCATCATTATGCATTCTAAATTCATCATATAAATCTTTAAATGTCATATTGTTATTTTCAACTTTATCAGTAGAAGTAACTAAAAATATTCTCTTAGCATCAGATGTTTCTTTTTTAGTTAAATATCTTTTGAATCTATACTGCTTAGTAGCACCAAATGGATCTTTATAGCTAAACTTAAAATACCAAGCTCTACCATTTTTAGTAGGTTTAGGATCCTTGTAAACTGCCATTATTTATTTCATTCATTTTTTATTTGGTGATTTTTTTTGAAAAATGTTATAATATTTCTATTAATAAATTATATGGGAGTTAAATATGAAAAATAAGCGTAATTTAAATTTAGATGTTCTAAAAGGAATTGCTGTTATAGCTGTTCTTTTGGGTCATGCCATTCAAAGAGGTTTAGTAGAGGAATATACAGAAAATTTTTTGTTTAAAATAATTTATACTTTCCATATGCCTTTTTTTATGATATTATCAGGTTATGCTTTGGAAAAATATACTAAGAATATTAATTATAAAACAATAATAAAAAAATTTAATCGGTTAATAATCCCTACATTTATATGGAGTTTTATAATTTATTTTATGAGAGATTTCAGTTTTGTAGGTATTAAACCATTTATATTTTTCCCGGATGATAAATTTGTATTTATAAAAACATTATTTATTTATCCTACATATATAATATGGTTTTTATATACTGTGTTTTTTTGTTCACTTATTATTTTAATGCAAAGAAAATTATTTTATAACAAAAGTTTGGGAATAAACTTATTAATTACTATTTTAATAAGTTTATTGTTATTCCAAATTAATAGTGATAAATATGGAATAACAACAATTAAATATTACTTTCCTTTGTTTAGTTTAGGTTATTTTGTTTCTCCTTATAAAGATAAATTATTAAGTAATTTGAAGTATATGTTTATACCTGGAATAATTATTTATATATTGTTATTTAAATATTTTACTTATGGATATTCTGTTAATATTATAAATTATATTATTGCTATTTCTGCGACCATAATTTTATGGACAATAGTAGAATTTATTAATTTACCAAAAATTAAAATTATATTGTCTAAATTTGGAGAAAAATCTTTGGAAATATATTTATGTCAATGTATATGTTTAAATATAGGTTTTGGTAAAGGAAATATTAGAATCATAAGTATTTTTATAAGTGCTACTATAATTTCATATTTATTATCCTATATTACTACAAATAATAAATATTTAAGAATATTATATGGTTCATATAAATTTGATAATAAAGATAAAAGATTATAAATAAAAGGACCTAAATATTATAAGTTAAATTTGTTTATTCTTTACATTATTTTTAGTCTTAATAAAGACATTTACTAAGAATTTTGATACAATATATTTATGAAGAAGTTTAAGTTAAGGAAATTTTATTTAGGTTAATTAATACATTTATATTACTTTTTTTAGAAGTAATTTTTAAGATGCTTATTAATAATTCTATTTTTAATATTAATATAATATATATAATCTTATTTAGTATTATACTTAGTTGTTTTTTAAATATAATTGAAAGATTATTTAATAACACAATTAACAAGATATTATTTTTAATTAATGTCTTTTTATGGGAAATTATATATAGTATATAACTATGTATATATAAGATGTTTGGTTTTTGCTTTGAAAATATTATAATAAAAACGAAAGCTTTAGAATTAGAAAGGGAGTGTGAAAAAAGAAAATGAAGGAATTTAAACATTTAGGTGCTTATGGATTGATTATTAAAAACGGTAAAATTTTACTTATTAAAAAATTTGGTGGACCATATAATGGAAAACTGGATTTACCGGGTGGGACAATAGAGTTCTGTGAAAGACCAGAAGATGCTTTGAAAAGAGAGTTAATGGAAGAAGTTGGCATAGAAGTAGTTGATTGTCAATTATTTGATGCCGATTCCGTTGCTTTTGAATGGCAATTTAAAGAAGATTTTTTAGTGAAGGTCCACCATACTGGTATTTTCTTTAAAGTTTCAGATTACAATAATGAAATTAAAAAGGAAGTAAAAGTAGATGAAGTAAATGATGATTCGCTTGGTGCAGAGTTTTTTGATATCAATAAATTATTTAAAAAAGAATTATCTGCTATTGCTATAATGGAATTAGAAAAGTTGGGATATAAACTTAATTAAAAAGTCTAATAGGTACATAATTTTACTTATTAGCTTTTTTTGTTCAACATCTATTAGTGAACATCGGAATAGTAGCATTTGATTTATCTGGTGTTCATATAGTTGCAAAAGATGATATGATAACTGATATATTCAAAAAAATATTTAAAGGTTCAAGAATTAATTATTAGATAAAGATTAGATTGATAGTTATAGCAATTTGTGTTAATATTTAGTTAGATTGAATATACTTTGAAAGGTGAGTTTGTATGAAATTAGTTGAATTAAAATGTAAGAATTGTGGAGCTAATTTAAAGGTTGAAGAAGGAGTAACTCAGGTTAAATGTGATTTTTGTAATACTACTTTTTCAGTAGATGATGCATACACAAAAGGTTATAAATACACTAAAGGTGTTTATAAAGCTCAAGAGGAACATGCTGAAAGAGCTTTTGCAAAAATGAATGAGTTTATGAAAAATAGTCCAACTGCTAAAATCTCTAAGGTTATATTTGTAATAGTATCTATAATAATTGTAGCTGTATTTGGATTTATAATTTACAATATAATTCAATTTGAAACTGGTACTAGTAGTTTTGATGTAACTAGTTTTAATTCCAGTTATGAAGTTCATGCTGGAAAAACATCGGGATTTTTCTTGACCGGTGTATTAGATGATATTGTAACAAATAATAAAACCAATCGTTCTCATATAATTACAGTTAAATACAAAGACAAGTCTACAACTAATGAAAAAGAAATAAAAGATATTCGTAATAGTATAGATAGTAGAAAAGATTATGATTTATCTTTTGATTACGACAGTAAGGGATTTATTAATTGTATGACTATTGAAGATATAGAATAATCAAAAAATAATAAATAAACACTAGATTTTGAACTAGTGTTTTATTATTACCATCTATCACAAATTAAATTATATTTTTGACATACTGTTTCAGTTAATAAAGTTGTTTCAGTTATTTCGTTATTGCTGTATCCACCGTCTATAAGTAAGCCATATTTATAAAATTGTTTATCACTTAAATACTTATTGTATTCCTGATTTGCAAAATTTATATATTTAAATTGTATTGTAGTATCTGTTTTTTTCTCTATTATTATTCCTTTTAGAGATTTTAATAAATTTAGTGTTGTATTTGGAATAACTATCAAACAATCTGGAAAATATGTTAATAAATGTGCATTACCATATTGATTAAGGCTAATAACTGAATTGTTTATAATTTCTAATTCTTCTTCTAAATAATCACTATTTAAGTTTTTATCATAGTTTTTATGCTCTTTTTTTAAATCGTTTATTGTTTTATTTAAACATGTTGGATTGGGGTAAACATATTTTCCAGAATCGTGCGACTCGTAATATTGAATATTATCATTTAAATTAATAACGTTTCCCTCAAGTTTTTCCCATTTTGCTTTTAATGTTATATCCTTTTTTATTGGGGTGTTAAAATCAAAACTACTATCCTCTAATTGCCATTCAATAAACTTATATCCATCTTTTATTGGTTCCGTTGGTTGTTTTGCATATTCTCCTTTTTTTATTTTTTGAGTTTCAACTTCTGTACCACCATCACTATCAAATGTTACTTTATATGTTTTAACATCATTGCTAATCTCGTTTGCAATTTCATTTAATTTTTTTAAGTTTTCCACATTTATGTTAAACGAATATTCTTTTTCTGAGCTTGGATTGTTTTTTAGATAATCTTTTAAGTCTTTCCAGTTAGTGTATAAATCAATTTCATCAAAAGTTATATTCTTTTCATTTGCTATTTCACAAACTAAAAATATGACATTGTTCAATCTATTTCCATTTTTTAACAAATTGATATCTTTATATATGCTTTTAGCATCTTTATTGACCAAATCATACTTGGTAACTATTGGTTCACTACATTCCTCATTGATACATGTTTCTTTGTATTCTACTTTGATTAATGGATTTATGTTGATGTATACCACATAATTGTTTATGATTTCATTATTTTTTCTTTTTTCTCTTAGCTGAATTATACCTACTATTATCTCAACAAATAATATAATTATTAAAACGGTTACAATAGAAATCATTAGTATTTTATTTTTAAAAAATTTATTGAAAAAATCTTTCATAGTTTCCACTACCTTTATTATTTTCTATATTCTATATTATAGTATTTGTATTTAGATAAATCAATATAACTATTCTTGTTTGTTTTAAATTGACTTTTTTTCACATATGAAGTATAAGATATATCGTTAACGGAGTGGTAGTATGGTTATAACGGATACAAAAGATTTTTTTAAGTATATAAGAAGTCTTAGATATATAGGTAGTGGGGTTTTAGGAAGCGTCTATTACGATTATGATATTGACAAGGTAGTTAAAGTATTTCACACATTTAAAAAAGATTTACATTCATCATATGTACCTGTAATAGATAAGGATGTATTTGAAAAACTAAAGACTTTAAAGAACGGTACATATATTTTTGCGGATGATTTGATAATGTATGAAGAACGAATAGCGGGCTATATAACAGATTATGTTCCTGGTAGGTTACTTTATAAAACAAATCCATTAAATATTAATCTTGATAATTTTATAAATGCTGTTGCTATGGCTTTAGTTGATATTGAAAAAGTAAGTTATAGCGGAGTTAGAAGTTTTGATGCTGGTTATAACACAATTTATGACAATAAAAAAATAAGTATAATAGACCATGATGATTGCTGTTTTCCAGATTCTTCAAAAGAAGATATATATAGCCAAAATTTTCATCAATTCAACAACTTCATAAAATTGTTTTTGATTGATAATTATTTTGATGAATATGTTAGCTCTGATAAAGTTTTGTTAGAAATGTATAATAATAATTATTGTGACTTATTATCTTTCTTAAAAGCGTTTAGATTTTCTTTAAGTCAATATGTTGGAAAAAATATAACAACTTTAAATGAAGGATATCCAGCACTGAATACTAAAATTCATCAACCAAAACTTGTTAGACAAATAAATAGTTTTTTATAAACAGGGATTGTATATTAAATTTTTAAGTAGTATAATTAGTTTAACATCTTATAAAGAGTGATTGAGGGACTAGCCCTACGATGTCACACCAACCTATTAAATTAGGTGGTAAAGCTAGAACGATAAGATAACTTTCCACTCAAGAAGTTATCTTGGGTGTTTTTTTATGAGATGAAAAGGAGGCGAAAATATGATTGAGAAAGTAAATCCAGGTCATCCTGATAAGGTGGCGGATAGAATAGCAGGTGCAATAGTTGACCTTGCTTATTCTAAAAATATTAACTGTAAAATAGCAGTAGAAGTGTTGATTGGTCACGGAAAGTGTCATGTTATAGCAGAAACATCAGAACAACTTACTAATGAAGAAGTAAAGCGTATAGTTAAAAGATTAGCCGGTGATGTTGATTTAGACTTTGTATCTGTTAAACAAGATGTGCATTTGGCTAAAAATCAAGAAAACAAAGTTAGATGTGGGGATAATGGTATATTTAAAGGTGTTCCACTAACTAAAGAGCAAAAAGAACTATCAAAAATTGCAAGAAATATTTATGAAAAGTATCCATTTGATGGCAAGTACATATTGGATAACCAAAAATTAATTATATGTCAAAGTAATGCTCCTGGTGAAGAATTAAAAGAAATGTACCCTGATGCAATAATTAATCCCTTAGGTGACTGGACTGGGGGTACAAATGTTGATACTGGTGCTACTAACAGGAAGTTGGGTAGTGATATGGCTGATAGCATAACAGGAGGAGGCCTTCATGGCAAAGATTTATCAAAAGCAGATGTTTCATTAAATATTTATGCCTTTAAAAAAGCTCAAGAATTAAATAAAACAGTATGTTTAAGTTGTGCTATAGGCGATGAAGTAGTTGATGGTAAGCCATATAGTGAAATAGTAGAGGAAGTAAGGAAATACATCGAAGAAATAGGTGGCTTTGAAAAGTTTGCTGAGTGGGGATTGTATTAGTTGAATAATTGACTATTTAAGCATTTTGATGTATAATAGCAAACAGTTTTGGGGGAATAGCTATGATTACTAGTAAGAATATATTATCGTTTTTAAAATCAAATAATATTTCTACAGATGAAAAAGAAAAAATAATTGCAAATCATAAAAAAATAGTAACTAAAGCTGTTAAAAATTTAAATGCTAAGGAACTTCTTGATTTTTTATTTGATAAAAAAACACCAAAATCATTGAAATGGTATGTATCATCAAGAATAGATGAATTAGCCGATAAAAAATCAGTTATGTTTGACATTATTATTGATGAATTTAAAGGAAGAGCTGTAAAATGTGAAAGACTTTTATATGGTGAATATTTTCCTAAATCTTTAAAAGCTGTTATCATAATGAAATTATTCGGTAATAAATTAATTGGAGCAGTTCGTGACAAATCAGTCTTATTTTATATAAAGAAACTTATCATTGATTTGACTTATAGTGATGAAAATGTATTGACTCTTTTAGCTAAAGGTGCTGATGCTAAAGTAGTTGACTATGTTTTACAAACTAAATTTGATAATGATTATATTATTAAGTGTTGTATTAATAACCGATTAATTAGTGAAGATATTAAAGAACGAGTAGTAATAGAAAAAGTTAATATGAATAATTTGTTTTCTGTTATTGATTCTTATTTAATATCTAAGGCCTGGAGAGATAGAATTTATGAGATTAAATCTAAGGAAATAGAAGATTATATACATCACTTAAAAAATAGAAAATTAATTGATACTTTAAATCGCTATAGTACACCAGATGAGATTGCAGAAAAAATTTGGGAAATGAGATTTTCTAATATAAAAAAAGCAATAAAGAAATTGGATTTAGATTCGTTAATTGATATATTTAGAAGATGTAATAATGCAAAACTTGCACAAAAGGTATTAGAATTATGTCCTTTGCGTGTTAAAATCGCTACTAAATCTATGTATACTTCAGAAGTTATGATATGGCTAAAAAATGAAAATGTTCCCGTGGAGTTAAAAAATTATTTATACAAATATCGAACTAGAAAAGTACTTAGAGCAATTGATAAACTTGATTTTTCTGATATTAAATCTTTTGCTTTATCTGATTCTTCATTTGTACCTGATTATATTCAAAAATTAATATTGGAAAGAAAAAGAGACTTGATTGTTGAAAGTATAAATAATACAGATGAAAAAGAAGCGATAGAAGCAATTATATATGGTTCTATGCTTCCGTTACTTAGAACTGAATATATTAAATTAAAACTTAATCAAGACAATGTGTTGAACGCTTTATCTCAAACTCAATTTTATCCAGAAATAATGGAACTTATTTTATCGGTTAAAAAAGATGATATTGCTCTTGCATTAAACAAGATGAGTCTTAATGATTTAATACTTTTAAAAGATATTGAATTTGTAAATATTAAAGGGAGAATAATTTCATCAAATTCAAAAATGGTATCTGAGCGTTTAAAAGTTCTTGATAATTCGGATGCCATCAAGTATTTAAATTCATCAGAAGTGCCTTCAGCAATGAAGATAATTATATTAGGTAACCGTGGAGTTAAAATTAGTAACATAATCAATTGTGTAGAATTAATTAGATACAATGACGCAGAAATGGTTTTAAAGAGCTATGATAAAATCAAATCTATAGTAGAAAGTGTGGGTATTGATTTTTCATCATTTGTTCAGTATGGTTGTGGTACTAATACTTATAAGGATTGGTTAAAAGAATTAAATACAATAATAACTAATAATAAAGAAGAAAATTTTATAAAATCAACGAGATATTTATTTAATAATTATTACCTTGAAGATAAAGAAAAAGAAAATCCTACTTTAAGAATTTTACATTTCTTGCAAGTTCTAGATAATTATAACAGCAATCAAACTTTGTTGGATGATTTGGCAAGTTGTAAGGCCCGATTAAATGATGATGAACAGTCTAACTTACATTTCTTGCTTAATCTTAAATCAGATACTAAATCTAGTGTTACTAAATTAAGTCAAATAAACGATTATAGGGCACAGTTATATCAAAAATATAAAGATACAGTACAGAGTGATGAAACAAGTATTTATGTTTTAAAAGAGATATTTAATCAACTAGTCTTTTGCAATGCTAATGTATCTTTAACTGATATAGGTGGTACTGAAACTCTAAAAACTTTAAAGAAAAATAGTATTGATAATTCTGGTATGGTTGCATTAACTGATGAATTAATAAATTGTTCAATGTTAATTGAGGGTGTTAATGCTACTAATAATAAAGATAAGTTAAGAGAAAATTTAATGGATGTTTTAAATGGAGAACAAAAGCAACTAATAAAGTTACAAAATCTTTTTTCAAGATTTGATACTAAGGTCTCTAATTTATTTGAACTTGATTCTAGAATAAATTTAACTAATTTATATGATGCACAGTTAAATAATGATGTAGTTGATACTAAACTTTCTTCACAATATGGTGGTATTGTTTTAGATTTTTCTAATAAAAAATATGTGTTATATGCACATGTACTAAGTAATAATGAAAGTATTGCTGATTTAGTCAACGGTACAGCAACAGCAAGTAGTAATTTTATTTCCGTTAGTCCAATTAGTTATCTTGGTCAAAAATATTACTATGATTATTCAGATGACCCAATTATTGCTTTCGATACTATTCCTAAAGGTAGTTTCATTTATAGTTCAGTTAGTAATATGGGAAGTAATGGTGCTGTTGCTAACAATTCATTAGAAGTTGAAAGAATATCTAGAACTCAGCGTGGAATACTAGAAACTAGTGCGGTTACTAAAAATAATTCTGAAGGTTTATTATATCGAGAAGGGTTAAAAGCTAAAGGACTTATTTTACCAGGCGGAAGAAGACCAAGTGATGAAGAATTAAAATATCATCTTGAGTATAATTTGCCATTTATAATTACACAAGGTGTTGAAAAAACTATAGAAAATCCACAACCTATTGAAAAGTCTACTGTAATTGATATAGAAAGTGTTTCTATGAAAGATGATGTTCAAGATTTGTTGAAAAAAATAAATCAAAGTACGATGCAGTTTTCTAAAAAGCCAGGTTATACAGGACGAGAAATCGCTATTATTACTGATTCACATTCAATGTATGAACCTACGCTTGCTGTTTTAGAAGAAATAAGGAAGAAAGGTATTACAGAGATATACTCGTTAGGGGATAATATTGGTGTAGGACCTAACCCATGTGAAGTTTTAGATTTATTAGAAGATTATAATGTTAAGTCAGTAGCGGGTAATAGTGAGTATTATAATACACTAGGTACTGAACCATTTACTTATTTTTATAAGGAAAAGCTGGAAAATCAGGAATGGACTTATGATAAATTGGGTTCAAAAGTTAGTAAGTTAAAACTATTTCCAGCTTCTATTGACTTAGTTGTTGGTGATAAGAAGATTGCATTATGTCATTTTGCCAACGATATCAGATGGGATTATTCTAGTCATAGTACATGGGGTTACCAAACTAATTTTGTTCCCGGAGTTTCTAGTAAGCAATTTATGTTTACTAATAGCGAAACAGCCAAAAAGGAAATAGAAAACTATGTTTTAAGTAGTAAAAATGGTGATAAAAGAGCAAGAGGATTTGTATCTTCTTATAATGAACCATTGTTTGATGGAAAAATGATTGATCAGTATGATGCTATAATTCAAGGACACGTTCATTTTGATATGAAAGACCATTATAAAGAAACTGATATCTATACTTTAAGAGCAGTAGGTATGGGATGGAAGAAAGAAGACAAAGATAGTGCTTGTTATTATGTTTTAAAAGAAAAAGAAGATGGAAAATTTGATGTAGAAAAAAGAATTGTTCCATTTAATAAAAATTTATTGATAGCAAATATACATGCTAGTGGTATACCGCATAAAGAGAAAGTATTAAGCTTTTTGAAGTCTTAATACTTTTTTTGCAATCTATAATTGACTAAAAGCAACTAATAGGTGGTATTAATTATTAAGCTTGTGTAGTATAATTATATAAATGGGGGATTAAGGAGAAGATATGATTGAATTAAAAAATGTATCAAAATTTTATTATAATAAGGGTGTTATTGCTAGTGGATTTACTAAAATAAATTTAAAATTTGATATTGGTGAATTTGTTGCTATAACAGGTGAATCAGGAAGTGGTAAATCTACATTACTTAATGTAATTAGTGGACTTGATTCTTATGAAGAAGGAGAAATGTATATTAATGGTGAGGAAACTAGCCATTATAGTGAACAAGATTTTGAAGATTATCGTCGTAAATATATTGGTAATATTTTTCAAAATTTTAATCTAGTAAATAGTTATACTGTTTATCAAAATGTTGAGTTAGTTCTTCTTTTAAATGGGGCTAAAAAGAAAGATATTAAAAATGATGTATTAGATTTAATTAAAAAAGTTGGATTATATAAATTTAGAAATACTAAGGTATCTAAGTTATCGGGTGGTCAAAAGCAACGTGTTGCAATAGCTAGAGCTCTTGCTAAAAATACACCAATTATTATTGCTGATGAACCGACAGGGAATTTGGATTCTAAATCAGCTAAAGAAATTATTAAGCTGTTAAGTGAAATTTCTAAAGATAAATTAGTTATAATTGTTACGCATAATTACGAACAAGTTGAGGATTACATAACAAGAAAAATTAAAATGCATGATGGTAAAGTCTTAGAGGATAAGATAATCAAAGAAGTAAAAGTTAAAGACAATGATAAAGCTGACACGGTACAATATAAGAATATTACTTTCCTTAATAAAATGCGTCTAGGACTTAGAAATACTTTTAATATTATTCCTAAATTCTTATTACTTTTTGCAGTGTATTTATTTGTAGTAGTAGCGTTAATGAGTGAATATGCTTCGTTTAAACAACAGGAATATAATTCATCTATAGAAGGGTATAATTATATTTTCTCTAACTCAAATAGTAATACTGTTAAAAGAATTGTTATTAATAAAAAAGATAGAACAGTTTTTACTGATGAAGAACTAGATAAAATTAGAAAAATGAATAATGTTAGCAAGGTGGTAAAAGTTGATTTACTTTTAGATACTTATGTTAGTCTTTCTAATAATTCTGATTTGTATTTATCTGGTACAGCATATTCAATTGATGACTTGGATAAGAAAATTGATGTTGGTAGACTTCCTAGTAACGATAATGAAGTTGTTATATACGGAGGACGTAATGATTATTATTTATCTAATATGAAAGATGAATTAATGAAATCAGAAGTTTATATAACTAATAACGATACTATGGCATCTAGTAGTGATAAATTAAAAATAGTTGGTATTTGTTATAGTGAAGATGCTTATACAGATGAAACAATCATTTATTTAAGTAATTCTATGTTAAAAAAGTTAGAATTTCAAATCAATCAACAATACAGCAATTCTAGGATTTTATTTTTGAATAGTTATTATCAAGTTCAAAATTATACTACATATTTTAATTTTTATCCTAATCCTAATATTCCAAGAGGGCAAGCTTTTATAAGTGAAGATTTGAAGTGGTCTTGTGAAAATGAAAACTGTTATTGGAAACCTCTTAAGATTGAGGTATCCAACCTTTACTACAGTGATGAATTAAATTTAAATGTTACTAAAATGTATAATAAAAATAATATGGCTTCAATTTTAGGAATAACTGATTATGATACATATAATGGTGCAATATTTATAAATGTTGATGAGTATAATAGCCTATTTGATAAAGGAAGTTATCAAAGCAGTGTGTTTGTAGAAGATGACCGTGAAATAAAAGAAGTTGCTGATGAATTAGAGGAGCTTGGATATAATACTTTAGTTATTAAAGATACTTTAAAAGGTTATGGTTCTACTCAAATAATTAAGATATTTAAAACAGTAGTAACGTTTATCCTAGTAGCAACACTATTCTTCATTTCGTACTTCATCATTAAAATTATACTTAAATCAAGGAACGTATATTTTTCTACTATTAGGATGCTAGGTGGTACTAGAAAGGTATCAAAACAATTATTAATAATAGAATTATTAACAGTTTCTAATTTAGCTTATATTATTTTTGTAGGATGCATTTATTTGAATTATTGTAATATTCTTAATTGGAAATTTGTTAGTTCAATGATAAAGTTCTTAACATTTAAGGATTACATTATTCTATATCTTATTGTCTTAGCTATGTCATATTTAATTAGTTTGAAATATGCTAAAAAATTGTTTAAGAATAGTGTTATGAAAACGTTAGTAGAGGAGGTGTAAGTATGATAGAAATAAAAAAATTAAATAAGTATTTTAATAAAGGAAAGAAAAATCAAATACATGTTATAAATAACGTTACACTTACACTTGCTGATAATGGTTTAGTAGCACTTTTAGGACCATCTGGAAGTGGTAAGACTACACTTTTAAATACAATTGGTGGGTTAGACAATGTTAAGAGTGGAAATATTTATATTGACGGTAAAAAAATAACTTCTAAAATAACTCATAAAAGAGATAAAATTAGAAATATAAATATAGGTTATATTTTCCAAGATTATAAACTTATTGATAATATGAGTGTATATTCCAATGTTGCTTTAGTATTAAAAATGTTGGGGATAAAAGATAAAAATGAAATTAAGAAGAGAGTAGATTATGTCCTAGAAAAGGTGGGAATGTATCGTTATCGAAATCGTCCTTGTAATATGTTATCTGGTGGTGAGAGACAAAGGGTAGGAATAGCAAGAGCAATTGTTAAAGACCCGGATATTATTATTGCGGATGAACCTACTGGCAACTTGGATAGTAAAAATTCTTTAGAAATAATGAATATAATTAAAGCAATTTCTAAGGATAGATTAGTTATACTTGTTACTCATGAAAATGATTTAGCAAAGTTCTTCGCATCAAGAGTAATAGAAATTGAAGATGGTACTATTATTCGTGATTATGAAAATAAAAATGTTGGAGAGCTTGATTATCAAATAGATAATAAATTTTATTTAAAGGATTTTCAAAACTATGAATCTATTAAGGAAAGAGCAATTGATGTAGATGTTTATTCAGATGGTAATGACAAAATAAAATTAGATATAGTAGTAAAAAATGGTAATATTTATATCAAAAGTAATACTAAAGAAAAAATAGAGGTGATAGATGATAATTCAAGTATAGAATTGGTTAATGCACATTATAAAAAAATCGATAAAGATGATGTTAGTAAATATCAATTTGATTTTAATAAAGTTATTAACAAAAATATAAAGAAAAGGTATAGTTCTATATTCAATATTTTTACACTTATTACTAATGGATTTAAGAAAGTATTTGAATTCTCTGTATTAAAAAAGATTTTACTAATTGGATTTGTTTTAGCAGGAATGTTTATAATGTATTCATCAAGTAGTATTGCTGCTAATTTAAAAATAGATGAAGATAATTTTGTTACTTATAATAAAAATTATTTGATATTGCGTAAACAATCTATCAGTCTTGCGGATTATTCAAAATATGAAAATATGGAAAATATTTCCTATATAATTCCCGGAGATTCATCAGTTAGATTTCAACTGAAAGTAAATGATTATTATCAAACAAGTAAGTATACGTATAGTTTGAAAGGTTCTTTGGCTAGTTTAGAAATGATAAGTAAAGAAAACTTAATTTTAGGAAGAATGCCTGAAAATGATTATGAAATTGTGGTAGATAAATTAACAATAAATAATTTGCTTAATGATAATATGCAAGAAATATCTATGGCTGGAATAATAAAAGTAGAAGATTTGCTTAACAGAAGTGTTAGCATAAATAATATGCAGGATTTTACAATTGTTGGTATTACTGATTTACATAGTCCATCAATTTATACAAGTAGAAATGTATTTGTAAACATTTTAGCAAATACTAATAATAATGATGATATTTATAGTGGTTGGGCAAGAGAAGTTGATGACGGATATAGTAATTCTTTATATGTTGATTACCAACTACTAACAAATGAAATAGAGTTAAAAAAAGGAAGATTTCCTACAAATGATTATGAAGTTTTAGTAAATATTTCTCATGAATATGATATGCCTCTAAATAAGGAAACATCTCTTAAAATAAATGGTACTAAATTAACAGTAGTTGGTTATTATTACAGTAAAACAGGACTTGATTCATATTTAGTTAATAATAATACAATTAAGTATAATTATATTAGTACAACTTCTAGTATTATGATTTATTCTGAAGATAAGGATAAAACTATTGATGAGTTAAGAGAATTAAAACTTAATATAAAGGATACTTATACAGAAAGTAGAAATACTTATTTGAAAAATAGAAGAAGCGTTACTACTAGTAATATAATAATGTCTGGAATAATACTAGGTATTTCCTTAATAGAAATATTTCTTATGATTAGATCTTCTTTCTTATCTAGAATTAAAGAAATAGGTATTTTAAGAGCAATAGGTGTTAAGCGTATTGATATTTATAAAATGTTTATGGGAGAGATAATTGCTATAACTACATTAACGAGTGTCCCTGGCATATTATTTATGACATATATATTAAAGGTTTTATCAACTATACCTATGTTTACTAATTTTTGTATAGTTAATACTTGGGTAGTACTATTTGCTATTATTCTTGTTTATACATTTAATATATTAGTTGGACTTTTACCAGTATTCAATACAGTAAGGAAGACTCCTGCTGCTATATTAAGTAGACATGATTTAGATTAATTTAAGTGTACATTAGTACACTTTTCTTTTAAAAAACATTTATTAGATAATTGTTTCGTGTTATACTATTAGTAGCATCGAAGGAGGATATGATATATATGATAGAAGAGCCAAAATTCAGCATTTTAGAAAGATATGGAGAAGATTATACTAAAAAGGAGTATATTACTAATCCAGCAATTGGTCGTGATAATCAAATTAAAGAATTGATAATGATATTATTAACTCCAGAGAAATCAGCTATTCTAATTGGTAAACCAGGTATTGGTAAAACAGCAATAGTAGAAGGTTTAGCATATGCTATACAACAAGGAAGAGTACCTGATGCTTTAAAAGGTTATAGTGTTATTAATATTAAAACTGCATCTCTTCTTGGTACGATGGCAAATGGTGAGAGTAAAGTTCAAGTAATGATAGATGAATTGAAACAAAAAGAGAAGATTATTTTATTCGTAGATGAAATTCACATGTTAATTGGAGCTACTGATGAGTCTTCACTTGACTTTGCTAATATATTTAAGGAAGGATTAGGTCGTGGAACTATTAAAGTTGTTGGTGCTACTACTACTGAAGAGTACGAACGATATATTTTAAGAGATAAGGCATTTACTAGGCGTTTCCAAAAGGTAGAAGTACCTGAACCAACTAGAGATGAAACCATTGCTATTATGATGGGAACACTTCCTAAAATTGAGAAAACAACTGGTGCTAAGATGAAGTATACTGATTGGATTAAGCAACAAATTATGGGATTTATGGTGGATTTAACTAGTGAATATAAACGTGTATATGAAATAGGGTCTAGATATCCAGATATTTCTTTGACTTTATTAAAACAAGCATTTTCTCATGCTATATTTGATAACCGTAAAGAAGTGGATATATTTGATGTAGAATACGCAATACTTAATACCAAAAATGTGTATCCAGATGTAATCACTAAAGATATGCCTACCTTTTATAAAATGTTTAAAGATATAATTGCTGAAGAAAAAGAAGGCCAACAAAAGGAAGAGGTTCCAGTATGGAATACTAATTCTAATGCTCCAATTACTACACCAGTTTATGAAGGTGTTGAGCCAGCGTGGGATGAAACACCAAAGCAAGAAGTAAAGGAAGAAATAAAAGAAGAACCAAAAGTGGTAGATACAGTTAATACACTTGATGTTAGTGTTTATCAAAACAATGAACGTAATACTTTAACTGCTCCAGATAAGAAAGATTATAGTACCGTTCAAACTGCAACTCCAGATAGCTTTACATATCCAGAAATATCTATTAATCAAGTAAATACAAGTACTAATACAAGTGTTAGTGCTGATGATGATATAGAAATATTGTAAGAGTGTGTCAAGTACACACTTTTTTCTTGCACAAAAAACATACATTATTATATACTACTAGTAAGTACACTAAAATATTGGAGGATATTTAGGTATTGAGCGCCAGATCTTAAAGGTTGACGAGGTTAGTAGTGTTCGAAAATTCGGCGGGTGCTACTACGGACTAGTGATTCGTTATGTATATTACAAAAAGTAAAATCAAAATTACAACAAAAAATATACTTCCACTAATTGTTTTTGTTGTGGAGGAATTTTATGTGTGGAATTGTAGGATACATAGGTAAAAAAACCAACCTTAAAAAGGTTTTAATTGAAGATTTAAAAGTTTTAGAATACCGAGGATATGATTCTTCTGGTGTTGCTATTTATGACGGAAATATTAATATTGTTAAATCAAAAGGTAAGATTAGTGAATTAGAAAATAAATTAAAAAATATTGATATAAAAGATGCAACTTTAGGTATAGCACATACTAGATGGGCTACTCATGGAGAAGCTAATGATATTAATTCACATCCTCATCGTAATGGAAAAGTTACCTTAGTTCATAATGGAATTATTGAGAATTATAGTGAATTAAAAAAGGAATTAATAAAAAAGGGATATAGTTTTGAATCAGATACTGATACTGAAGTAATATGCGCACTTTTAGATGATATATTAAAGAAAGAGACTAATCATGTAAAAGTAATTAAAAAAGCAACAGAGTTATTAAAAGGTTCTTATGCCTTGGGAATTATTTTTGATGATGATTTTAACCATTTGTATGCCGTTAGAAAGGATAGTCCTTTAATAATAGGTGTTTGTAATGATTGTAATTTAATTGCGTCAGATGTAACAGCTATTATTAGTCATACTAAAAGTTATATGTTAATAAATGATTATGAAATCGTTAAATTATCAAATGATAAAGTAGAAGTATTTGGTAATGATTTAAAACCTATCAGTAAAGAAATATTAGAAGTATCATGGGATATTAATCAAGCACAAAAGGGTGGATATAGTCACTTTATGCTAAAGGAAATTCATGATGAACCAAGTGTGTTAAAAGATACTATTTCTTCATATATAGAAAATGTTGATACTTTAATAAAAAAGATGCCTGATTTATCTAAATATAATAATATTCATATTGTAGCTTGTGGTAGTGCAATGCATGCAGGACTTGTAGGTAAAAGCCTGATAGAAGAATATGCGATGATTCCGGTAACTGTGGAACTTGCTAGTGAATATCGTTATAAAAGAAATTTTTATGATGATAAGACATTAGTAATATTTATATCACAATCAGGAGAAACTGCCGATACTATAGCAGCTTTAAGAAATGTTAATAATGATGGTATTGATACATTGGCTATTGTTAATGTAGTTGGTTCTACTATTGCAAGGGAAGCAAAAGAAGTTTTATATATTAGAGCAGGTGTAGAAATTGCTGTTGCTACTACTAAGGCTTATACTTTGCAAGTTGCTATGTTAGTACTTATTGCTATTAATTTAGGATTCATTAATAAAAAAATAGAAAGAGATACTGCTAATGAGATATTAAAAGAATTTGCGATTATTCCTAGTTTAATTGAAAAAATAATTGATGATGAGGATAAGTGTATTGAAATAGCAAAAGATATTTATAAAGCTAAAGATGTATTCTTCCTAGGTAGAGGAGTAGATTATTCACTAAGTATGGAAGGTAGTTTAAAATTAAAAGAAATATCTTATATTCATAGTGAAGCATACGCAGCAGGTGAATTAAAACATGGTACTATATCTTTAATAGAAGAAGGAACTAATGTTGTTGGATTAATGAGTGTTAATAGTTTAGCACCAAAATTAATCAGTAATGTTAAGGAAACTCTGGCAAGAGGAGCTAAAGTTACTATGGTTGTTACTAGTGATTTATCACATTTAATAGATTTTAATTGTCATAAAATTGTCATAAAGAAGGTTCATAATATGTTACAACCTATATTAATTGTTGTACCATTACAATTAATTGCATTTGAAGTAGCAAAACTAAAAGGATGTGACATTGATAAGCCTAGAAACTTAGCTAAATCAGTAACAGTTGAATAAAATAAAAAAGGGGATTAAATTAATTAATCCTCTTTTATTATTAAGTTATTGTTATCTACATCAACAGTAATGGTACTATTAAATTTTATTTTGTCATTGATAATATCATTTGCTATTAATGTTTCTAGATTTCTACTTACATATCGTTTTATAGGTCTAGCTCCAAATTTTTCATCGTATGATTCATTTATGATAAAATCTTTAGCTCTTTGAGTGACATCTATTTTTATTTTTTTATCACTCAATCTGTTTTCAATGTTTTCAATAATTTTATCCAATATTTGATATACAACTTCTTTAGATAATGATTTAAATACTATTATTTCGTCAATACGGTTAATGAATTCAGGTTTAAAAGTATGTCTTAATTCACTCATAACTAATTCATTAGCGTTTTCTTTATTTTCTAGTATATATTCACTACCTAAGTTAGATGTCATAATTATAATAGTGTTTTTAAAGTCAACTGTTCTTCCTTGTGAATCGGTAATTCTACCATCATCTAGTATTTGCAACAATATGTTGAATACATCTTTGTGAGCTTTTTCTATTTCATCAAATAATACAATGCTGTATGGATTACGTCTAACGGCTTCTGTTAATTGACCACCATCATCGTATCCAACATAACCTGGAGGTGAACCAATTAATCTAGCGACTGAATGAGATTCCATGTATTCACTCATATCAATACGAATCATGTGTTTTTCGTCATCAAATAATTCATATGCTAGAGTTCTTGCTACTTCAGTTTTACCAACACCAGTTGGACCTAAGAATATAAATGAACCAATAGGTCTATTTGGGTCTTTAATACCAGCTCTTGCTCTTATTATTGCATCACTTACTAGTTTTAATGCTTCATCTTGACCTTTAACACGTTTTTTCATGTTGTCTTCAAGATGTAGTAATTTATCTTTTTCACTACCAACTAGTTTACTAACCGGTATATTTGTCCATTTTGATATGATAGCAGCAATTGATTCATCATCAACTGTGTCACTAAGGACTTTAGAATCTGCTTTTTGACGTAATTCTTCTAATTCTTTTTCCAGAGTAGGAATTACTCCGTGACGTAATCTAGCAGCTGTTTCTAAATCATAGTTATCTTCAGCTCTTTCTAAATCACGATGAGCATTTTCTATTTCTTCTTTTTTCTTGTTAACTTTTTCGTTTATAGCTTTTTCTTCTTCCCAATCATGACGAAGTTTGTTCTCATCTTGTTTTAAACTATATATTTTATCATCTAGTTCTTGTAGTCTTTTCTTAGATATTTCATCTTTTTCTTTCTTTAATGCTTCTTTTTCTATTTGCAATTGCATTATTGTTCTAGTTAGGGTATCTAATTCTACTGGAACTGATTCCATTTGTACTTTTATAGTTGCACAAGCTTCATCGACTAAGTCAATGGCTTTATCAGGAAGAAATCTATTTGTTATATATCGGTCGGATAGGGTAGCTGCTGCTACTAAGGCTTTATCTTTAATACTTACACCATGATATACTTCAAATCTTGATTTAAGACCACGAAGTATTGTAATAGTATCAAATACTGTTGGTTCACTTACTTGAACTTTTTGAAAACGACGTTCTAGTGCTCCATCTTTTTCAATGTATTTACGATATTCATTTAATGTAGTAGCACCAATACAGTGAATTTCACCACGAGCTAGCATAGGTTTTAACATATTACCAGCGTCCATAGCTCCCTCTAGAGCACCAGCACCTACTATCATATGAATTTCATCGATAAACATAATGATTTCGCCCTCAGACTCTTTAACTTCTTTTAATACAGCTTTAAGTCTTTCTTCGAATTCACCACGATATTTTGCACCAGCTATTAAAGAACCCATGTCTAATTCCCATATAGTTTTGTTTTTTAAAGAATTAGGAACATCGCCTTTTACAATACGCCATGCTAAGCCTTCAACAATTGCAGTTTTACCAACACCAGGTTCACCGATAAGAACTGGGTTATTTTTTGTTTTACGAGATAATATTCTAGTTAAACTACGGATTTCATCATCACGTCCTATTACAGGGTCTACTTTGCCATCTTTTACGTTTTTGGTGATGTCTCTACCATATTTTTCTAGAACATTTTCTAAATTTTCTTGATATGGATTGTTTCCGTTCATATGTATTCCTCCTTTTCCATAGTATATTATAGCACTATTTTGGCACTTGTCAAGTTAGAGTGCCAAAAATCGACAAAAAAATAAAGAATTATTTTATTTATATAATCCTTTACTTTTACATAACTTTTTAATCTTATCATCAGCGGTATAAATTGGTATTTTTTTACCAGTAATTGAAAATTCCATATCATTAGTATGAAATATTTCTCCATCTAAATTACATATTACATTATTATCTGATTGTATTCTTACTCTATCTGTGCTGTATTTGTGAACGTATTTTGATTCTTCGTGTGTACCTTTAATAACTTTTAGTAATAAGCCTGGTATTTTAAATTTTTTGCAACTATCAACTAGATAAACATCAAATTTACCATCGCAATATATTGCATTAGGCGCTATTTTAAAACCGCCTCCATAGTATTTACCATTACATATCGCTAAGATTGTTATATCTTGATCGAATTTATTTCTATTAATTTCTACTTTTAAATGTGGATTTTTAAATTTAAATAATGTATTAATGATACTTGCTTTATAAGTTAATGACTTAGGAATACCTATTTCTTTCATTCTAACTTGATTGTTAGCAATTTCAGCATCTATTCCTACAGAAGCAATATTAATAAAATAGTGCTCGTTCATTTTGCATAAATCGACGCTTGTAAATTCATTATCATTATTAATTGTTTTTATAAAATCGTTTCCAGTACCAGCTGGTATAATTCCTAAAACATTATTGCTATTAGCAATTCCATTTATTACTTCGAAAAGTGTACCATCGCCACCAACACTATATATGATACTGTTATTAAATAATCTTGCAATATTAGTAGCTTCTTTTGGAGACGAAGTATAATACATTTGATAATCTTCACTTTCATTATCAAGTAACGCTTTAATTTCTTTAGCAATTTCTAGAGATTTTCCATTTCCTGATGTTGGATTTACTATAAAAACTTTTTTCATATAATTATCCTCAATTACTAATCTATTTAGCTTTTATTTCTTCTATATATTTATTGACTGCATCAGCCCAATTAGGTGCTTGTGCATATTTTTTATGTATGCTGTAGACATCAGTAAGACCATAACTATAATAATTGTAGGCTAAGTTTTCAAAAAATGATTTAATACCTTCATCTAATGTTGCAAATTCTTTATAATTACCATTACCACATTTAGGGTATCCTACTTGTCCACCTATATTATTACATGTTGTAGAGACATAGCTGCACCCCCATTTACAACCTGTTTCAAGCAATACTATTGCAAGAGACATGTATGGGTCAACTCCATAATTTATAGAATAGTTAGCAAATGTTATACCTTTACCTTCTAAGATGCCATACATTGAACGGTTTAGCTTATCTGCTAATTCTTCCATGGTCATATTATCATATACTACTTGTCTTTCTTCCACCACAGTTTCAACTTTTTCAAGTATAATTGGAGATTGTTTTTTGGCAACCTCAGTTGTTATAATTGTGACTTCACTAGACATTAGTACCTTTTGTGTAAGTAGTATTACACAACTAATAATTATGAATTGAAAAGCTATTAATAATAAATTAGTATTCTTTTTCGATCGACTAATTTTCTTGTCTTTCATTATTTCACCCTGTCGCTTTTCTAACGTGCGACAATCATTACTATAACAGATTTGAGATAATTAGTCAAATTTAGACAACAGGTAATTTATGGCATTAAGCACTCCTAATTTACCATATTGATAAGTTAAAGCCCCTTGTTGATAAGCAATATAAGGTTTTCGTAATGGCCCATCACAACTTAATTCAATTGACGAACCTTGTGTAAAGCTGCCGGATGCCATGATTACTTGGTCGCTATAACCTGGCATATCATAAGGGTCTGGAGTTACAAACGAATCAATAGGGGAAGCACTTTGAATACCTCTACAATAAGCAATTAATTTTGCAGGGTCTTCAAAAATAATATTTTGTACAATATCAGCTCTTTTATCATTATATCTAGGTTCTACTTTAAAGTTTAATTCTTCTAACATATAACTAGTTAAAACAGCAGTTTTTAATGCACTAGCAACTACAGAAGGTGCCATAAATAAGCCTTGTAATAATTGCTTATTAATACCTAGAGTGGGTCCAACTTCTCTTCCTTCACCTGGTACAGTTAAACGCTCAGCTGCTAATTCTACTAAGTCGTGGCGACCAGCAATATAGGCTCCATTAGGGGCAATGCCTCCACCTAGGTTTTTAATTAGCGATCCAACCATAACATCAGCACCAACTTCGCAAGGTTCTTTATCACTTACAAATTCACAATAGCAGTTATCTATCATAATAATTACATCTTTATCTATACTTTTAATTAGATTAATTACTTTTTCTACTTTATCAATTGTAATACTTTTTCTAGTAGAATAACCTTTTGAACGTTGGATTTCTATTAGTTTTATTTTTTTACTTTTTAGAGTTTTTTCAATAGTTGTATAATCGAAGTCATCATTTATCAAATCTATTTGTTCATATTTAACCCCAAAAGACATTAATGAACTGTTATTTTCTTTAATACCTATTACTTCATCTAGAGTATCATATGGTTTACCAGTAATACTTAACATAATATCATTAGGTCTTAGATATGCGAAGAGTGCTACTGTTAGAGCGTGTGTACCTGAAATAAACTGACTTCTAACTAATGCATCTTCACTTCCTAATACATCGGCAAAAACTTTTTCAATTGTGTCTCTTCCTATATCGTTATAGCCATATCCAGTAGTTGAATTAAAATGCATTTCTGATACATGATTTCTATTAAATGCTCTTAGTACTTTTAGAGAGTTTCTTTCACATAAATTGTCTATTTCTTTGAATTCTTTTTCACAAGCTTTTTCGGCTTCTATACTTAATTTTATAACTTCTTCATTAGTTTTTAATTGATTATTCATAATATACTCCTTATTTATCTATTCTTATGATGCTACCGCTTTTTATGGTGTTATCTAATATTAGTTCTTCAACTTTGTTCGCTACTTCATCAGTAGTTATAAGTTCTTTTTGGCCAATACGGATTAGTTCTTGTTCTAAAAAGACTGGGTCCATTTCTAAAACAGATTTTGTTTTTACCCAATTGGGTGCTAAAGCGATTACTTTTATGTTTGGGAAACGCATTGCTAATGTTTTAGTTAATGAATTAATTCCTGCTTTAGAAGCGCAGTAGTCCATACTTAAGTCATTATATGTATCTATTCCATCTGTTGAAGAAATATTTATTATTATTCCTTTATCCATGTTTTTAGTTGCTTCTTTAGTTACTAAAAATGTTCCTATTAAGTTAACTTCTAGTACTTTTAGAAATTCATCTTTAGTTTTATCATATATGTCGTTGTCCATAGCAATACCAGCGTTGTTAATTAAAATATCTAGTTGTGGAAAGTCATTTCGAATAGTGGTAAACATATTAATTATTTCATTTTCGCTAGCGATATTGGCACTTATCACTAAAGTTTTTACACTGTAACTGTGGATAATTTCTTTTTCAAGACTTAGTGCTGCATCTTTATTTTTAAAATAGTGGATAATTACGTTATATCCCATACTTGCTAATTTTTTAGTTATAGCAGTTCCAATATCACTACTAGCACCAGTAATTAATGCAGTTTTATTATTTGAGTTCATAATAGCCCCTCTTTTCTAACGAACATATTATACAAGAAAGATTAAAAATAAACAATGTCAATGTAATAATTTTATTGGAAATTACATTTGATTTTCACAAAGAAGAGTTATATTATAAAGGTGTATTATATCTAGCATAGTAGGTATAATAATAAAAGGAGGATAAAAATGATAAAGAACTATGTAAAAAAATATGAAAAATATTCATTAGTGGTATCCATATTAATGATAATAGTTTCGTTGTTCTTGATATTTAAGCCAATGAAATCACTTGAATTTATTGTTATGGTATTTGGAATAACTTTACTTATTGATGGATTTATGAGAATATTTTCATACTTTAATATTGAAGATGAAATGCGTTTAATGAGTTTTGATTTGTTAGAAGGAATAATGACAATTCTAGCTGGTACTCTTACTTTAGTTTATAGGCAAGAACTTATTAATGTATTTCCTGTAGTTTTAGGTATATGGATTATTGCTAAAAATATAATAAAACTACAATTAGCAATTAATCTAAGTACTATACCAGATAGTGGTTGGGCTTGGTTAGTAGCAGCATCAATTTTAACAATTATTTTAGGAATAATAATAATTATTAATCCATTTAGTACTATAATTGCAATCACATTATTATCTGGAATTTTATTATTGGTTACTGAAGTGTGCGACCTTGTTGAAAGCATATATGTATTAGTTAAATTAAAATAAATATTTAAATAGTCTTCGGACTATTTTTTTATAGTCAAAATCCCATACGCATTAGGCATTATTACATAGATTAAATTGAGGAGGAAAATAATGAATAATTTTGACTATCAAGCATTTTTAAATGGCACAAATGATTTTAATGAAATGTTACCCCAAGACAATTCCTATAATAATGTAAATCAATCTATGAATAATAATTTATATGGACCATATGAAGGCTTTGTAAAAGGTAATTTATTTAACAATTTGTATGACCCATATAAAAATTACACCCCTATGAGATTGGTTCCTAAAAGCGAACAAGAAGAGGCGCTGTTAAATATAGATCAAATACAGTTTGCTATGCATGAATTAAATCTATATTTAGATAATTATCCAAATGATATGAATATGATTAATAAATTTAATGAATATCAAAAAATATATTCACAATTATTAAATAATTATCAATCTAAATATGGGCCACTTCAAGTTAATAATCCATATATGACTACTAGTCCTTTTAGTTGGACTAACGATAAATGGCCATGGGACGGAGGTAATAACTAATGTGGAAATATGAAAAAAGATTGCAATATCCTATTAATATTAATAGAAAAGATTTGCAAATGGCAAAGTATTTAGTTGAACAATATGGTGGAGCTAATGGTGAAATGGCTGCTGCTCTTAGATATTTAAATCAAAGGTATACAATGCCAGATGAAAGAGGTAAAGCTTTACTATCTGATATTGGGACAGAGGAACTAGCACATATTGAAATGATATGTACTATGATATATCAATTAACTAAAAATGCTACTGTAGATGAGTTAAAGGCAGTAGGACTAGGAGCTAATTATGCTGGACACCGTGACGCTTTATATCCAACTGATGCTAATGGAAATCCATTTACTGTAACTTACTTTGCAGCAACGGGTGACCCAATAGCGGATTTATATGAAGATATGGCTGCTGAGCAAAAAGCAAGGGCTGTATACGAAAACTTAATAACTATGACAGATGACCCTAATGTTATTGGACCATTATTGTGGTTAAGACAAAGAGAAGTAGTTCATTTTAATAGATTTAAAGAATTGTATGAATACTATAAGTCAATTGGATTGAAATAAGTTTCTAAAAGTTTATAATGTAAGTTATAAGCTTTTTGTTATGTCAAAATATTTAAGAAAAAAATGCTTGCATATTATATTGTTTATTGTTAAAATATAATAGTCAATTAGAGATGGCGAATATGGTGAAGTGGTTAACACGCCAGATTGTGGCTCTGGTATGCGTGGGTTCGATCCCCACTATTCGCCCCATTTTATGATAAGAGTCTTATTATTAAGACTTTTTATTTTGTATAAAAAAGGTACTCTTACTTAAGGGTACCTTTTAAACTATTTATTTTATCTTTTATAGTGTTAATAACTTCGCTGAGGTTTTTGTTATATACAGTGGCTCCTGCTGCGTATTTGTGACCACCGCCACCTAAACTTTTTAATATAGATTCAACTTCTATAGTATGACTTCTCATAATTATTTCTATTTTTTCATTATCAATTAATATTCCCACTACAATATTGATATCATTTATGTTGTTTAACGTAGTTAAGATTTTTTTAGAAAATGTATTGTAATCAACGTCTTTATAAGTATCTTTGTTTTTATCGATAATTACGTAAGCTGTATCATTATCTATTGTTAATTCATTTATTACTTTTCCTATGATTTTTATTTCATTTAGTGATTTGTTTAAATAAGTTTTTTTAGTTATATCTTCATAATCGATATTATATTTTAATAAGTTAGAAGTTATATTAAATGTTTTATCAGTTATTCTTCTAGTGAAACAGCAAGTGTCATTTAAGATTCCTGCATATATTAAACTAGCAATATTAGAATCGATATCCAATTCTAATAATTTTAAAATATTGTATACCATTTCAGAAGTAGAACTAATATTGGTATCAACTAAAATATAATTAGCAATTCCTTCGTTATTCTCATGATGGTCTATTTGAATAGTGATTTTTGCTTTATTAAATAACTCTTCGAAAATCCCTAATCTGGATTTTTCGTTTGCATCTACTAATATGAAATTATATGGTTCCTTTATATTGTCAATGGTTGTTTCGATATATTTATGATTGTTAAACCAATTAAGTAGGTTTAGATGCTTTTCTTCTACCAAGCATATTGCTTTTTTCCCAAATTTATTTAAATATCTAGTTAATGCTAAAGAACTTGCAATAGAATCTATATCACTATTTTTATGACCTGCTACTAATATTAATTCATTTTGACTGATTTCGTTTAAGGCTTTTGCAATATTATCATAATTTCCTATAGTCATTGAACCTCCTTAATACTTAAAATTATTTTCTTTGTCGTTAGACTTAATAATTTCTGGTGTTTTAATTTTGACTTTTGTATAAGTAAAGTCTTTATAGTGTTCTTTTGCAATAGTGAAATCTTTTCCCCAAGAGGATACTAGTAAATTATTGTTTTCATCAAACCCTGTAATCAACATTTTGTGACCGGCTTCTTTACTTGATACTCTTTCTTTTTCTTTATTAGATATTATGAAGGCATCACTATTTGGTGATGATGCTATACCTAAGATGTATCCTTCACTTAAAAGAGTTTTTAAATTGTTTTGAAATTCATCGTAATTGTTATTGTCTTTTGGAAGAAGTTCACTTTTAAATTCAAGACTAATGTTCTTTCTTAAAAGATAGTAATTAATCCATGTGTTAATGTTAGCTTCTGTTAGTCCTGAGAGTTTTGATTCGGGATACTTATCGTGTTCTTCAAAGATAATGCCTTTTTCTGATAATAGTTTTGTTAATTTTTCTTTATTCATATCATTATCTTCAATGTTTAATAAAGATTTTGCTATTTCTGGATATGAACCATATATAACTTGGTTGTCAGGTATCATTTTTTTATATTTATTTTCTTTTGTCTCTGAATCGATTCCGTCTGGTCTAATATTATTATTTAATAATTCCAGTATTGCTTCTTCTTCACTTGCTGGTTCTTTACCAAATAAATCTTTTACAGCTTCGATAGCATTTTTATAATGATAGTTTTCGTATTTATGGACAGTTAGTTTAACTTTATCATATAAGAATGCGAACATATCAAGCATTAATATATTACAGTCTAATGTATTATCATCTGTACTTAATGGGAAACCAAAGACTTCTTTAATAGTAGAACTATTTAAATTCTTGTCAGAATTCGTTATAAGCTTAGTTACTAAAGCATTAGCGGCGTAAGCATAAGTACAACCTCTTTCTTCTAAGTCATATAATACGTCTAGGTTGTTTATTCCATTATTTTGTAAAACTTCTAAATAACTATAAATTGTGTTTTTTGTTTGCTTAGATTTAAAAAATTTCTTAAATTGTTCTTTTGGGTATTCTTGATTAGCATAACAGATGTATTCCATAACTTCACTCTCCTTTAATATAATTATACCACAAATTTGTCGGAAACTTTTTATTGACTTTTTCATATAATTACATTATGATGGTAAAGCACTCAAAAAAGGAGGGGAGAATATGCAACTTGTAGATTTATATAATTCTAATATAAGAAACTATTTAGTTGATAACGTTAAAAGTATAAATTTAGATAAGTGTACTAATGAGGAACTTACTTATTTAGCTAATTGGATTAGTAATGTAAAAGAACGTGCTGATATGCTTACGTTAGAAGATGAAATAGTAGGATATACATATAATAATTTAGATGTATTGATACCTAAAGTGCAAAAAGAAGAAGAAAAAAGAGGCGTTGCGCTTGTTAAAATAAAAAAATAATAGAAGTACTAACTAAATTATGTTTAGTTATTTTTTATTTAATAAATTGAATTCTTTTTAACCTATAAAATCAGATTTTGATAATTTGATTTTTTTTTAAATTCTACTAATAATACAATTGGTGATACAGATGAAAGATAAGATATGTGGTTATTATTTAGATGAACAACAGCAGCACATTGTATTAGATGAAAGTAAGTATTTACTGGTAGTAGCAGGTGCGGGTAGTGGCAAAACGTTTACTATTTTAGGTAAAATTTATTATTTAACTAAATATAAGCATGTATTACCTAGTGAAATACTGTGTATATCTTTTACAAAATCATCTTCAATTAGTCTTAAAAAGAAAATAGAAAAGGAATTAAAAATAGATATACCTGTTTATACTTTTCATAAATTATCTTTAGAAATATTAAAAAATAAGTTTAATGATTATGAAATAACTTCTAATGATACTTTAAATAATATAATCCATTTATTTTTTTATGAGACGGTATTACAAAATGAGAAATTAATGCATGAAATATTACAATATTTTAAAGTCAAAAGTTATAAAAATATAATAAAAAAATACGCTAACTTTATCAGAAATAATACTTTGAAAATAGAAAAATTAGAGATTCTTTTATTAACTTTTATTCATCTTTTTAAGTGTAATAATTATGATATAAGTGATTTTTCTACTTTTTTAACAAGTATAAGAAGATGGTTTAATTTTAAATATAAGCAAGAAAAGATATTTTTACTACTAGCATTAAATATTTACTTATTATATCAAAATCATTTAAATGAGAATAAAGAAATAGATTTTGATGACATGATTATTAATGCGACTAAGTATGTAAAAGAAGGGGCCAATGTTAATAAATACAAATATGTAATTATTGATGAATATCAAGACACTTCTTTTATAAGGTTTGATTTAATTAAATCAATATTAGATGTCACATCTGCTAATTTAATGGTAGTAGGTGATGACTTTCAATCAATTTATCGATTTACTGGGTGTGATGTATCTTTATTTTTAAATTTCCAAGAATATTTTAATGATGCCAAAATTTTAAAAATTGAAAATACTTATCGAAATAGTCAAGAATTAGTTGATATAGCCAGTAGATTTGTTTTAAAGAATAAATATCAAATAAGGAAAAAATTAAAATCATCAAAACATTTATTAAAGCCAGTATCAATCGTATATTATAAAAATATTAAGAAAGCATTTTTAACGTTAGTTAGGAAAATATATTCAAAAACTAAAAGTCCAATACTAGTTATAGGGCGTAATAATAAAGATATTAATCTAGTAATAAGTTCTAGTATTGAGATTAAAAATGATGAATTAATTGTTTTGGATAACAGTAATATTAAACTTAAGTATATGACTGCACATAAGTCTAAGGGATTAGAAGAAGAAAATGTAATAATAATTAATTTAATAGATGATATGTTAGGTTTTCCTAATAAAATAAAAGATGATAGAGTACTAAGATTTGTTAGTAAGAATTATGATAATTATTTATATGGTGAAGAACGTAGACTTTTCTATGTAGCTTTAACAAGGACTAAAAATAAAGTGTACTTATTAACGCCTTTAAAGGATAAATCAACTTTTGTAAGAGAATTAATTGCGGATAATTATAGAAAAATAGAAATAATTAAATTATAATATTTTTGGAGGGTATTATGAAAGTTAATGGAGTAGATATAAGTGTCGATGATGCTTTGAAATATACAAAGGTGGAGCAAGATTTTTTAAAACGAAGAGAAAATAATATTTTGCTTAGTGATAGACAGGTAGAAATATTAACAAGAAATGGAATTAATTATAAAAAGTATAGTAATATTTCTTCACTTTTATTTGATATTGAAGAAGTTTTAAATGAAGAAGAAGACTTTGAACTTGAAGAAGTTAGTAAACAATTAGCAGAAATACATTATTATAGTGAGACTAATAAATAATTTGATATAATATTATTACGCACAAGTAGAGGTGAATAACATGGACGTTTTTTACGATGAAATTATAAAAGAAGCAGCCTTAGGAAAAATAGATTGTGGTTTTCTAATTCCTATTTGTTTTGATACTAAGATACTAGAACAAGGCAAATTAAAAGATTTAACTACTGCTAAATACTATTATAATGTGATGGCACCTACATTAATTATTAAAAATAAAGAACAATTAAATGAAAGTATGACTAATTATGCCAACTTAGCTAGAGATTTTTATTCACAAGATGAAAGAGTTCTTGATTCTTCTAATGCTCAAAAATATATTTTAACTTCTTGCTTGGTAAATGCCTTGCCGGGGGACTTTAATGATTTAAATAAACTATTTGAACGTTATTCTAATTTTATCACTGATACATCTTTATCAGATTTTTTAGAAACTAAAGATATTGGATATTCAAATATTTTAAAATCTAATATTTTGGTAACTTTAGAAAAACAAAGTGTTGTTGAAGAGACACCATATGCCTTTCATATAGAATTAATTGGTGAAAATAATAAGAAATATACATTACCAGATGTAAGGTTCGGAATAAGTAATGGTAAAGCTTATGTGTATGCTATACAAAACATGGATAAAGGTGATAAAGATAAAACAATAGAAAGAAAAATGCGTAAGGTTGGACAAGGCTTTGATGAAAGTTCAACTTCTAGAGACCCTATTAATAATCCAGAAAACTTATATTCGGTTGGTCCTTGGGATTTAATTAGTTTAGCAGTAACTATACCTTTAATATCTACTTATAGTAATGTAGAGGAATTTGTTGCACCTTATTTCTTGGTAAATCGTTGGAACGCCGTTGAAATATCACATCAATTGTTGAAAGAAAAATATAATGGAGATTTAAATAATCCAATTGTTCAAAGGCGACTTGAGAAAATTAAGACACATGATTCTGTACAAAGAAATATTACTGATAAATTTATAAGAAGTTTTAGAAGAATGGGACATCACTTTTCCAATATAGAAATAGATAGTTTCCCATTAGAGATGGATTCTTCTTTACATTTTAAAGTCGATAATGAAATGGTTTGTAATAATGACTTGTTAGGAGAAATCTATTCTTTATCTCAAAACTATAAATCTATTGGCAAAGGAGTAAAGTAAATGGAAAAAATAACATCGGAAGTTATAAAAGGTATATCAAAGACGGATATAAGTATAAAAAAAAATTATAAACTTTTTAGGATATTACAAAAAATTATAAATCCTTCTTTTATTAATAAAAAAGACTATGAAGATATAATATTTGACCTAGAGGATAGAAAAATTAAAGCCAGAGTTTTTAAATCATGTACTGGTAAAGAAAACTCTAAATTAATTATTTTTATTCATGGTGGCGGTTGGGTTACTGGTTCGGTTGACTCTTATACTAATACTTGTATTGAATTGTCACATCGAACTAATAGGATGGTAGTTGCTATTGATTATAGGCTAGCACCAGAATATCCTTATCCAGCTGGTTTTAATGACTGTTATGAAGCAACAAAGTTAATTATGAAGAATCTTGGTTCATTGAATTTGAGTTATAAAGATGTTTGTTTAATGGGTGATTCGGCAGGTGCCAATTTAGTAGCAGCAATTTCATTAAAAGCAAGGGATACTAAAGATTTTAAAATAGAAAATCAAATTCTTTTATATCCGGCTTTACAAACTGATTATTCAAATAAAACTAAGTACAAATCAGTTATTGAAAATGGTAAAGATTACTTGTTGACCCAGAAACAACTACAAGAATATATGAATTTATATGTAACTAATCCTAAAGATTTAAATAATCCTTATGTAGCGCCTTTAAAAGCGAGAACCTTGTTTTTTCAACCTAGAACTTTATTAATAACTTCTAATCATGACCCATTACGTGATGAAGGAAAGAAGTATGCGAGAAGATTAAAACTATATTTTAATTATGTTGTTTATTACAATTTTGAAGACGCTATTCATGGATTTTTATCACAACCAATAGGTAAGAAACATAAAATGGAAGCGTATAAAAGAATAATTCAATTTTTAGGTGATGATAAAGATGAATAAAAATATAAAGAAATGGTACAAATTAGATAATGCTGGTAAGATTTTTCCACCGACTTCTGATAATAATGACCCTAAAGTTTTTAGATTTGCTTGTGAACTATATGAAGATATTGACCCTTTAAAGTTACAAAAGGCCTTAGATAAAACTTTAGAAGAATTTCCAATGTTTTTATCAAGTCTAAGAAAAGGATTATTTTGGTATTACTTAGAAACTTCTTCAGTTGTTCCTAAAGTTGTAAAAGAATCTAATTATATATGTGATAAAGTAGATAAATCTTTATTATTTAGAGTTTCTTATTATAAGAAAAGAATTAATTTAGAGGTTTACCATGCTTTAACTGATGGGACTGGTGCCATATGTTTTTTAAAAACGTTAGTAGCAAATTATTTAATTGATAAACACAATATAAAAAAGAGAATTACAATTGATACAAGTTCAATTTATGAAAAAGAAACTGATAGTTTTGAAAAGTATTATAAAAAAGCTAAAAGGCTTGAATTTGGGAAAAAGACTAAAGCGTATCTTTTAAAAGGAAGACTTTATCCAGAGTATCGACTTAAAGTTATTGAAGGGATAGTTCCAACTAAAGAGATTATTAAATTAGCTAAAGATAATAATACTACTGTTACTGTTTATTTAACGAGTATTTTAATTAAAAGTATTGGTAATACAATGAGTAGAAAAGATAAAAGAAAACCAGTAGTAGTAACTATACCAGTTAATTTGCGTAAATATTTTAAATCAAATACGGCAAGAAACTTTTTTAATACAATTACAGTTCAATATAAATTTAATGATGATAATGATGACTTGGAAAGTATAATAAATGAAATCAGTTCACAGTTTAAAGATAAATTAACAAAAGAAAATTTGGATAATCAAATGAATTCAATGGCGGTTTTAGAAAATATATTTATATTAAGACTAGTACCTATTTTTATAAAAGATATTGTTTTAAAGTACTTTTATAAGCGTTCTAGACGTGAACAGACTATTGCATTATCTAATATTGGAATTGTTGAAATGCCAGAAGAACTAATAGATTATATAAAATTATTTGATGTTTTTGCTAGTACTGATTGTACTCAAATATGTATGTGTTCTTATTTAGACAATATGACTTTATCTTTTACTTCGCATTTTACTAGTCCTGAGATTCAAAAGAATTTCTTTACTGAACTAAGTAAAAATAATGTTCAAGTTGTTATAAATACTAATGAAGTGGAGGATAGTGATTATGAAGAGATGTTATAAATGTAATGTAGATATTAATTCAAGTTCTTCTAAATGTCCTTTGTGTGGAAATGATATTGATGATGTAATAATAGATACTAGTGTCTTTCCTGTTATACCTAATATGTATGTTAAGCATGGATTGTTTTTTAAATTGTTATTATTTTTGTCTCTTTTCGGTTGTGTGGTATGTACTATTATCAATTATAAAGTTAGTGGAAAAATTAATTGGTCATTATTTGTCATTGCTGGAATATTTTCTTTTTGGTTAACATTTATTATTGGAATAAAAAGACGTCATCATTTTATGAGATTACTTTTTGCTGAGGTTATGATTCTTTTATTAGTTTCTATATTGTGGGATTATTTTACTGGTTGGCATCTTTGGAGTATAACTTATGTTTTGCCATTCTTATGTATTAGTTATGTAACAACTTTATTTATATTAAGAATATTTATGAAAGATATTTTTAAAGATTACGTAATTTATATATATATTAATTCTTTAGTAGGATTAATTCCTATTTACTTTATTTTTAAAAAAATATTAAAAGTTGAGTGGCCTTCAATATTGTGCATTATTTTTAGCGTTTTCTCAATTTTAATTTTAGCTGTTTTTAATCATCATCAGATGAAAAGCGAATTAGAAAGAAGATTACATATTTAATATTAGCTATGGTATAATTGGTTAGATGGAGGTTTTTATGAATATTTATTTATATTTTTTATTGTTTTTGATTTATTCGTTTATTGGATGGACAATCGAAGTTATAAATGTTTCAATTATAGAAAAAAGGTTTGTTAACCGTGGCTTTTTAATGGGACCTTATTGTCCAATTTATGGATTTGGTGGTATTTCTTGTTATTTGCTTCTTAGAAAATATTTGAGTGACCCAATTGCTCTTTTTATGATGTCCATTTTAATATTTTCAATACTAGAATATATGACTAGTTATATTATGGAAAAATTATTTAAAGCAAGATGGTGGGATTATAGTGATAAAAAGTTTAATATAAACGGAAGAATATGTTTAGAAACAATGGTTCCTTTTGGACTGCTAGGTTGCTTTGCAATGTATGTATTAAATCCAGGATTAATAGGAATTTTAGAAAAGATACCTGCTAATATAGCAATGATTATTTCTATTATTTTATTCATTTTATTTATGATAGATTGTTTTATTTCCTTTAAGATAATAATTAATTTTAAAAATGTTGCTTTCTCAATAAAGAAAGATAGTACAGAAGAAATAACAAGAAGAGTAAGAGAAAAGTTATCAAAAGAATCTGTTTTAACTAGAAGATTAGTCAATGCCTTTTCTAAGGTGCAGGTTATAAAAAGAAAGAAGAACGATTAATATGAAGAAAAGTGAAAGATTAGATATTATATATGAGGACAAAGATATAATAGTTGTTAATAAACCTTCAGGATTACTAACTATCGCGACTGATAAAGAAAAGGAAAAGACTTTGTTTCATAAAGTATACATGTATATAAAAAAGAAAAACAAAAATAATAAAATTTTTATTGTACATAGATTAGATAGAGATACTTCTGGATTGGTGTTATTTGCTAAAAGTGAAAAATTAAAGATGAATTTACAAGATAATTGGGATAATTTGGTAAAAGACCGTAATTATGTTGCTATAGTTCATGGTAACGTTGTAAAAGATAAAGATGAAATTGTTTCGTATTTAAGAGAAACTAAGACTCTTTTAACTGTTTCAAGTAATAATCCTAAGGATGGTAAAAAGGCAATTACAAGGTATAGAGTAGTTGCTAGAAATAATAATTATTCATTACTAGATATAAGCCTAAGAACGGGTAGAAAGAATCAGATAAGAGTACATATGAAGGATATGAATCATCCAATTGTTGGTGATAGTAAATATGGTTTAAAAGATGGATTTAGACGTATGTATTTACATGCATATAAATTGTCTTTAACTTTACCTGGTAGTGATAAATTAATGACTTTTGAAACCGATGTACCTAATGAATTTATTAAATTAATAGAAAAGTAGAATTGTTTTGTATAAAAGGTTCTACTTTTTTTCATAATATAAATGTGAAAGTTTTATGAAAATTAGCAAACTGTATTGACAAGTGCTAATGATAGTAGTATAACGTAATTATGAAAGGAAGGGTGGATATGAATATAATCCCAAAGAAATATTATTTAGATGATTTTTTCGATGATTTCTTAGCAAATTCTAATAATGAGAAAAATGCTATGAAATGCGATATTTATGAAAAAGGTGGCGATTATCACATTGAAATGGATGTTCCTGGATTTGATAAGAAGGATATTAGTATCAATGTTGATAATGGATATCTAACTATCACTGCTGAAAAGCAAAACGAAGAAAAGGATGAAGAAAAGAACTACATTCGTAGGGAAAGAAGTTATGGTAAATATGAAAGGTCTTTCTATTTAGGTGACCTTGAAACAGATAATATTAAAGCAGAATTTAATAATGGTATGTTAAAACTTACTGTTCCTAAAAAAGAAGTAGTAGATACTAAGAAAAAAATCGAAATTGAATAAAGTCATAAAAGAGTAGCAATACTCTTTTTCTTTTGTATTTAAAAGTGTTATAATAAGATTGAGAATAGAAAGAGTAGTGATGATATGCATTTGTATGTTGTAAGACATGGAAGTACTTTTAATAATGTTAACGGATTAATAAATGGTAGAAATGATATAGATATCAATGAGAAGGGAATAAAAGATGCGCAAGGAGCTTCTTTACATCTTAAGGATGTAACATTTGATAGAGTTATATCATCTCCTCTTTTAAGAGCTAAACATACTGCAGATATCATTGTAAATGGGAAATTACCAATTAGTTATGATGAGCGAATATCTGAGCGAGATGCTGGCGTTTTTACTAATAAAAAAGTTACAAGTATAAATCTTGATAACTGGTATAGTTTAGATGTTAATTATACCGTTGGTGGTGCAGAAACATTTAGTGAGGTTGTAAAAAGAGTTAATTTATTTTTAGAAGAGTTAAAACTTAAATACCCTAATGAAACTATATTAATTGTTACTCATGCTGGTATTATGAAAGCATTAGAAGTATGTACATATGGTTATCCAGGTATTGACGAGATTAAAAACTGGAGATATCCCAATGGTGTAGTTAGAAATTATATTTTATAGAGGTGAGCAGAAATGGAAAAAAAGAAAAGAGAAATAGTTAAAATGTTATTGAATCAAGAAATAGGTGAGAAAGATGAAGAAGAAATTCTTGATATGCTTTTAAATAATCCAATAACTATTGATGTTGATAAAGAAAGTGATGCAAATATGACTTTTGGAGATAAAGCAGCTGATAAAATTTCAGAAGTAGCAGGTAGTTGGACGTTTATAATTTTATTTTGCTTCTTTCTAGTGCTTTGGATTGTGTTAAATACTGTAATGTTAGTAAATGCAATTGACCCATATCCTTTTATATTATTAAATTTGGTTTTATCTTGCATTGCGTCTTTACAAGCACCTATTATTATGATGAGTCAAAATAGACAAGCTAAAAAAGATAGTATAAGAAATAAAAATGATTATCATATAGATTTAAAGAGTGAACTTATATTGGAACAACTTCATGATCACATGAATACAATTTTAAAAAATCAACGAAAAATACTTTCTTATTTGGAAGAAAATAATATAAAAGACGATGATACTAAATAGATAAGTGTTCGACAAATTATGTCTATTTTTAAGTGTTAAAATTAGTAAATAAAAGTAGTGCTTTTACACTACCTTTTTTATGCACTAGAATAGTTGAAAACTATTGATTTAAAAGGAAATAGAAAAAATAAAAAAGTTTAAAAAACGTAAAAATCAAAAAATCAAAATTTGCAAAAAACGATTTTTTGAAGAAAAAAATCAAAATTAATTTATTTGAATTAATCACGTATTCCTTGTAAAATAAAGGAAAAAATTGCGCTTTCAATATTTAATTGACTTTTATAAAAGATTAAAAAAATGATTTTTTTGAACTTTACACATTTTGAAAAAATTAATTTTTTAATAAAAACCTTATATTATAAGGATTTTGAAAAGATATAGAACAAATGTATTGTAAAAACGATTAAAAATGTATTGACTTTAGTGTTAGAAGTATTAAAATTTAAAGTATAGAGAGAGGAAATATTGGAGGAGTTAAAATGGCTGTAAATGAAGAGGTTTTAGAAAACTTAAAAGTAATTAAAAGAAACGGAAAAAAAGTAGACTTTAATGGTGCTAAAATAGCACTAGCAATTAAAAAAGGATTTGATAATTTAGACAAATCTGAATATGCAGAATTAAGTGAAGGCAAAGAATATACAGAAAAAGATATGCAAAAAGTTTATCAATCTGTTATTAAACGTATTGAAAAAGAATACAAAGACGAAGAAAAAATTAAAATTGAAGATATTCAAGATATAATTGAAGACGAATTACAGAAAAAAGGTTATGTTGATGTATATAAATCTTTTTCTGATTATCGTGAAAAAAGAAATCAATCTCGTGAAATGTTCTTTGATGACAAGAAAAAACATAAATTTTTAAAAACACTAGAAGGACTAGGATTAAAATCTGCTCATGAAGATGATACAAAAAGAGAAAATGCTAATGTTGATGGTGATACAGCTATGGGGACGATGTTACAATATGGTTCTACTGTATCAAAAGAATTTGCAAAAGCTTATTTAATGAAGAAAAAGTATGCTGACGCTCATGATGATGGTGATATTCATATTCATGATATGGATTTCTTACCTATGGGAACTACTACTTGTATGCAAATTGACTTAGATAAATTATTTAAAAATGGTTTTTCTACAGGGCATGGACATTTAAGAGAACCTAATGATATTATGTCTTACTCTGCATTAGCAGCAATTGCTATTCAATCAAACCAAAATGACCAACATGGTGGACAAAGTATTCCAGCATTTGATTATTATTTAGCACCTGGAGTTTTAAAAACATTTAAAAAACAATTTAAACAAACCCTATCAGATTTACTTGATTATTCTGAGTTTGGTTTATTTATTAATTTTAATTCAGTAGTAAAAGAAATTGATAAACTAGATAGTATTGAAGTTGATTTAAGCATATTTGATAGATTTATGAAAGAATCATCAGAATTAAAAAGATTATTTGCTTTAGCATATGAAAAGGCAGTTAGAAAAACTGATCGTATTACATATCAAGCAATGGAAGCTTTTGTTCATAATTTAAATACAATGCATTCAAGAGCAGGAGCACAAGTACCATTTTCATCAATTAACTTTGGTACAGATACTTCACTTGAAGGTAGAATGGTTATAAAAAATTACTTATTATCTGTAGATGCAGGATTAGGACATAGTGAAACTCCAATATTCCCTATATCAATTTTTAAAGTTAAAGAAGGAGTTAACTATAATGTAGGAGACCCAAACTATGATTTATTTAAATTAGCTTGTAAGGTTTCTGCCAAAAGATTATTCCCTAACTTTTCATTTATAGATGCTCCATATAATTTACAATACTATAAAGAAGGAGACTTCACTACAGAAGTTGGATATATGGGTTGTAGAACAAGGGTTTTAGGAAATGTAGTAGACCCTGATAAAGCAATTACACCAGGAAGAGGTAACTTATCATTTACATCTATTAACTTACCAAGATTAGGTATTAAGCATGGTATTGTATCAGGACGTGAAGAAGCAGATATAGACGGATTCTTTGAAGAATTAGGGGAATTAGTTGAGTTAGTTAAAGACCAGTTATTAGAAAGATTCGAAATTCAATGTAGTAAACATGTTTATAATTTCCCATTCTTACTAGGACAAGGTGTATGGTTAGATTCTGAAAAGTTAAAACCAGGTGATAAGTTAAGAAGAGTATTAAAACATGGTACATTAAGTATTGGTTTCATCGGCCTTGCAGAGTGTTTGAAAGCTTTAATTGGTAAACATCATGGTGAAAGTGAAGAAGCACAAGAGTTAGGATTAAAAATAATTGGATTTATTAGAAATAAATGTGATGAATACAGTGAAAAATATAATTTGAATTTCACATGTTTAGCTACACCAGCTGAGGGATTGTCTGGAAGATTTACTAATATAGATAAAGCTATTTATGGAAAAATTAAAGGTGTTACAGATAGAGATTACTATACAAACTCATTCCATGTTCCAGTTTATTACAATATAACAATTGTTAAAAAATTACATTTGGAAGCACCTTATCATGCATTAACTAATGCAGGACATATCTCTTATATTGAGTTAGATGGTGACCCTACTGAAAATGTTGATGCATTCGAAAGTATTATTCGTGTTATGAAAGAAGAAGGCATTGGTTATGGTGCAATTAACCATCCTGTAGATAGAGACCCAGTTTGTGGATATGTAGGAATTATCCATGATGTATGTCCTAAATGCGGACGTCGTGAAGGCGAATCAGTAAGTATGGAAAAAATCACAAGTTTAAATTGCGATTGTAAATAGAAAGGAGAGGTAAAAAATGGAAAAAGTAGAAGTAAAAAAGGAAACAGGTAAACAAGTCGGAGAAGGAGTAGGATTCGAAAGAATTAGAAGAATCACTGGATATTTAGTTGGTACTGTTGATAGATTCAATAATGGTAAACGTGCTGAAGAACATGATCGTGTTAAACATGATACTACTGGTATTTCTTCTTATAGCAACTAGTTTTTGAAATGAAAGTTAGATTGGCTGGTAATATTCAGCCAGACAGTATTGTCGATGGTGAGGGAATTAGAGTAGTAGTATGGTTACAGGGGTGCAGTCATAATTGTAAAGGTTGTCATAACCCTATAACTCATGATTTTAACGGCGGATTTCTTGCTGATACTGAGGATTTAAAAGAAGAAATTTCTAAATTAAAATTAGTAGATGGTGTTACTTTATCTGGTGGTGATCCTATGTTTCAAGTTGATGCGTCATTGGATATTGCTAAATTCTGTCATCATATAGGGTTAAATGTTTGGTGTTATACAGGATATACTTTTGAACAATTATTAGATATAGCAAAAGTAAATCCTAAAATGCTGGCATTATTAAAAGAATTAGATGTATTAGTAGATGGCAAGTTTATTTTAGAAAAGAAAAGTGCAGATGTTAAATTTAGAGGTTCATCTAATCAAAGAATTATTGATGTACCTAAAAGTTTAAAATTACATAAGGCAGTATGTTTAGAAAAATATGCTGAAAACAATATTAAAAATGTTAAAAAGGAAAGCGTTTTATATATATAACTTTCCTTTTTTTGACAAATTTTTTATTAGTTATTATAGTTATTAGTTAAATAAAATGTTACTTTATAACACAAAAGATGATTTGTATCAAATTATTTTGTTAATAGTAACTAGAATTTTTTTAACATAAATGATATTATATGTATAGATAATAGGGGTGATGCTTGTATGTATCAGGATTTAAAAAATGTAGTGCTTGAAATAAATGATAATTATGATTTACCGCATACTAAAATATATAATATTTTAAATTATTTTATTTCAAGAAAAGAATACCCAAGTAAAGAAGCAATTCTAGAAAAATATGTAATATTGCAAAAAGAAGAATTGGATAAACAAAGAAAAGTTGATAGCTATAATAAGGAACACAATTATACTAATCCTTTTGCTAAAAAGGGGATATATACTCTAAATGATTTATATAAATACATGAATGATAATTTTGAATATGGTGGAGTTGTCTTAATAAATAATAAAAAACATAAGTTACCATTTGGATTAGTTAATGGTCCAGCTAAATATAATAAAATTTACAATTATAATGATGAAAATGTTTTTAAACTTATTATTAAAATGTATAAAAATCTTGATTTTGATGCAAAAATTCTTAATAAAGTTCTACAACAATATCGAAATAATCCAAGTGAAATCAGCAGTTCTTCTGAATATCAAACTATTATTTATGAAGTTAATAATTATGCTCAAAAAAAATTATGGAAACATAGAAATGTAGAAGAAATATTAAATGACCAAATATCTAATTGTTATGAGTCAAGCTTTTTGGTTGGTGAATTTTTAAAACTATTAGGAATTAATTATCAAAAATATTTAATGGGTAGATATGATAACCTTGCTTTGACACATATGTTTATTACTTATGAAGTAGACAATAAGTGGTATTATTTTGAACATGCATTAAGGGATTTTAGGGGAATATATTCATATAATTCACAGTCTGAATTAGAAACTGATGTATTTAATAAATATATGTATTATGATAACCGTGAATTAAGTGAAAACTTGGATAATAATAATTATTTCATAAAACGTATTGATGATTTAAATCTAAATGATAATTTTGATGCTTATTTCAAATATTTTAATGATATTGATTCATTAAAAATTTCTATTGGTATATATCATAGATTGGTTAAATTAACAGATTTGGTTTTTAAAAAAGTTTTAGAAATTGGATTAGTGTATGATAATAATGTTAGTATGTTTTATAACAGAATAGAATTACCTAAACAAGAAGATTCATTAGATTTAGAAGTATGGAAAAGACAAGTTCATAAGATAATACGTAAACACGTTATTAATATTGGTTTTTATATTAAAGATGAACCAAGTACAATATATACTTTAAACGTAGATGGTGGATTTAATAAGTATGCTAATATTATAAGTATAGGTGATTCTAAATTAAATTCTCAATTAATGTATAGTAAAGATACTACTGTTAATATATTTAGAGTGTCTGACTTAGAGAAAAGAGTAATAGAGAATAACGTTTTTCAATTAAAAGAAATATTGCTATATGCGACTTATTTAACTAATAAAAATGATTTATATGATTACGGATGTTATTTTGTAACAGAATTGAGTAAAGGATTAATTAACAGTATTAATAGTAATACTAAATACAAATTATATAATAATTCTATAATTAACTTATCGGGGAAAAATGAAGTGCCATCTGGTTCGATTACCTTGGATAACTTTTTAAATCAAGTATCTAAAATGGCAATTGCAATAGAAGTTGTTAATAATTCAATTATGTTAGTAACTCATAAAGATTATAGTCATGATTTTATAAATTGCTTTAATGATTATTTAGTGTATATGTTAGATTTGAATAATGTTAATATCAATGATATAAGAAATGAGATAATTATAAAAGATAATAAATTTGTAGACGAATTAATTACTAGTTTACTAAATAAGATGATTGAAAAGATTAAAAATTAATTTAATGTTTATTTGATAGTTAATAGACACACAAGTAAAAATGATTTCTTAATACCCTATAGTAGGGGGGGAGAAATGTGGCAACATTAGGAATAGATGTTAGTTATTATCAAGGTAATATTGATTGGTTAAGTATAAAAAATAGTGGAGTTAAGTTTGCCATTTTAAGATTGGGATATACTGGATATGCTGCTAGTAAAACAAAAGCGATTGATCCAATGTTTGAAACATACTATCGAAATGCTAAAGCGGTAGGTATACCGGTAGGTGCATATTATTTTTCAAGAGCCACGACAGTAGAGGAAGGTATCAATGAAGCAACTTTTGTATTGAAACATCTTGAGGGTAAACAGTTTGAATATCCTATCTATATAGATGTTGAAGATACTTACTATCAAGCTAATACAAGTAAAGAAAACTTAACGGCAGCAATTAAAGCCTTTTGTGCAACGCTAGAAGATAAAAAATATTACGTAGGTATTTATGCAAGTTTGTACTGGTTAAATAATAAGATAGATTTAAATCAGTTAAAAGTTTATGACAAATGGGTTGCACAATGGAGTAGTAGAAATACTTTTAGTGGAAGTTATGGTATGTGGCAATATTCTAGTACTGGTAACATTGGGGGAGTGACACCAGTAGATTTGAATTATTCATATAAAAATTTTCCACAAATAATGATTGATTATGGATTAAATGGGTATAAGAAGAAAGAGGTTGACCCTTTACCACCAGAAGTTGTACCTGATGATAAAGATGAAGATAAGAATAATAATAAAACTGATGATATAGTAGATGATAAAACCAATAATACAGACAATACAAATAATGAGACTAATATTGTTAAAAAAGGAAATTGGTTGAAGAAGTTTATGCAAAGAATTGTTAGAATTTTAAAATTAGCTGTTAAATTTATTGAGAAAATATTATAATCTTTTGTGAAAAAAATGCCAAAATTTACCAATTATTTTCTGCTTATATAATTTGACTGGATACTTATATAAGGTATATACTATAAGTAGTAGGAGGAATTTATATGACAAAATCAAGTAATAATCAAAGAAAACAAGAATTAACAACTAGACTAAGTAGAATTGAAGGTCAAGTTAGAGGAATAAAACAAATGATAAATGATGATAGATATTGTGATGATATTTTGATTCAAGTTTCAGCTATAATTAACTCCTTAAGAAGTTTTGGCAATACTGTATTGAAAGATTATGTTGCAACTAAGATTGTAGATGATTTAAGAAACGGAAAAGATGGCGCTACTGAAGAAATGATTGATTTGTTTAAGCGTATTAATTAAAAGGGCCATATACTGGCTCTTTTTTAATGCCTAAATAAAAAAATAAAAAAAGTTTAAAAATGTATTGACTTTATTAAGCTATATGATATAATTTTAGATGTCTACTTAATTGCGGATGTAGTTTAATGGTAGAACCTCAGCCTTCCAAGCTGACTACGTGGGTTCGATTCCCATCATCCGCTCCATTGACGAATCTGTTCGAACTGTTTAGTTTGAACTTGATATATAGAATCAATCGAAAGATTGATTTTTTTGTGTCTTACAAAGAAATCATCCTAAAGAAAGGATGGTGTTTATGATTAATATTATCAAGCAAGAAATACCTATTGATGAATCACTTAAAAAGAAGTTAGAGTTTATTTGTGATTTTTGTAATACTACTCCTACATTTATAAATGGAAGTATTAGAAAAATTGATAAATCTAATTTGGCTTATGTTGAACCTCACAAAGTAATTATCAATAATATAATGTTTCTTGTTTTTAATTATTCTAATGATGTTTATATCAAAAACTTTGGTAATAAAATTAAAATCAATGAATTAGAAGATTATTTAAAGCGTACCAACTAGTAAATTTGCCCTAAATAGTTTATAATTAGATTAGAAAAACTTATATCTGATTTATTTATGGGCGAAGTAGTACAAATAAGCCTAGTTGTACTGCTTCGCTCTTTTTTAGTAAAGGAGATGATGATAATTGGATGATGTAAAAAAAGTTTGTGGTCTATATATGAGAGTATCAACTGAAGATCAAGCACGAGAAGGTTTTAGTTTACCAGAACAAAAAGAAAGATTAGAGGCATATTGTAAATTCAAAGGCTTTATTATTAAAGACTATTATACTGATGCTGGTATAAGTGCTAAAACAGGCAATTATAGACCTGAATTCGAAAGACTTAAAGAAGATATTAAATCAAAGAAAATAAACACTATAATCGCTTTAAAACAAGATAGAATAACAAGAAGTATTTTTGATTGGGAAGAACTTATGAGATTTCTTGAAGAAAACGACGCTTATCTTGATTGTGTTAATGATGATATTAATACTACTAATGCTAATGGTAAAATGGTTTCAAGAATACTAATGAGTGTATCACAACAAGAAATAGAAAGAACAAGTGAAAGAACTAAGGTCGGTTTAGCAGGTGCTATTAAACAAGGACATATACCACATCAAGCACCACTTGGCTATAAACATGAAAATAAAAAATTAGTTATAGATCATTTGACAAAAGATGTTGTCATAAGAATATTTGAACTTTATCATAAAGGAATGTCATATCAAAAGATAAGTACACTATTTAATAAAGAACAAGTATTGGGTAAAACAAATTGGAGAGATTCTTCTATTGTTGCAATTTTAGAAAATGAAATATACAAAGGCGATTTTGTTCATGGTAAAAGGACGAAACATCCTACTTATTATGAAAATGTTGTTGAACCTATTGTTAGTAAAGAAATGTGGGAAGAATGCCAAGTTCAAAAGAAAAAGAATTCTAAAAGTTATCAAAGAACTTTAACATATCTATTCTTACAAAAATTAAGGTGTCCTAAATGTAACAGAATTTTAGGTGGTAAAGCAACTCAAAAGAAAAATGGTAATATTTATTATTACTATTACTGTCATGATTGTAAGATAAACTTTAAGGAAAGTTTAGTTGAAGAATATTTTAATGATTTTGTAAATGAACTTGTAGAATACGATTCAGTAGTAAATCAGTTCTTCTTACCAATGATTAAACAAAAATTTGATGAACCACAAGAAGAATTAAAGAAAGATATCAATAAACAAAAAGACAAACTAGAAAGAATTAAAAGAGCCTATATTAATGGTGTATTTAGTTTAGAAGAATATAACGATGAAAGAAAGTTAGTTGAATCTGCTCTTGAAAAATTACAAAATGAACTTGATGAAGCAACCTCTTGTGAAACTCTTAATTTTACCCCACAAGATATTTTACTAAAAAGAGATATTGATTATATAAATAAAGTTAAATTAGAAAAGGAATATAAAGAAAGAACTAAAACTTGGAAAGATTATACAAGAGAAGAAAAATCAGAACTTATTATGAAATATGTTGATGATATTAAATTAGGTATTCTTAACAATTATATTTATGTAGATAATATCAATTTTAGAGAATCAATATGTAAGCCTTGTAATGAATTATTTGATGCTGGTTATATTGATGTTAAAACCCCTGTTATTTTTGGTAATATTGTAGGTCAAATAAGGTTTAGTAATTACTTACCTGAAAAAGAAATCGGTAAACATATAATGAGATTAAGACAATATTATGATGTCGGTTTTGAAGAAGCAACTTATTATGTAGAAGATAGAATATTCTATTTTAATTTCATTCACGATGACAGAGCAATAGTCAGAGTATTCCCTATGGAAGATTATGCAAAAATAGATCCTGATATAAAAATGAAAGAATACAAATATGGAATTATTTATATTCGTGGTAAAGATGAGTTTCAAATGCAAGATATAAATACTGCTTTTGATTATATACCAGATGAATCCAATGATTGTGTTATTTATACGAAGGAACCTGTTCCTATTGAAATTGGAGTAAAACCTGTAAAGAAAGAGTTGTTGTACGAAGAAGAATAAAATGCGTGGCACGTTTTATTGCTTAGCAATGAAAGTGGCGATAACATTTTATAAGACTTATGTAATTTTGTTTTATTACGAAGTTTTAAAACATTATGGAATAAGTCATAAAAGGGTTCTAGGGAATCCCTAGCCCACGAGGTTATTTTGTTAGTATGACAAAATACCTAGGGGGTTAAATATTTTGTCAAAGCCAAAATATACCTCTAAAAAACAAAGGAGTTGATTATTTATGAAGAAAGAATTTTATAACTTAAAATATGGAAAGTGTAAATTATTAGATGAGAAAAAAGACTTATATTTAGTGTATGCCGAAAACTGTGAACTACATTATATTGTTTGTACCTATATTGATAATATGGGAACTATGATGAGTCAAGAATTTTTTGAAACACTAAATCAAGCCAAATTATATTTTAATAAAGGAGCGTGATTATTATAGAACTAACATATTCTTTTCATTTAGGTAGTGACAAAAATAAAAGAAACACATCAAGAAGTAGTGCTAAATCTAATAGAAGTGGTTCTACTTCTCTATCAAATAACGCCATACAAAATTCAGCAGGTTTAACGAAAGTAGATAAACATAATTATAGAAAGTATGATAACAATCAAAATGACATTGAAATTATTAAAGGCAGTTCTTCATTAGTTGATGATGTAAAAAAATTATATAAGGAAGAATTTGATGAAGCAAAAAAAGAATATAACCTAAAGCAAGTAAGAGATGATAGAAAAATCAAAGATTATTTTACTCATATAAGTAATAATGAGAAAAATGATTTAGCCTGTGAAATAATAATTGAACTTGGAGATAAAAAGTATTGGGATACAAAGGATGATAAGTTTAAAAGAAGAATGACAAATGTTTATAAAAAGCAAATTGAAGATTTAGAAATTATATTACCTACTTTTAAGATAGCGAGTGCAATTATTCATTATGATGAAACAAGTCCACACTTGCATATCGTAGGTGTTCCTATAAAATTTAATAATAAAAATGGTATGAAAAAACAAGTTGGTAAATCAGATGTATTTACAAAAGAAAGTTTAAGAAAATTACAAGATAAAATGCGTACTTTATGTATTGAATCTTTTAATAAAGAATATAATCTAACTAACACTTTAAAAGGTAAGAAAAAAGGTAGAAATCACGATTATCATATCACTGAAATGGACAATTATTTAGAAATGAAGGAACAACTTGAAAAAAATCAAAAAAGTTTAAATAAAGCCAAACAACAATCTGACCTATTAGATAATGATACAAAAGAAGCAAAAGATATTGTTAATAATTTAAAATCAGCATTTGGCAGGAAAGATAAATATGTTATAACTCAAGAATGTAAAGATAAAATTAATAGTTTTATCAGCCAAGTAGAAAATACAAATAAAGAATATAAGAATATTCAAAAATTATCAACAACTCTTACCAATGTTGACTCTAATATTAAAGAAAACAATAAGAAAATAAGAATACTTACCGAAAACAATGAGGCATTGGAATTACGAGTTAAAAGTCTTACTGAAAAAAATAAATTAAAAGATAATGAAATTGACGAATTAAAAAAAGAAAATAATTCTTTATTTGCAGAACTTAACTATTTTAAAAATAAGTTTATAAGACTAATTCAATTTATAAAAAATAGATTATTTAATAGAAAAGATAGAGATAAATATCGTGATTTTTCAAGAGATTTATATGAACATGGCGTTATTGAAGATGACACAATTAAAGAATTAAACAAAACTTATAAATTCAGTAAAGAACATGATTTAGGCAAAGAAAAAGATGATTATGATATTGAAATCTAATCTTGAATAAAAATAGTGGTTTTAATCACCACTATTTTATTATCTAGTAAACAAGTTTTTATAAATTATTCTTTTTCTATTCTAATACTCAAACTTTCTTCAATATCATCAAACCAAACAGTAACCTCATATCCGTTTTCGTCTTTTCCCTCAAAGTGAGATGAATAATCTTCATCTTGAACAAATCCATTTGCTTTTAATGTTTCTGTATATTCTTTATATATATCTTTTGTTATTCCATAGGAATATATCTTAAATTCATCTTCATCATCTGTTATTATTACGTGATGTTTTTCGTTTGGTTTACTAATTTTTTTAGCAACGTCTGTATTTGACCATGTATCAACATCAGCAGTATTTTGATCTAACTTCCAAGTCTTATCTTTGAAACTATAATATGCAATATATAATTTATTTCCACTTATTACTCCTAATTGTAATTCTTTTGGTTCCATTAAATTAAACTGTTCATCAGTTGGATAATCATACCAAGCAGAATCTTCATATCCAACTGTAAATCTTAAATCAGTTAATTCTTCTCCTTTTTGAACTAATTTATTCTTTTCCCCAATTAATGTTACGTTTTTTGGTGAGTCATTTTCATCAATGTATCCATCGTGCTCTTTCATAAATTTTTCATAAACATTTAGTTGACTATCAGTTACTTCATCTTTTACTTTATACGAAAAATTTACACCTATAATATCATATTTTGAGTTGTTAGTTAATGAAAGAACATAGCAATCATAACCATCGCATTTTCCTGAAACTGTCTCCCACTTAAAATCCTCTATTGATAAATCACTTGCTTTTAGAGATTTATTACCTAAAATACCATTAGAATTATTTTTTCCTCCACAACCTGTCATACTAAATATCATAAGTACACCAAGTAAAATAGTTAATATTGTTTTCTTCATAAATAATTATCCTCCATTTTAAAAATTTAATTTATAATTAACATTCGACAATACCATCATTGTCATCTTCACCAGTCGTGATTTCATTTCCACAATTAGTACATTCCCAAATTTCATTCCAATACATTGTTCCATTACAGTTAGGGCATCTTTTAAAATATTCTTCTTTGTTTTCATCTTCTAACTCACCAGAACAATACGGACATTTACTATATTCGGTTGAATCATATACTTTATTGCACTCTGGACACATTTGCATATCGTACACCTCCTCATTTAATATAATTATATCATATTTTTGTCGTTATAAATAGCAAAATGTCGAAATCAAAAGCAAAAATGAAATAATTTTCTTAGGTGATGATTTTGAATACTGAGAAAATTAAAAATATAAGAGAAGAATTGGAAATTACGCAAGAAGATATATCAAGAGTTTTAGGATGTACAAGAACAGCATACTCATTGTGGGAAATAAATAGAAATACAATACCATTATATTATCTAAACAAAATATCAAATGAATATAATATAAATATTGATTATTTAGTAGACTTATCTAATGACAAATATATTAAATTTGAGAAAACTGAAATTGATAGAGTTAAGTTAGGGAAGAAAATAAAAGAAGCAAGAAAATCTATTAACTACACTCAAGAAAAACTTGCCTCAAAGTTAAATACAACGCACTCTGTTATAAGTACATACGAATCTGGAAAATCTACTGTCTCAACACTATTTATAATAGAGATTGCAAAACTTACAAATAAATCGTTAAATTGGTTATTAGATAAAGTTCAATAAAGTGAGTTTGTTTATAAAGTATTAGTAAATCTATGATATAATAATATTGAATTTTATATCATTCATAATGAATGATATTTTTTGTGGAGGAATAGTATGATAATAACAAAAGTGAAAATTTGTAATTACAAAAGTATAGAAAATATGACTTTAGAATTCGTTGAGGGTAAAAATATTATAGTTGGGCAAAATAATTCTGGTAAAAGTAATATTATATCGGCTATAAATTTGGTGATTGGTGAAAAATATCCGCCTAAAAGATTCGACGAAAAATATTATTTCAAAAATAATGATTATTTTTATATAATATTGGAATTATCTAAATGTTGTGATTTTGATAAAACTTTTTTAGAAAATTATAATAAAAAAACGGGAATATATTTATTAACACGTGATGAAGATTATTTATTAAATAGTCCCGATGAGTTAGATGAACTGCAGTTCACTAGCTCTTGGAAAACCAGTTCACAAGTTATTGAATTAATTGAATCATCAAAACATATATATATTTCTTTAATAAGTAGGAAAAATGAAGATACAATATATACTTTAACACTTGAAAATAAGGATGGTAATTTTTATAAATTAAAGTTTTTTGCTAGTGAGTTATTATCATCTTTTATTACATCTGCTATTATTCCATCAGAAAGAAACCTAAAGAATGAATTAGTTGTAAACAGTTATTCTTGGTATGGTAAGTTAATAAAGAAAGTTTGGGAAGGTATGAAAAATGAAGAAAAGGTTCTTCTCGAACAACAAAACCAAAATTTAACAGAAGTCACAAATACAATTTTTAAAAATCTCACAAACGAATTAGGAAAATCTGTAAGAGATGCAATACCATACAACAAACTAGAATTTAAATTAATTCAAGATACTAAAACAGATTATTACAAAGGTATAAAAATATTATTGGATGATGGCTATTATAGTTTACTTGATGATAAAGGGTCTGGTATAAAGAGTTTAATGATAATAGAATTATTTAAATTATATTGTAAAAAATATCATAAATATTCTTCTTGTTTAATTGTTGAAGAACCAGAAGTATTTTTGCATCCACAAGCCAGGAGAGTTTTATCTAAAAAAATTGATCAATTTTTAATAGGCAACAATAATCAGACAATTATAACAACCCACTCAGAACAATTTATATCAAATTTTGATATAAAACAATTAACATTTATTTCAAAGGTTAATGGAAAAAGTGTAAAACATAAAATATTAGAAACAGATTTTTCAGAAAAAGATTTTCAAAAAATGAATATTATAACTAAAACTGAAAATTCAGAAATGTATTTTGCAGATACAGTTATTTTGGTTGAAGGTGGAGAAAAATATATAATTAAAAAAATGTTTGAAATCTATAAAGATGAATTGTTTTTAGATTATAATAATGTTTCTTTAATAAAAGTCGGCGGTAAAAGTTTCTTTAGTATTTATAAAAAAATGTTAGAAAAACTTGGAAAAAAGGTATTTATATTTGCAGATTATGATAATTTTAAAAATGAAGTAAATGATTTTTTACCTGATAGTTTAAAAAATTTATTAAATCAAATCAAAGGAAGAAATTCAGGATTAAAAAAATATCTTGATTTTAATGATATAGATAGAAAAGAAATCGATAAGATATTTGATTATTTAAAACAAAATAACATTTTTGTATTACACAATGGTGAACTGGAAGATTATTATAATCAATCCCAAATAGACATATTAAAGCAAGATAATAACCTTAGCGGAAAGGAAGTAATTGCTCATTACATTTCCACAATTTTAAGTCCTGATAATATTAGTGATTTATTAAATATAAATAATGATTTTTTGGAATATATAAATTTAATCATAAGGAATATAGATGGCGAATTAACTGAAAATGTTGAAGATGATATAATTGAAAATAACGAAAATGACTTGGAATAAAATTATCTTTGTGTTAAAATATTATTAATGATTGATGTTTATGTATCAATTCGTATATTGGAAAAAAGTTGTAGATACCTACGACATTGGCTCCAAATTGATAGAAAACTCGGAAATTACTTCTGAGAGTAATAAATGCTAACTAGAAATAGTTAGTTTTTTTATTATGTATTATATATTACAAATTCAGCACATGTAATATTTACTATTTTTTCTTTCAAATAAAAAGACTAGTTTATTTAAAACTAATCTCACCAATAAATTGTAATTTGTATTTATCTTTTCTTAACAGGAAATTGAATCTCTGTTAAATAATCTTCTTCATTTTCTTTATTCCAACATCCATCAATATAACATTCTCTCGCATTATCTATTATCTCATATCCATTATCTTCAATGTATTTTAAAATAATATTATAAGAATCTCTTAAATTATTATAAGCTCCTTTGTGATAAATACATACTGCTGTAATAGGATTTGATTTCATAAACTTAACTTTATCAGTTTCATTGCCTAATTTTTCAACTGCTTGTGCATATCTAATCTTAATATCTTTTTCTTTGTATTCTCCATCTAAATAACTGATATAACAATAATCTGGGTTTATGCACTTTAAGTTTGGATTTGCTTTTGCACATTCTGTTCCTGCTTGTAAAACAAATTCTGTAATTTTACTAAAATCCTCTACCATTCCATCACGATAATAAATAATGTAACTTGGAATGTCTTTGATAAAAATCTCATTTTTCATATTGTTTTCCTCCAATAAATAATTTATTTTAGAAAGCTCAATATTAAAATTAGCAATATTTTTCTCAATTTCATTTTTTCTTTTATTAAGAATTAACGACATATCTTGTCCATCTAAAACCTTTTTAATGTCTTTAATTGATAATCCTATTTGCCTTAAGGATATTATCTTTGAAATATCAACTAACTGACTACTTTCATAATACCTATAACTCGTATCTTGGTCTATAAAAGCAGGTTTTAATAATCCTTCTTTTTCATAGTATCTTAATGCCTTTATGGTGGTTTTAGACATTTTAGAAAAATCTCCTATTTTATACATATCTTGCCTCCTCAAATTATTTATACAACCTACTCTAAGGGGAGAGTCAATAATTTTTAATGAAATTTTTTAAATTATTAAATTGTAATTTAATCTTCAATTTTAATAATAATATCATAAGCAGTGGAATATTCTTCTTTTGACAACTTTGTCTCATTAACTAAATATTCTACTGCTTTTTCTTTATTTTCAAAACTCTTTAATATGTCTCTCGCTTCTTTAGATTTCTCAATAATAGATTGAACATCATTATCCATTTTTTGCCTCACATTCAAACTTGATTTATATTAGCAAGTTTGTTACTTACAAATATTTCCATCACTATATGATATATAAATTGTATTAACAAATCCAATACCATCATTATTTATTCTATATTGAATTATCGTAAAATTTTTATTTTTATCATAATAATAGTTTTCATTATTACATTCTATTTTATCTAAAGTATTTAAATATCTATCTATCAAAATATTTACTTCATCTGGTTGTTTAATTGTTTTTAATTTAGTTGTATATGATTCCATTCCTCCCGTCCCTCTGTAATAAGAATATCTGGGTATTGGAATACTTATATTATTCATATAGTCTAATTCATAAGAATTTTTAAAAAATGTTTTATTAAAAATCAAAATGTTTATTATTAAAAATAGTCCAATTAAAGTAATTAATCCAATCGATAAAATAATTGATTTTTTCTTTTCTGTTTTCTTAATATATTTGCTGTAATCCAATAATTTATCTGCTGATAAATCCAAATTATTCTTACTTGTTGTTTCTCCGCTTAATAAATCATTAATAGTAATACTTAATTCTTTACATAATGAGTGAAACAAAGAAACATCAGGCATAGTTTTTCCGTTCTCCCATCTACTTATCGATTTACTTGTTATACCTAATTTTTCAGCTAATTGTTCTTGAGTAAGGTTTTTATTTTTTCTACATGTTGCTATGTATTTTCCAATTTTTTCTTGATTCATACTAATCCCTCTTTTCAAAAACGATTATATATTATTTGGTTTAAAATTTACAGGACACAGCCTGAGAATTTAACAGATTACTATTTATCTGTAGCTTCTATATATAATTATACCATTATTTGGGCAAATTTTATCACTATCTTAAAGCCTCCAAGATTCATCCAACTTTTTATAACTATAATCCAACACTTGGAAGAAAAATATAACTTCGCAATCACTTTAATCAAAAGATTAAAATCAATAGTATGGTTGATTTCTTACATATTTTTAACTCAATTTTGCAAGTGCAAAATAAGAAATAATAGCACTATAAGGTCTTTATTTATAAGACATTAAGTATAATTCTATAAATATATAAGTAAGTTCATAGTATTTGGTATTATGGTCTTTTTTCATTGTAAAGGAGGAAAAAATTGTTATGAAAACGACCATAGAAACTTTAACTTTTCCTTGTGAAGTAATAGATAAAATAAAAATTAAAACCAGTTTTAAAAATTTAAGCATCAGATTTGTGAACTGTCATATAATTAAGTTTAATAAAACTAATTTAAGTGTTCGTGAACCACAGCAGATTATTATAAGTAATAGTTATATACTTTAATTGCTCTACTTTATTGTTAGAAAATGACAAAAAAATTAATAATAAAAATGAAAACAAAGAATAAGATTCAGAACAATCTTAATATGAAAAAAACACCTATTTTTATATAAGTGCTCATCCAATATCCTGTTGAAATCAAAGATGAAACAAAATCAAAAGTTATAAATTAATGTTTTTGTTATTCAACTCGATTTTTATCTCCTCAATTATGTGTCCTATATTACCTTCTCCAGCATATTTATTCATATCAAAAAAGTTATCGTTTATATCAACCCATTCAAGTTTATTAACTTCTTCAACTAAGCATACATCTTTGTTCAATATACCATAATATACTTCAATTGATTTACCCATAGTAATATATTCAATATTCATAAAATGAATCAAAGAAATATCATCACAGTTAATATTTGTTTCTTCCCACAACTCTCTATACGCTTCATTTAATCCATCATTTTCTTTATCAATTTTTCCACCAACTAAATTAAACATTCCTTTGTAAGGTTCTTTCGTCCTTTTACACATTAAAGTTCTATTTAAGTCTTTTTTAAAAACCACTATTACATTATATTTCTTCATTCTAACACCTCTATATTATTATAACGCATCAACGATTTTGATGCATTAATTACATCTTTTTTTAAATCTTCATATTGATGAGCATTAACATATTGTTTCAAGAAATAAACAATATCATATATTGCAAGCCTTTGATATAAATTATCAATATGTATTAATTCTGGATAATATTTTTCAATATAAGAAATTATATTTTCATAATCTTCAAGTTTTGTATATTGCTCATTTTCCTCACTTGCAAACTTCCATGGTTTTCTAATCATTCTATAAAGAATATCTAATTCAAAATCCCTTGGTGCATATACTGATCTTTCAAAATCAATTAGTTTTATTTTTCCATTATCATAGAATACATTATCAAAATGTAAATCATTATGAATTAAAACAAATTCATTAGATTGTAAGTATTCATCAAATTTTGAATAAGCACTTTTTAATAATTCTTGTTCTTCAGTAGTAAGTAAATTCAATTCTTTAGCTTTATTATATGAACTTATAAATAAATCACTAATTCTTTTAACCCAATCATATTTTTGCCCTTTATTGCTATGAAATTGTTTCATTGCTTCACATAATTGTTTAATAATATTTTCTCTCTGTTCCTCATCAAAAGTATGCCAAACATTATATAATGGAACTCCATTAATTTTTTCTAATATTTCATAGTAATATGGAATATTAGTTTTATCGGTGTTAGCATAATATAATTTTGGTATTAAATCGTTAGTTTTATTTGTGTTATAAAATTCCATTTCTTTCTTAAATTTAGGTTCATTATTTAAATCAGTACATATTTTAATAATAAAAGAATCATTAACACTATATAAAGTATTAGTAAATCCAACATTAATTTTTTTTACTATTAGATTTTCTCCAAATAAAGATTTGTTTTGTTGCACTATTTTATTTATTATTTCTTGCATAGTTTATCACTTCCTTTATTTTGTAATGTTATTAATAATTCTTTAACTATTGTATCTTTATCAAAAACTTTCTCTATATGTTCGTTATCTGTATAAATAAAACTTGTCTTTTCAAATGATTTAATAGCCCAATTCTATCAAGTGGCACCATATCAGATAATTCATTAATATTATTCTTTCAAAGACAACTTGTTCTAGTTCTAGTAAGGCAAGATATGAATATCCTTAACTTCTAAATTTATTATCAATTAGTATTCCCATAGAATGAATATCTACATCTGGATAATAATAAACTTCTCCAATCGGTTTATTTTCATCTGATAAATAAATATATGCAAAATATCTATCTGTTTCTTTATTTGGTCTATTTATTGTACCATTCTATCATTTCTTTATCAGCTTTTGATATAGTTTCAGTTTCTTTGTCATAACCTTTTAAATCTAAATCAAAACCTACATTATAAGACATAGCTTTAGGATTATTCATCCATTTTTGCCTGTATTTTAAATCTTTGTTAATTTACTTGTTTATTAATTCTAGTTTCAATTTGTTTTACTAATTTTATACTTGATTCAACTTCATCGGTTGTACGTTCAGTAAATTCAGATAATTTTTTAACATCACTATTAGTAGAAAGAGAATATCTTTCTGCATAAATAACTTTGCTAATTGTTATCAATACTTCATTTTGATTTTGTTCATTAGAAATTGTTTCTCTTATAGTTTCTCCAACAATTTTAATTATCTTTTTAGGCTCTTCGGCTAATTTTATATTATTTTCGAGTTTACTTACTTCACCTAAAGGATATAATTTATTAATCCTTTGTTGTAAGCCGGATGATAATGGCATTTTTTCTTTTCCATACAGACTGAATCCATAATTATCGTCTAAAGAGATACCAAATCCTGCCAAAATGGATATCATTGCTTGAACTTTTATATTAATGCCTTTACTACTAAAATCAGGATTTTCATTATAGAATAATTTATATATTTCTATTAATACTTTATCATCTCTATCTAAAACAATAGCTTTAGCATTTTTTAAATAATAGATTTGCTTTATCATTTCAGTAATTTCTTTAGACATTAATTCAATACCTGGATAATTTGTTACATCAGTTTCATGATTGTTGTAATCTAATGTTATACCATTAGTTGGTTCATATTTAATTTTATATTTATCACAATATTCACTATTTTCTTCCCTTTGACTTTTTTCGTATAAGAATAAATTAAAATTATCATATTTAACAATTTCTGAACCTTTTTCATCTTGATAAAAAATAACTAATATTTTTTCTTCATAATCCTTCAATATTGTTCTAACAATATTAACATTTTCTATCATACAATTATGCCTATGATTATTCATAAAATCTTCCAATAATTTGTCAATTTTATCTAAATCAGCATTACCGTTTGGTATCCCATTGAACCTTACTTCTATACAGCCTTTTGTAAGATTTAATGCTTTTCTAATCCTTATTGTATTCATTCAACATTCCCCCTTGATTGTACATATAATAGCATAAATTAACTAAGATTACAAATTTTGATTTTTTAATTCTCCTATTTAGTTTTTTTTAGTAATTTTTACCATAATTGTCTGTTCTTTAAGAAGACCCCTCAAAATCTGAAGAGGTAAAGCTTATGAGATGAATTATCATATTTGGACAATAATGAAATGAGTGTATTAACCAAAAGTGTGAAGGAAGACATAAAAAACTTGACACTCGATGAGAGAGAGCTTTTATGAACGAATTAATGTGGTATGGATGAATTATAAAATTATTTACAGTACAAAAAAATGTTCAAGAAAGGAATAAATTCAATTTGTTTCAAAAGTTGAAGAACAAAAAAAGTTCAGAAACAATGATAGAAATAATCAATTCTTAATACAAAAGAAAAGTCTAGAAAATATAAATCTAGACTTTTTAAGTTTAGCATTAGAGAAAACTACTACTGTTAATAATTTCCATATAAGCTCCTTATTAAATGATATGTAGTAAAGTAAAAGTTTAAAATATTTTTTATAAAAATGCTATCAATGATAGTGTTTAATTAAGAACGTGTTTCTTTTTTGATTAATTTTGCATGTAAAACTACTTTTTCTTTATCGTTATAACATGTTGATAATGTTATTATGTAGTCATTTTCATTAACAGAAGTATTAAAATTATGAGCACTTCTATTTATTAACATTTGTGCGAAGTCTAAGAAATCTTTATTATCTTGAAATTTTGTTTTTAAGTAATCGCTAGTAGTGGGAATATGATATACACTGAATACTTGCCATAAAGTATTCTCTTTTTCTGTTGATAATTTTATTACATAGTTATCACTATTATTTAGCCATCCACTAGTAAGAATATTTTTTAAACTTCCAAACATAGTTGTATCCCATCTACCATGGGCGTATAAGATAGTGTTTTTGTCCATATTATCTAAATTGTTACGGTAGTCTAAGAAGACCCATCCGGCATTATTATTACTTTTATCAAAGGAATGTTTTAAGTAATAGGCATTGTCTTTGGCTTGAACAAAAGGATAATTAATATTTGTACCATTAACTACAATCCAACCTTTAGTATCTGAATTAACTATTTTTAATTCTTCAAAATCTACATTAATTAAATTTATCTTTATATAATCCCAATATGGATTAGCTTGTGGTATTTCTTCTTCTTGAGGAATTATTTCTGTGTTTTCAGTATCTTCCACTTCTTCGATAGGATTAATTTTTTCTATGTCTTTTAATTGTTCTTTTACGTTATCAGAATCAACTTTCCACATAAATATATTTATAATAGAAATTATAGCGGTAGTTAAACATATAAGAAATATTATTGCTATAACAACATTTTTCCATCTTATTCTTTTCCTTTTTTTAATTTTCATACATATCTCCAAATATTTCTAATATTATATAAAATATTGTATCACATAAATAATTAAATAGTAAATTCATATATTTTAATGAAAGGAGTAATAAAATGAATAATACGTATGTGGTTCAGCCTGGTGATACATTATATGGCATATCTAGGCAACACAATACCAGTGTACAAAAATTAAAAGAGTTAAATAATTTATCTGATGAAAATATTTATCTATCACAAGTTCTTATAATAAGTGAAAATGATAGTAGTAATCCTTCAGAATGCATAATCTATACAGTGAAGAAAGGTGATAATTTATATAATATTGCCAAAAAGTATAATACAACTGTTGATGAGATAAAAAGATATAATAATCTAAGTAGTAATAATTTAAGTATTGGTCAGAAAATAAGAATTCCATGTCACATTGAAAATGATACAAGTGTTCTTCCTAAATATACTAGTTACACGGTGAAAAGAGGAGATACATTTTTTATGGAGAATAATTAGTATATTTTGAAAAGGTAAAAGAAGTATGGTATAATTGGATTATATAAAATAAAATGGAAGAAGGTAATGAAGTGAACGAAGATATTGGAAAACTTATATCACAATGTTTGGATAATCCTTTGATTCAACATTATTTTATGAAAAAAAGGGTAATGACATATGATGAAAAAGAATTACAAGAAAAGAACTTTGGAAGAATGATTGGATACTGTGTTTTATTTAAGGAATCGGTTGGTATTGAAGAATATATGGGCATAACTTCTAAAGAACAACAGATTCAATTTATACAATCGAAAATTGCTGATAGAATAGGTATTCCACACAGTGAAATTGGCGAAAGAATAGAAGAAGTTATTGAATATGCATTTGAAAACCTTGTTAGAGATGGTTATGTTTTTCATGCTGGAAATAGTAATGCAATAGAGAATAATATGAAATATGGATTATTGCCTTCGCAATCTTCACTTGATGAAAGAAATGAACTTATGCACATTGCTTCCATTTTTGGTAAATATAGTAATAGCAATCCTTTGGGTTGGGGCATGTTGGATATTAAAAATGAAAAAAATGGATGGTTTTACAATTGTAATCCACAAAGGATGCTATATTATGCCGATTCTCCTGAATGGTTCGGGCAATTATGTGGCGGTAGTATTTGTTATGGTTGGGGATTAGTGCCTGAAGAAAATAGGCATGCTTATGAAAATAGAGATTATGATGCTTGCTTTTTAAATATAACAAAACTAATGGAAAAAAATAATATGACTGAAGATGATAGAAAAGAAGTGTTAGATTTTTTTAATAAGTGTTGGAATAAATTTGGCGATACAAAACCATATTTAGCGCTTGTTCCAATTAACTCATTAAAATCTGATGATGAGCTAGATGAAATGAAGGATTTCTATTTACCATCTAAAAATAAAGATAATGTTTTTTTTGATAAGAATTATATATTTGATGATATTATTGAAGGTGGCTGTGTTGCGTTGGACAAAAATGTCTGTTGTAATAAGTTTGTTAGTCCGGATGCTCTATCATGCGTAGATTTATCACCTATATTACCTAGATTTAAAATAAGTGAGGATTCTAAGCAAAGGGAAATAACAATACAGGATTGTTTAAGAAAACTAAATGGTCTAGATATAGAATCTTTATTACAAGCTCAAGAATTCCTTAATCAGTTTCCATCTAAGACTAATGAAAGGAGTTTATAGTATGGATAGTGAAAGAAAAATGTATACAGAAGTTTATATGTTGTTAACTAGACTTAATAAGGAATTAATTTCTAAAATACCAGAAGAGTTAAAACAAGATATTATTAATAAGGCAGATACAAGTTATCCTTATGAAGTAAATGAATTGTTACCAGAATCTAAAGCACTACTTGCATTAATAATGGAAAAATACTTGAATGATTAATACTAAAAGATTCCTTTTTAATATCAACCCACAGAATTGGTTCTCGTTTTATAAATATAAATAAAGATAACATTACAGTTAAAATTTATGGATAAGTTTTACTGTAATGTTATTTTTGCGTTGTTATGATTTTATAAATTACGATATATCATTATTAAAATAAAAGTTATAATCATAGAATTAACTGGAGGTATTAAACTCTATGGTTAAGTACAAAGTTAATTTAAAATTTAAAGATAATGCTAAATCTTTAAATGATGTAATAACAGGAGTATTAAAAATAGAAATAAAAAATAAGTTTAATACAAATAATGATAATCTGAGGGTGAAGTTATTATCAAATAGTACTTGTTGTTTTCAAAAAGACTGGAGAATGAATTAATGCAAGAGAATAATAACTTTAAAGTTGGGCTTTATATAAGATTATCAAGAGACGATGGAAACATAGAATCTGAAAGTATTGTTAGTCAAAGAAGTTTACTTAATCAATATATCAGAGAAAACAATTATACAATTGTTGATGAATATGTTGATGATGGATTTTCTGGAACTAATTTTGATAGGCCCGAATTTAAAAGAATGATAAAAGATATCGGTTTAGGCAGAATTAATATGATTATTACTAAGGATATGTCAAGATTAGGTAGAGATTACATTGGTACAGGAGAATTAATCGAAAAGTATTTTCCAAATAATAACATAAGATATATAGCAATTAACGATGGAATAGATACTTTTATTGATAATACAAATAATGATATAGCACCATTTAAGGCAATAATGAATGATATGTATGCCAAAGATATATCAAAAAAAATTAAAAGTAGTTTATATTCAAGAATGAAAGATGGTTTATATGTCTCTGGAAGGTGCCCGTTCGGGTATCAAAAAGATTTGACTGATAAAAACCATTTAGTAATAAATGAAGATCAAGCAAGTGTTGTAAGACTAATATTTAACTTAGCACTTAAAGGAAATACCTATCATTTTATTGCTCAGGAATTAACAAAAAGGGGAATAAAGACTCCAGCAGCTTACTATGACTATGTTTGGAATACAAAGTGTGTAAATACTAATTGTATATCGCAAGAATATGGAGTGTGGGTTGATACTACAATAAAAGCAATTTTAACTAATGAAATTTATACAGGGGACGTAGTACAAGGAAAGACTAAAAAGATTAATTATAAATTAAAAAAAGTAGTTAAAAATAATCCGGATGATTACATTGTAGTTAAAAATACGCATGAAGCAATAATTGACAGAAAAACTTTTAATTATGTGCAATCGTTATTGCCTAAGAACGTTAAAAGGCCAGGGAAAAAGCATTTTTACTTATTAGATGGGCTATTATATTGTGGTGACTGTAAACATCGCATAACTATTAGATATCAAAACAAGACGGGCAGAAGTTATACTGCTTGTAATTACTATAAAACATATTCAAAGCACCATGTCTGCACAACACATACAAATAATTATGAAGTGTTAGAAAATGTAATTATAAATAATATTAAGGATGTATGCGAGAAATATTTAGATAAGAGTAAAATTCAAAATTCAATAGGAAATATAGAGTTTGAAGATATAAGCTTAAAAGCAAAAAAACAAATTGAAAGTTTAGAAATAATTAATAATAAGCAGATTGAAAATCTGGATAAAATTTATATGGATAAACTTAAAGGTATAATTGATGATGAACAATATTTAAGAATAAGTGAAAATATCAAACAAGAAATAAATAAGAATAAAAACAGTATTGATAGTTTTAAAAAAATGCAGATAAAGTTTGAAAAGCAAGATAATAAAGAAATAAAAAAATATATTAATGAATTTTTGTCATTAAATAATCCAACGAGAGAACTAATAATTAATTTAGTGGAAAAAATTTATATCTATCAGGATAAAACGATAGATATTATATTTACATTTAAAAATGCTCCATAAAAAAAGTATCAGGAGACAGTCTATATAGTATTGCTAGAGAGTTTAATACAACAGTGGATAAGTTGAAAAAAGATAATAATTTAACTAGTGATAATCTATCAATTGGACAAAAGTTGCTGATAGAGATTTTAACTACCGATGATATTGTTGAAGAGTGCTTTGGGGAAGAATTTAATAATCCTAATGCTGGATATGTGACTTATACAGTAAAGCGAGGAGACAATTTATATAATATTGCTAAACAATATAATACAACTGTAGATAGTATAAAACGAGCTAATAATTTAACAAGTAATGATTTACAGATAGGTCAAATATTAAATATACCAGTAAGTAGTGATGATTCTGTAACTAAATATACTGTTCAAAAAGGTGAGAGTTTGTACAGTATTGCTAAGAAGTTTAATACAACTGTTGACAGTCTTAAAAGTAAGAATAATTTAACAAGTAACTTGATAAGTGTAGGTCAAAAATTAATTATATAAAAGGAGATGGAAAGATGAATGAAGTTGTTTTTGATAAGGAAAAATATCAATCTTTTATTGATGAGAATAATGGTACAGGAACTTTAAAAGTTCAAGCTTTTGTTGCAAATCAGGCATTTCCATTACAAGGAATTGATGTAAAAGTATTTAAAAATATAGGCGACGATAAAGTTATTTTCTTTGAAGGTGAAACAGATTCTAGTGGAATTATTGACGATATTTCGTTGCCGGCGGTAGTTTCTAAAGAAGAAGTGGAACAAGCAAGTGATATTATTTATACTATATATAATATTGAAGCAATAAATCCTGAAACTAAGGAAAAGAAAGAGTATGAAATAGCGGTTTTTAGTGATTTGAAAATTATTCAGTCAATAAGATTTTCAAATAATTATCTCATGGGAGAAGAGTTATGAATAATGGAATAGTTAATTATCCAACGATTCCTACTGAAATTGTTGTTCATTTAGGAGCACCAGATGAGGCGGCACGAGATATAAGTATTCCATTTGTTGATTATATAAAAAATGTGGCATCTAGTGAAATATATCCAACGTGGCCTGATGCAGCAATTGAAGCTAATGTTTTAGCTGAGATTTCCTTTGCACTTAATAGGATTTATAATGAGTGGTATCCCAGTAAGGGGTATATGTTTGATATAACATCGTTACCAGCATATGACCAGACTTATACTGAAGATAGAGAAGTATTTGATGTTATTTCTAAGAAAGTTGACGATATTTTTAATAATTACATTTATAGAAGAGGGCAAATCCAGCCACTTAATGCGGTGTACTGTGATGGGAGAGTTACTACATGTGATGGATTATTACAATGGCAAAGTGCTACTTTGGCAAAACAAAACAAAACACCGTTAGAAATATTAAGATATTTTTATGGCAATGACATTGAAATATTCGAAGATGCTCCAACCGGTGAACAAGTAGGGGTATATCCAGGTTATCCGATAGAAATGGGAAATGCCGGCGATAAAGTTAGGGTAATTCAAAGAGAATTAAATAGAATTTCTAATAATTATCCTGCTATTCCTAAGATTCCTAGAATTAATGGAACTTTTGGAGTTTATACAGAAAATGCTGTTAAAAAATTTCAAGAAATATTTAACTTATTACCAACTGGAATTGTTGATTATGCAACCTGGTACAAAATTAAGTATATTTACAATGCTGTAAAACGTCTAAATGATATCTATTCAGAAGGAATTTTAGAGGAAGAAGCTATCTTTGATTATGGAAATGAACTTAAGTATTCGGATACGGGTCTTGGAGTAAGAGTATTACACTATGTACTTGGTGTCTTAGCTTTTTTTGACCCGGACATACCTTCACTAAAACTTAATGGTGTTTATAATGATAATACTAAACAAATGGTCTTAGCTTTTCAAAATAAATATGGATTACCATCTACAGGAGTTGTTGATGCTGATACGTGGCAAAAGATGGTTGAAGCTTATAAAAAATTAATAAGAAGTATTCCAAAGGAATATGCTCAATACTCTGATGAATTTTTTCAAGGAAGATTATTAACGCTTGGAATGAGTGGAGAAGATGTAGAAATAATACAAAGATTTTTATTAGAAATATGTAGAAAATTTGGCAATATACCAGGTGTTAAAGTAAGCGGAATATTTGATGATTTAATGGAAAGGTCGGTTATGAAGATTCAATCACTTTCTAATTTACCAGTAACTGGAGTAATAGACCCTGTTACATGGTACAACATAGTTGAGTATTCCAAAGAATAAAAAAAGTACACTTTTGTGTGAAGTGTACCTTTTTATTTGAATAAATTTATTATTCTATCCCAAAATGATTCTTTTTTTACTTCTTTAACCGTATCTTTTTTAGGAGTAGGAGCTTTAACTGAATCAACTACCATTACGAATTTAGTAGATGTTTCTATATTGTTATTATCATCAAATGAATTATAATTGTTACCTAAATTTATTAAAGCTTCTAGTCTTGAAGTTGTTTTCTTTAAATTGTTGTTTACAAGTCCTGATACTTTATTAATTCCTTCATCATTAAATTTAGTAATTCCTTCGTTTAGATAAGCTATTCCTTTGTTAAGCTCTTCAACACCAGCAACTAGGTCAGAACCTTTTTCGTCCATAGCAGAAACACCTTCTGTAACTTTTGTTATATTTTCTTCCAAATAAGATGTTTTACCTTTTATATATTCTAATGTTTTAATTAAATCATTAATTGATGTAGAAGTACTTTCAAATGTTTTTAATGATTCTTCAAGAGCACTGTTGTTAGCTTGTAATAATTGAATTAAAGAAGTGGTGTTTTCATAAGAAGTTTTTATATTTTGCAATTCTTTATTATCTTTTAATTCATCTAATGTTTTATCTTTTAAATTATTTTCAATATATATATCTTTGATTGAACTTATTTGAGTTGTAAGAGTATTAATAGTAGTTGTATTCTTAAGCATTAATTCTTTCATTTGATTAATTTTTAGAATACTTTCTTCGCTTGTTTCAATAGCTTTGATTCCATATAGATTAGTTAATATTTCATCTATTCCATCATCTAATGCAATACTACCTTCATTAATTAATTTCATGTTTTCGTTTAAGTATTTAAGTTTTTCTGAAAGAAGAGTTACATTACTGTTTAATAGATTACTACCATCTAATAAATCTTGACTTCCTTTTTCTAATTCATCGATAGAAGATTGTAATTTATCTACAGAAGCATATACTGTATTTATTTTGTTAAAAATATTTAAGTCTGTTGATTCAATTAATTTTGGTGTAGCTACAGAATAAATGCTTCCTAACTCAAACTTTTTAGTATCGTAACTTATTGTTATAGTATTCATATTTTTAAATTTATCAATCTTCATACTTTCATATAATTCTGGTGTAGCGATACCTATTATAATATTGCTACTACCGTTATTTATTACTTTACCATTTTCCACAGTAATATTGCTGTTATTTTCATCACTAATAATTGTACCTGCTGTAATAACAAAAGGGGTGTACATTTCTTCTTTCAAACCATTGATACTTACTATGTGTTTATCTAAATTAGTATATTTTAGTTTTATGGTTACTTTACCAGATTTACCAATTATATCTTTTAATGCTACATCTTCACCATTTAAACTGTAAGCTATTTCTAGTTTAATAGGTAGTTCTTTTTCTAATTGTCCTTGGTAAAAGATATCTTTACCTTTAGCATTCCACGTTAAATAGTTATTGTTACTAGTGAAGGTATTGTCATTATTAATATTTAATATGTTTTTTAATGCCGATTCATCTTGGATTGATTCTAGTTGTTCATTATTAATCAAATGCTCATTAATTAAAAGATACTTACTAGAACCATCACTATTTAATTTTGCATATACTGTTTCGTTTTTACTTAATGCATAAACTGGTAATGATGAAATACTTATAGTTAAAATCATAATTATTGTTGCTATTTTGCAACTTTTCTTTTTCATATTTTTCAACTCCTTCATACCATATGTAGTTTTACATATGATTTTATCAAAAATTATTAATATAGATGGTAGTACTGTTAATACTACTATCATACTTATAACAGCTCCTCTTGATATTAAAGTACATAATGAACCAACCATTTCTAGTTTAGAATATAATCCAACTCCAAAGGTTGCTGCAAAGAAACACATACCACTAACAAATATTGAATTAGCACAATAATTAGTAGTTTTTAACATTGCTTCTTTACTAGATAATCCATCTTTTCTATTTTTTAAGTAAGTTGTAGTCATTAGTATTGCGTAGTCAATTGTAGCTCCTAGTTGAATAGTTCCTAGTACAATTGGTGCTACAAACGGTAATATATCTCCACCCAAATAAGATATGGACATATTAACAAATATTGCAAATTCTATAGTACTTATTAGTAAAAGTGGTAATGTATAAGACTTTAGTACAATTAACATAATTATTAAAATACATATTATTGAAGAACTATTTACATTATTAAAGTCTGTATCACTAGTATTAATTAAGTCTTTAGTTAATGGACCTTCACCTGCTAAGATAGCATTTTTATCATATTTTTTAATTATTTTATTAACTTCTGTTATCTGATTGTTTAATTCATCTGTTGCTATATCATAATCTGAATTAATTAACATTAGTTGATATTTACCACTTTCAAATGTACTTAATACTTCTTTTGGTAACATAACATCAGTAATACCTAATTGTTTTAAAGTAGTAAATGAAAGTGTTAAGTCTATACCGTCTATATTATTTATTTCATTAATCATGTTTTGAACTTCATCAGGTTTAATATCTTTATCTATTAAAACTATTTCTGAAGAAACGATATCAAATTTTTCTTTTAATTCGTTATTTGCTACAATGCTATCTAATGTCCTAGGAAGTGATTCATCTATTTTATAATAGACATTAACTTTAGAATACCCAAGATAAGTAGGTATTAATAGAATTAAGAAAATAATAAATATAGCGATATGATGTTTTATTACAAATTTATTTAATTTATCAAATTTTATTTCAAGACTACGATGCTTTGTTTTTTCAATCGCTTTATCACAAAGAAGTAATAGGCTAGGGAATAATGTTAGTACACATACTATACCTAAAAATACACCTTTTGCCATAACTAAACCTAAATCTTTTCCTAGGGTTAAGCTCATAGTACATAAAACTAGGAATCCAGCAATTGTTGTTAGTGCACTTCCGGTTACGGCGGATGATGTTTCAGATATTGCTTCACTCATTGCATCATTTATATTACCTGTTTCTTTCTTTTTATTTTCATAAGCGTGATATAAGAATATTGAAAAGTCTGTAGTAACACCTAATTGCAATACTGCAACTAAGGCTTTGGTAATGTAAGATATTTCTCCAAATATTATATTGCTCCCTAAATTGAATATAATAGCAGCACCTATATTACCTAAAAGAAGAATAGGTACTAAGTATGAATCAAGTGATAATTCAAGTACAGTTATACAACATAATACAGCAATGACTATATAAATTGTTATTTCTTTTTCGGATAAGTTCATAGTATCCAATACCATTGCACTCATACCACTTATTTTGCATGAATCTTTTGTTAATGTTTTTATTTCTTTGATTGCATTAAGAGTTGATTCAGAAGAAGTGCCTCCTTCATAAGTGATAAACATTAATGTAGAATTATCTTTTTTAATTTTGTCGATAATGTCATTGGGTAGCATTTCTAAAGGGATGCTAGTACCAGTAAGGTCATAGGCTGTAATAACTTTGTTAACGCCTTTTACTTCTTTTATTTGATTCTCTAATTTTAATACATCTTTAGCATTCATATTATCAATGATAGTAATAGAAAATGCACCCATATTAAAATCATTTGTTAATATATTTTGACCATTAACAGTTTCGATATCCTCTGGTAAATATACTAAAATGTCATAGTTAATTTTTGTAGCTTTTATTCCAAATATTGATAATATCAACAGTATTATTGATATAGCAAACACAGCTACTTTATGTTTACAAATAAAATCACCAAATTTTTTCACTTTTATCCTCCATTTGACATAATATTTTATTAAATGGAATAGAAAAATACAGCAACATATAAAAAGGAATGTATGTTAAGCAACGTTTTTTAAAAAATGTATTGATAAATAAGCAACATTTAGTATGTTATCTTTACAAGTGTATAGATTAAATAATATAATATTGATAGGTGATTGGATGAATAATAAGAAAGATTTAAGAATTATAAAAACTCAGAAATGTTTATATGATGCTTTGGTAAATTTAATGAAAGATAGACCATTTGAAGAAATAAAAGTATCAGATATTTGTAATGAAGCAATGATTAATAGGTCAACTTTTTATGCTCATTATAATGATAAGTATGAACTTCTTGCAGATTATATAAAAGATTTAAAGGAATTATTAACTAAAGAGTTAGATAAAAATAAAAATATTTCTAACACTAAAGAATATTACTTAGAAATGATTAGATTGTTGTTAAATCACATTGAGGATAGAAAAAATACATATATTGAGGTAATGATTAATAATAAGAATAGTATTACTATGGATATTTTTTATGATGTTATAAATGCTGATATTACTAAAAGAATTAAAAATGATGGGGCTAATAAAGGAAAAATACCTAGTGAAATAATTGCTAAGTTTTATATTGGTGCTGTGTTTAATGTTAGTACAGAGTGGTTAAAAAAAGATCGTAAGTATACAAGAGAAGATCTTCTTATGTACTTAGATCGTTTAATTCCTAATGAGTTGGATTTTTAACTATATTCTTTAAGTATAAATTCTACTATATCGTTAGTAGAGTTTTTATTTATAAATTTTGATTGATTGGTTTTCATTTTTTTACCAAGTGTTTTATCTGTTAATAATATATCTATGTATTTTAAGGTGTCATCGTCGTTAGTTGAAACATAAGCCATATTTCTATCCTCAAAGAATTTGGCATTGTGATTTTCACATCCTGGTATAGGATTTGTAAAGATAGTTAAGATATTTTTTACTGCTGTTTCGGTGCTTGTTAGTCCGCCGGGTTTAGTTAATATAATGTTAGAGGCATCCATATATAAAGGTATATTGTTAATGAATCCTTCAATTATTACGTTTTCTTGTTTGTATTTATTTTCTAAGTTTTGTTTCATTTCTTTATTATTTCCACAGATAATTATAACGTTAACTTCGTTATTATATTTTTCTAATATTTTATCAATTATAGATTCTGTATTACCAAATCCCATACTTCCAGTCATTATTAAAATGATTGGTTTTTTAGTATTGATATTTAGAAGTTTTCTAGCTGATTGTTTTGAAGTGGTTGAATTGAATCTTGGTGATACTGGAATACCTAGCGGTAATAGTTTGTCTTCTTTGATGCCTTTGCTTGTGAATTCATTCATTAAATCTTTACTTGGGATTACAAAGTAATCTGGATTTGTTTCTTCCCAAAAAGGAATTGAAGTGTAATCGGTTGCAACAGCAATAAAATGAATATTTTGGTTTTTCTTTTTTATACTGGTCAATATTTCAGCGGGGTATAAGTGTGTTGCAATGGCAACGTTAATGTTGTTATCTTCAATGTATTTTTCTAATTTTTTTGCAAATAGTTTGTTTATTGCGTATATAGGTGATTTGATTTTTAGCGAACCATACATTTCAGCAAATTTGTAAGCCCCTTTGAATAGATTAGGATTATTGTTAACAACGTTTATATATAAATTGTTTACTTTTTTCGAAAAAGATTCGCTAGATAGTTTAATTGGGTCGAGTATTGTCCAATCAATATTTTTTTCGGTTAATTTTTCTCCAATAGCATAAGCTGCTGAATCATGTCCACCACCAGTACTGCAAGATAGCAATAATACTTTCATATATTCACCTTCCTATGTTTATATTATACCATTTTTATATAAAGATAAGCATATTAATTATATGAATCAAATGCGTTTGCATAATATATGTTAGAAAGGAAGAATGATATGAGTTGTTTTGAAAATGAAAGAAATCAAATGGATAGTAATAGTTGTAGAATAAGAAGTCCTCGTTGTTGTTATGGTCCAACAGGCCCTAGGGGTGCGACGGGTCCGACAGGCCCAGCAGGACCTACAACTATTGTAGTAGGAACCACAACGACATCTGAGTCAGGTACGTCTGCTACAGTAACAAATAGTGGTACAAATCAAAATGTTATTTTGGATTTTGCTATTCCTAGAGGAGCTACTGGTCCAACAGGTGCTCAAGGGGCAACCGGCCCAACTGGAGCAACAGGGGCACAAGGCGCAACAGGTCCAACTGGTTCAGCTGGAACAACACCAACCTTTACAATCGGAACAGTGACTACGGGAGCACCAGGTACTGATGCTATTGTAACAATAAGTGGTACTGCACCAAACTATGTTTTGAATTTCACAATTCCAAGAGGTGCAACGGGTCCAACGGGACCAACTGGAGCAACAGGGACACAAGGCGTAACAGGACCAACCGGCCCAACCGGAGCAACAGGAGCACAAGGTGAAACAGGTCCAACTGGCCCAACCGGAGCAACCGGGGCACAAGGTGCAACAGGTCCAACCGGACCAACTGGAGCAACAGGGACACAAGGCGTAACAGGCCCAACCGGCCCAACCGGAGCAACAGGAACACAAGGTGAAATAGGTCCAACCGGACCAACTGGAGCAACAGGGGCACAAGGTGCAACGGGTCCAACTGGCCCAACTGGAGCAACAGGAGCACAAGGTGAAACAGGTCCAACTGGCCCAACCGGAGCAACCGGGGCACAAGGTGCAACGGGTCCAACTGGCCCAACTGGAGTAACAGGAGCACAAGGTGAAACAGGTCCAACTGGCCCAACCGGAGCAACCGGGGCACAAGGTGAAACAGGTCCAACTGGCCCAACCGGCCCAACCGGAGCAACAGGAACACAAGGTGAAATAGGTCCAACCGGACCAACTGGAGCAACAGGGGCACAAGGTGCAACGGGTCCAACGGGACCAACTGGAGCAACAGGAACACAAGGCGCAACAGGACCAACCGGACCAACTGGAGCAACAGGAACACAAGGCGCAACGGGACCAACTGGAGCAACAGGAGCACAAGGTGAAACAGGTCCAACTGGCCCAACCGGAGCAACAGGAACACAAGGTGAAATAGGTCCAACCGGACCAACAGGACCAACGGGACCTACCGGTCCAACAGGTCCAACTGGTGCCGCTGGATAAAATAAATTAATTCTTAAATTGCAAGTATGAGTCTTTTGTTATAAAATGATTCATACTTTTTTATTTAAATTGTTGGAGTAGAACAAAAGTCTATCTATGAAACTGCAAATTCTTCTATTAAAACTAAAACTTTTCTTGGATAAACGTCGGATTAAGAAACTATTAGTAATATTGACATTATTTGACAAAAAGACTCAAATATGGTATAATTTCAACCAGTTGTGAAACAATGGGGGTTGCAGAATAACTAAATAGACATAATATTAATCTCATTGTATCTACGATGAGATTTTTTTAGGGGGAAATTCGATGAAAGGTAGATTAATAATTAGTCCTTTCAATGAAGAAGAAGGACTATTTAAAACAAGTGTTACACGAGGTATACCTGATTTTAATTATTGTGACTATGAAATATGTATTAGAACATCACTGGAAGGAAGTTTTGAAGAATTAATATCAAATCCTTATGATTTTGATGAAAGCATATCCTTTAATATTGAGATTGCTGATGACTATGAAGACGTTGATTTTTTAGAGCAAATTAAAAATAATAGATTAGAATTTTTAAAAAATGCCGAAGATATAGTATTTCGTTATGAACCAAAGAGAGTTGCTGAATTTGTGAGAGAAAATCCTGCTTTAAAAACAAAGAAAATAATTTTTGAAGATTATTTTGACTTAGACCCAAGATTGGCAAATGAAATAAGTGAAGCGTTTGGAGAAGAAACTTTAAATATTTATTTTCAAATATCTGGTAATGATGAGTTAATTACATTTAAAGAATATAAAGATACAGTTGAAGCAATTGATGAGAGAATTAGCAACATTAAAAAATATAATTTTTCACCATTGGAAAAAATTATGTATGCTTATGATATGGTAAGAGATAAGGTTTATGTTGAAGTTGATAAAAACGAAGATAAAATGATTTCAAGGAATTTATCCACAGCTTTATTAGGTGATAAAATAGTATGTCTTGGTTATGCAAATGTATTTAAAGCGTTAATTGAAAGGCTTGGAATTGAATGTGATATTATACAGTTAATGCAACCTGATAAAAAACGAGGACACGCAAGGAATCGTATATTTGTTAAAGATGATAAATATGGTGTTAACGGAATTTATTACTTTGACCCTACTTGGGATAATAAAAAAAATGAGTCTGATACAAAGTTTTTATATTCATACAAACACTTTGCCATGACAAAGATAAAAATGGATGAAATTGATAATGGGCGAATTGTAGAAGAAGCATTTCCTTATTTTTCCAGTGATATAGTTCTGGAATTTGAAGAACAAATTGACAAAACAGGTTTTGAAGGTTTACCAGAAGAAATGAGAAAATCAATAAATCATATGTCTTATTTAGTTGATGATAATACATTAATTAATAAAGCTTATCTTGATCCTTTATTTCCGGTGATTCTTAAACCAAACAAGGAAAAGGTTATACAAAGATTAACTGAATTTGTAAAGTATTTTGATGCACCATTATCGGCAGATATTTTGTTAAAAGTATTGTATAACGTTAGAAAGCAACAATATTATGCTAATCCGGAAAAGTATCCATTTGGGTTAAATGAATTTTGTAAGACTGTCATTGTATCTGGATGGGATTTTGATGGAACATCAGAAGAAAATCTAATGTTAGCATTTGCCAGAACACCAAAGGAAAAAATGTGCATACAAACTGGACAAGTTGTTGAATATGCATATAAGACTGATATGTATAAGAATATTCAACAAGTTAAATTAGCTAAAACATTAAAACGTGTTTACGAACAAAAAACTAAAAATAATAATTAAAATATTTGGAAAACAAAATAAATGCCTATATTTAAAACTGAATATAGTTTTTATACTAATTGTTGTATATATTTGTTGAAAATATGTTATACTTATTTCATAAAGACAGTTATCGAAGAGGAGAAGTAATACAGATGAAGAAAATATTTTTATGGATATTAGTTGCATTTTTATTTGTTACAGTTACTGGTTGTGGTTCAAAAAAAACAGATGCAATTAAGTTTAAAGAGGAATATGAAAGTTTAAATGGTGAAAAGGGTTATGGTGACAATATTAATCCTGAAGTTAAAATAAGTAAGAAAAACGTTGTTAAATATGCTGATGCTGATAAAGTAATAGATATATTAGATAATGGTACAGGAATTATTTATTTTGGATATCCTTCTTGTCCATGGTGTAGAAATGCTGTTCCAGTATTATTAGAAGCAGCAGGAGAATTAAATGTAAAAGATATTTATTACATGAATTTAAAAGATGAACGTGATACAATCGAAGTTATGGAAGATGGAACTTTAAAAACTACTAAAAAAGGTAGTGAAGGTTATAAAAAACTATTAGAAAGATTAGATTCTATTTTAGATGAGTACGTTTTAGAAGATTTAAATGGCAATGAAGTTAAAACTGGTGAGAAAAGAATTTTTGTTCCATTAGTAGTATTTGTACGTGATGGTAAAATAGTAGGTTTTCATGTTGATACAGTATCATCTCAAACTAATCCTTATGTAGCATTAAATGAAGACCAAAAAAATGAATTGTTAGATATATATATAGATTTAATTCATAAAGTATTAAATGATGTATGTGATTCCAGTTGCTAATTAATGGGAGTAATTATGAAAATCAATAAATGTATATGTAGTATTCCTATGTTTTTGATTTTTCTATTAATAATTATTTTTCCACCGGTAGGAGTATATTTTTTAGTAGTAAAAAAGCAGAACAGTAAAAAAGAAATTTACTCATGGTATCGAAGATTAATAATTTTAGGAGTATTAATAATTTCTATAATTGTAATAGATTCGATATCAGAGATAAGAGAAATAATTTATTTATATGATAGTGGCATGTCTCTTGATATGATTAATTTCATACCTGAACATTTCTGGTTATATATATGGGGAAGTATTGAGTGTATATCAATTTTTATAGGTTGCAAAAAGTTAAAGAAGATGTTGATAAAGCTAAAGATATATGCTGAATATGTAAATGTTGATAATAAGACATCAATAAATAAATTAGCAAAGAAAGTAAATGTTTCACCTTGGGCAGTAAAAAATGATTTGTATTCATTACAAAAAGAAGGATATTTGTGTTTTTTTGAAATAGATGAAAAAAGTAATAAAATAATATATAAAGACAATAATTTAGATAATGTTGAAGAAGAAAAGGCGTCTAAAAAGAAGAAAACAATTAAAATTAAATGTGATAAGTGTGGTGCAATAAATAAAATACATGAATTTGAATGTATTGAATGTGATTTTTGTGGCAATAAAATAATAGGTAATGGAGATAATAACTAGTAATTATTATCTTTTTTTAAATTTTTTTTAATATTTTTGATAGTTACTTTATCAACGAAGTGTTCTATTTTTTCTACTTGTTCAAGGTTAAACTTTTCTTTATTAATTGTTTTTAAGAATTGTGTTAATATATTATGACGTTCTAAATAGAAACTTCCCAGTTTTTTTCCTTTGGCAGTTAATGATATATGTCCATATTTTTGACTATTAACTATATTAATCTTTTTTAATTTAATAATCATTTTAGATACAGATGATGGGTTGACATTTAAGAGAGTAGAAATATCTTTTACGGAGATATCTTCTTTATCAATAGTGTTTCGATAAATCATTTCAATATAATCTTCCATAGCTTCAGTTATTACTAAATTATTTTTTATTTTGTATCCAGTTAAAGTATAATATTTTTCTTCCATCTGCCCATTCTCCTTTAATTCTCATACATATAGTATAGTAGAGTTAGATAAGGGAAACTTTCTAACCTAATATATGTAGGAGATGTTTTTTTTATGAAAAATAAAAGTTTATATGATATTCCGTTAGGAAGTAGAGCGGTAGTACAAAAGGTAGAATCGTGTGGTAGCATTAGAAGAAGGTTGTTGGATATAGGACTTACTAAAGGAACTGAGGTAGAGTGTGCACTTGTTAATCCTGGTGGTAATTTAATTGCATATATGATAAGAGGAGCACTTATTGCTATAAGAGATGATGATGCTAAAAAAATTCTGGTAGAGGAGATTTAGCATGAAAAATACAAGTAATAATAAAATAGATAAAATTATTGCATTGGCAGGTAATCCCAATGTTGGTAAAAGTACAGTTTTTAATGCTTTCACAGGATTGAATCAACATACAGGTAATTGGCCTGGAAAAACAGTTAGTAACGCTACTGGGATGTTTAAATATAAAGATAGGGTTCATAAAATATATGATTTGCCTGGTATTTATTCGATTTTAGCTCATTCTGAAGAGGAAGTTGTAGCAAGGGATTTCATTTGTTTTGGTAATAGCGATTTGACAGTATTAGTATGTGATGCTTGTTCATTGATGCGAAATTTAAATTTGGTTTTACAAGTTACTGAAATCACAAAAGATATCATAGTGTGCGTTAATTTAATGGATGAAGCAAAGAAAAAGGGGATTAATATTGATTTAGCAAAATTATCTAGTCTTCTTGGAGTAGAAGTAGTTGGTACTAGTGCTAGAAGTGGTAAAGGATTAGATACCCTAGCGAAAGTAATTGATGAATATCAAGGTAATAATAAAAAGATTGTAAAAGTTAAATATCCAGCTGTAGTTGAACATGCAATTTCTATAATAGAAAAGAAAATAGAAAAGAGGGTTAATCACAGGCTTAATTCTAGATGGGTTGCAATTAATTTATTAAAAGAAGATGAATTGCTAGTTGATTCAATAAGCAATTATTTGGGTGATTCACTTTTAGATAGTGATGTTATAAGAAGTATAAATGAAGCAAAAAAATATCTTTTAGAAAATGATGTTTTAATAACAGAAATTGAGGATATCATAGTAGAATCTATTAATAATTTAGCTGAAGATATAAGTAAGAGTGTTACTTTTTATGGTAAAAATGACTACAATAAAAAGGATAGACTTGTGGATAAGATAGTTACTAATAAAATTACTGGTATACCAATTATGTTATTGATGTTTGGTTTAATATTTTGGTTAACTATAGAAGGAGCTAATTATCCATCATCTTTTTTAAATAAAGTATTCTTTAGCATTGAGGATAACTTATTTAATTTTTGCTCTTCATTTATGCCAAGTGTTATAAGTGATATGTTAATTCATGGAATATATAGAACTTTAGCGTGGGTTGTTTCAGTAATGTTGCCTCCAATGATGATATTTTTTCCGCTTTTTACTCTGCTTGAGGATTTAGGATATTTACCTAGAATAGCTTTTAATGTTGATAAAGTGTTTAAGAAATGTTCTTCTTGTGGTAAACAGGCACTTACTATGGCCATGGGATTTGGATGTAATGCAGTAGGAGTATGTGGAGCTAGAATTATTGATTCACCAAGGGAACGATTAATTGCAATTATTACTAATAGTTTTGTACCTTGTAATGGTAGATTTCCTACTTTAATTGCAATTATAACAATGTTTCTAGTTGGGGTTAATAAGGGCGGTTCAGTATTAAGTGTTATTATTTTGATGGGAGTTATTCTCTTTGGAATTTTTATGACGTTCGTTGTTTCAAAGGTATTATCTAAAACTTTATTAAAAGGTGTACCTTCATCATTTACTTTAGAACTTCCACCTTATAGAAAGCCTCAAGTGGGAAAAGTTATTGTAAGGTCTATCCTTGACCGAACTTTATTTGTGTTAGGTAGAGCAGTATCTATTGCTATACCAGCTGGACTTGTTATTTGGATTATGGCCAATATCAAAATAGGTAATATATCATTACTTAATTATACTTCTAATTTTCTTGACCCATTTGCTACACTTTTAGGGATGGATGGAGTAATACTTCTAGCATTTATTCTAGGATTTCCTGCTAATGAAATAGTAATTCCTATTATAATAATGGCATATATGGCAACGGGTACTTTGACTGATTATAGTAATTTAAATGATTTAAAGACATTGCTTATTGATAATGGTTGGACTATAACTACTGCAATATCAGTTATGTTATTTTCACTTATGCATTGGCCTTGTTCAACAACTTGTTTAACAATAAAAAAAGAAACTAAATCTAATAAGTGGACTTTTATATCGATATTAGTTCCTACTTTATGTGGAATAGTTATATGCTTTGTATTTAATTTAATTATGAATTTAATATAAAATAAAAAGCCGTTGTGGCTTTTTATTTTAATTTATACTCGCTAAATCCTCCTAGTACATTTATGGTATTATATCCAAGACTATTTAGAACATTAGATACTTTTTTACTTGTGTTACCATATTCACAATATATGTAATAGGTATCATCTTTTTTTAGATATGTATCAGGATTAGTAAGCAGAAAGTTTTTAGGAATATTAATGGAAGTTGGAATACTTCCTAAATTAAATTGGTAATTATCACGTATATCGATTATTTTTACTCTTGGAATTAATCTTTTTAATTCTGTTGTAGTTATATCATTAGACATAGTGTATACCTCCATAGTATTATATGCGTCTTTGCTAAAAGTGTTAAAAAAAGAAGCTACTTCTTGCTTCTTTCCTTAAGATATTCATCATATGTAGTTTTTCTATCAATAAATCCACCATCAGTTAATTCAATAATTCTATTAGCAATAGTTTCAGTAAACTGGTGGTCATGAGATGAGAAAATTAATTCACCAGGGTATTTAATAAGTCCGTTATTTAACGAAGTTATACTTTCTAGGTCTAAATGGTTAGTAGGCTCATCTAATATTAAGAAGTTACCTTGTTCTAACATACATTTAGAAAACATACATCTTGCTCGTTCTCCACCAGATAAAACTGGAACTTTTTTATAGACGTCATCACCAGAGAATAGCATTCTACCTAGGAATCCGCGTAGAATAGTTTCATCATCTATATTATAAAAGCTTCCAATCCATTCCATGATATTTTCATCTTTTACAAAGTACTTAGAATTATCTTGTGGATAATATGATGGAGTGATAGTTTTACCCCAAGTAACATGTCCACTATCGGCTTCTAGTTCTCCCATAAGTATTTTAAATAAAGTAGTTTTAGCAATATCATTACTTCCAACGAAAGCAATTTTATCGCCTTTTTGAACTGTAAAACTAACATTGTTTAATACTTTTTTACCATCTATAGTTTTATTTAATTTAGTAACCATTAATATTTCTTTTCCACTAGGACGTTCAGGTTTAAAGTCAATAAAAGGATATTTTCTAGAAGAAGGTATTATTTCATCTAATTCAATTTTTTCAAGTATCTTTTTTCTAGATGTTGCCTGACGTGATTTAGAAGCGTTAGCAGAGAACCTTGCAATAAAAGCTTGTAGTTCTTTTATCTTTTCTTCTTTCTTTTTATTTGATTCTTTCATTTGTTTAAGTGCCAATTGACTTGATTCATACCAGAAATCGTAGTTACCTATATATAATTTTATTTTTCCATAATCTATATCTGCTATATGAGTGCACACTTTATTTAAAAAGTGTCGGTCATGTGATACAACGATAACAGTATTTTCAAAATTAATTAAAAATTCTTCTAGCCAATTAATTGCATCAATATCTAAGTTGTTGGTAGGTTCGTCTAATAACAAAATATCAGGGTTACCAAATAATGCTTGTGCAAGTAATACTTTTACTTTTTGATTATTAGGTATATCTTTCATTAATTCATAGTGGAATTTTTCTTCAACACCTAAATTATTAAGAAGTTCACTTGCTTCACTTTCGGCTTCCCATCCATTTAATTCGGCGAATTCTGCTTCTAAATTACCTAATCTAATTCCGTCAGCATCAGTAAATTCTGTATGAGAATATAATTCCTCTTTTTCTTTCATTATTTGATAAAGTCTAGCATTCCCCATAATAACAACATCCATTACTTTTTCATTATCATAAGCATAGTGGTCCTGCTTTAATACAGCCATCCTTTCGCCTTTAGTAATTACAATGTCTCCATGGGTTGTTTCAATTTCACCAGATAAAAGTTTTAAAAAAGTACTTTTACCAGCTCCGTTAGCTCCTATTAGTCCATAACAATTACCAGGAGTAAATTTAATATTAACATCTTCAAAAAGAGTTCTTTTTCCAAATGTTAGAGTTACATTATTAACTTGTATCATATAAACCTCCTAAAACTTTATTCATTGTACTATAAAAATGTTGTTTTAGCAAATGATATGTTATAATAAAAGTGAAAGTAGGTTAAGATATGATACCAGTAAGTGAAAGAAGTCATTTGAATCGACTTAAAAATAGAAATCTTGTAATTAATGATTATTTTGTATATCAAAATGAAAAAATGAATAAAACTTTTGTAAGGTCTTCTGATGGTATAAAAAATGATAATGTTCTTAATGCTTATAGAAGTAAGAAAGAGTATTATTTGAACAATAAACTTGTATATACTTCAAAGGACTTTGATAAAAATACTAAATATACTTTTATTCTTAATAAAAATACTGATGAAATGTTTGAGTGTCCAAATTGTGGATATACAGCTAAATATAGTGAATTTTTTGATGAGTGTCCTTTTTGTAATAGTGCTTTTAATGTGGATTATAAAACAAGCAAATATAGTGTAACAACTGTTTTACAAGAGGTTGTTCGTGAACCAGTGTTTAAAGTAGTAGTGTTTATAGTAGCAATCATTTTTCTTGTAGCAGGGATTTTAAATAATGATTTTCCTGAAGCTTGGCATTCTATATATGTTTTATACTTGATTGTTATGTTTCCAGTTTTACTTTTCACTTCTTATATGGCATGCATTATGTGTGCTACACCTTTATTCTTTTATCGTGTAATTAAAAATTCTAACAGATATGATTGGGTTGAATTTGCTAGAAAAAGGGGAGTAGAAATAGATAAATCAAATTTTTATAAAGATTTTCAAGTAGCATTAAAGAACTATTATTATGGAAGTGAAAAATATATTGATTTAATAGATTTTGATATTTTAGATTATGATGGATATTTTGTTAGAGTAGTAGATAAAGATAATGTTTATGTAACAGTAAGATTTAAAGTAAGAAAATTATTTTTGAAGAATAATAAAATAAAGAAAAAAATTAATAGTGCTAAGATTAAGTTTAAGAAAAATAATAATTATATTAAAAGCGATGATAAAACTACTAAATGCGATAATTGTGGTGCTGCTATATCTATCTATGATAAGAACTGTAAATATTGTAAAAGTAAAATAATTAATAAAACTAATGAATGGTACATATCAGAAGTAATTAAAGACTGATATGTCTTTTTATTTGAAGTATCCATTTTGAACGTATTTAGTCTCGGTTACAATAATAAATGATTCTTTATCTAACCTTTGAACTGTTCTTTTTAAATCATCTAACATATTGTTGTCTATTTCTAGTAAAAGCATGTATTTGTCTTTTTTATCATCTTTTCCTTTGACATCTAAGACCGTTACTGCATATCCTTCTTCTCTTAGAATATCAACTATTTTATAATTAGAGGTGATTATTTCAAAAGAAAAAGTAGATTTTATAAAACGATTGGAAATGATACTACCAATATATGTTCCAGTTGAAAATCCAAGGGAATATGATATAGCAATCCATATACTATCAACATCAGTATTTAATGCTTCTCTTACTATGATGAACCATACAAATATTTCAATAAATCCAACAATACTTGCATATAAAGATTTACCTTTAACTGTAATAATTGTTCTAAATGTTCCTAAAGATACATCGATTATTCTTACACAAAATATTTTTATACATAAAAGTAATAATTCCATAATATCACCCTTTATATTGTTGCCAGTTATTTAAATATTATTTATTGTTGTCTTTTAAAAAGAGTAAAACTGTAATATAATAGTACTTGGTGATAAAATGACAGAATTCATTGATTCGTTTGTGCAGTTAATGACGTCATATTTACAACAGTTTGGTCTACCTTTTGGAATGGGAATTATTATATTGGAATCAATTATTCCAGTATTACCTTTAGGTGTCTTTATTGCATTTAATATGATGGCTTTTGGTAATATAGTAGGTTTCTTAATATCATGGATTGCAACTTGTGCAGGTTGTATTTTATCTTATTTTATATTTAATAAATTTAGCAATTTTGCTCTTAAAAAGATTAAAGGTAATAAGAAAATAGAGAAGGTAATTAATCAAATACAAGATATGGATTTCAGTAAATTGGTTTTAATAATTGCATTACCTTTTACACCGGCTTTTTTAGTGAATATTGCATGTGGATTTACTAATATGAAGTTAAAAAAGTATATAACGGCAATTTTAGTAGGAAAGTTGTCTATAGTATATTTTTGGGGATTTGTAGGTAGAAGTTTATTAGAAAGCATTACTGATATCAAGACTGTTAGTATAGTCGTTTTATTGTTATTAGCAAGTTATATAGTATCAAAAATTGTTAGTAAAAAAATGAAAATAGAGTAGGAGATTTTTATGGATATAGTTATTATTGTTTTATTAGTTATTTTAATAGTATTAGTTGTTATATCTTTATTTAAAGGTGTTAATGAAAGTAATATTACAGAACGTTTAGGTAGGTTTGAAGTTAATATCAATAAAGAAATACATGACTTTCGAGTTGATTTAAATAAAAATATAAATGAGGACTTTGATAAATTAAATTTAAGACTTGAAGAACGCCTTAATAATATTAATGATAAAGTTAATGAACGTCTTGACCAAAATTTTGAAAAAACTAATAAGACGTTTACTAATGTTTTAGAACGTTTAAGTAAAATAGATGAAGCTCAAAAGAAGATAGATGGTCTATCAAATGATATTGTATCTTTACAAGGTATATTAACAGATAAGAAAACAAGAGGTATCTTTGGAGAAGTTAATTTAAAACATATTTTATCAAATGTATTTGGGGAAAATAATAATAAGATTTATTCTTTACAATATACTCTTCCTAATGGTACGATTGCAGACTCTATTCTTTTTGCACCGGAACCTCTTGGCACTATTGCTATAGATTCAAAATTCCCTTTAGAGCATTATCGTATGATGGTTGATAAAAAATTACCAGCTGAAGTTAGAGCAAATTATGAAAAACAATTCAAAGCTGATGTAAAAAGACATATTGATGCAATTCATGATAAATATATAATAGCGGGTGTTACTAGTGACCAAGCAATTATGTTTTTACCAGCTGAAGCAATATTTGCTGAGATTAACGCATATCATTCAGATATAATTGATTATGCTTATAAAAAAAGGGTATGGATTACATCTCCAACTACATTAATTTCTACTTTAACTGTTGTTCAAATGATTATTAAGAATATGGAACGTGATAAATATGCAAGTATTATTCATGATGAATTAAATAAATTAGGAATTGAATTTAATAGATATAAAGATAGATGGGATAAATTATCTAGGAGTATTCAAACTGTTAATAAAGATGTAGAAAATATGACAATTACTACTGAAAAAATAAGTAAAAAATTTGATGCTATAAGTGGTGTTGAAATGGAAAAACTAGGTATCAAAGATGATGATGAATTAGATGAATAATTATGGAAGCATTTTGCTTCCTTTTTTTTTGGAATATTTTTTTAACCAAAAGCCATAATATTATTAGTATTTAATAATAAAATTAAATAGGTGGTACTATGGTTGCTAGAGTATTCTTTTTTCTTTTAGGATTTGGTCTTGCAGTACTAGGATTTACTTATATAATAAGTTACTTAAACCTATTAACAATGGGGTATAATTTTACCCAATACTTACTTTTTATTTCTAAAAGATATGAATGCATTATAGCACTTATAGGACTTTTAATGGTTACATGTGCAATTTTCAAAGGAGGAAATAAAGATGATTTATGTTTATGATATAATCTTAAACTGGACTGATGAAGATAATTTATATGAGTTTTTTGAGTGGAATACTAATGATGATTTGGAACATATTAAAAGAATACCAATGTTTAAGATAAGTTCTAGTAATTTTGATTTGATGCTTAATTATGAGTTCAAAGTTAATACTGAACTTTTAGATAGAATTAAAGGTATTACTGAGGTATATACTAATACAAAAGTTGAAAAACAAGATTATGCTTTATTATTTACTGATGGATGTCGTGCTATAGCAGTTGAATTTGATGAAAACGGTAAAGCAATTTATAGAAGTAAAATGTTAATTGATGAAGAACAGGATGTATTGATTTTATCTAATAAACTTTTAGAATATGATATAGATATAACATATGATAGAAAAAGAAATAGGACTAATTTTAAAACTAGATTAGAAAATGAAATGCAAAAAGTATTAACTGTCGAAATTAAGGATAGTTATACGAAAAAAAGATTTGATAAGTTAAAGTATTTATATTATGAATGCTTTGGTAGAGAAGAGGATAATATTGAAGTTGTTTATAATAATTTATTAGAAGGCATAAAAGATGAAAAGATTAGTAATTGTTCTAAAATGTATGATGTAGTAAAATTATCATATCAGAGTAAAAGATGACTTTATGGTCATTTTTTTATTGCTTTTTTTAAAATCTATAGTATAATAGTTATTGATAATGATTATCAATAAGGAAGTGATATTATTAGAAATACATTACAGAAGGAAACTATTTTAAAAGTATTAGTTAATGATAAAACACATCCTACCATAAAGGAAATATATGATAAAGTTCATTTGTGTTATCCTGAAATTGGTCAGGCCACAGTTTATCGAAATGTTAATAAACTAGTAGAGAGTGGTTTAATAAGAAGAATTAGTATTGATAACGATGTTGACCATTATGATGGAGATACAAGTAATCATTATCACTTTGTGTGTACTACATGTAATAAAATTATTGATATCTTTGATAAAAAAGATATATCTATTGGAAATGTTCTAAAAGATTGTACTATTGAAAAAACAGAAGTAATTTTATATGGAAAGTGTAGTAATTGTCGATATAAATAAGGAGGATTTATGGATTTAAAAGGAACTAAAACAGAACAAAATTTAATGACTGCATTTGCAGGAGAAAGTCAAGCAAGGAATAAGTATACTTATTATGCTAGTAAAGCTAAGAAAGATGGCTTTGAACAAATAGCAGCGATTTTTGAAGAAACTGCTAACAATGAAAAAGAACATGCTAAACTTTGGTTTAAGTATTTACATGGTGGAGAAGTACCATCTACTATGCAAAACTTAGAAGATGCAGTTAATGGTGAAAATTTCGAATGGACAGAAATGTATAAGGAATTTGCTAATACTGCTAGAGAAGAAGGCTTTGAAGAACTTGCTTATTTATTTGAAGAAGTGGGTAAAATTGAGAAAGAACATGAAGAAAGATATTTAACTTTATTACAAAATATTAAAGAAGATAGAGTATTCCATAAAGATGGAGACAGAATGTGGATTTGTAGAAATTGTGGACATGTTTATATTGGAGAGAATGCTTTAGATGTATGCCCTGTATGTAAACATCCAAGAAGTTTTATGGAAGTAAAGGCTGATAATTATAACTAATATAAGCAACTTTGAGGTTGCTTTTTCTTTTGAATTTTACATATTACATTTACAAAAATTTACGCTTGTAATCTTGTAAAACTATTTACATATACTTAGGATGTGGTAAAATTACTTTTGTACGATAGAGAGGAATAACTATGAAGAGCAAATATCTATTAGTAAGTAATATAGCATTAGTGATGTTAATAATTTTAAATATTGTTACATGCGATTTAAATACAAATGTAATATCAACTGATACTTATTTTTCGCAAGATGGGAAATATATTAGTTATTTAAAAGTTGATAACAAAGAAGAAGCTGAAGTTGTAGAATTACCAGTGGTAGAAGAAGTAACTGAAGAGAAAGAAACATTGGAACCAAATAAAGAAACTAATACTTTACCAAAACAAGAAGAAAAAGTAATAGACACCATAAAAGAGAAAATTCCTAAAGAAGAGGTAAAGGAAGAGACTCCTAAGAATGAAGAAGTAGTTATTGAAACATTAATTGGTACTTTAGTTGGTTATGGTCCTGACTGTGTAGGATGCACAAGTAATAGAACTGCTTCTGGATATTATATAGGTGAAGGCAATATTTATTACGATGATGCTAGTTATGGAAAGGTAAGAATAGTAGCAGGAGATTATTCATATCCTTTTGGTACTATTGTTAAAATATCCAATGTTGATTACTTTAATGATGTTCCTTTTTATGCAATAGTATTAGATCGTGGTGGTGACATTGGCAAAAATAAAAAACATTTATTTGATTTATTATTTGCTAAAGAAATAGATGCTTATCCGATGGGAAAAGAAATAAATATTAAATATGAAATTGTAAGATTAGGATACTAATCTTTTTTTCTTTTCAAATGCAAAAAAGATGTTATAATATAATTGGATAAAAATAGAGGTGAATGTGATGAGTAGCAAAGATATTAAAAAAACTAAAGTTACTAAGAAGAAACCTGTTACTAAGAAAAAGCCTATTGTTAAAGAAAAAGAGAAGAAAGTAGTAAAAGATAACAAGGGCTTTACTTTAATTGAAATAATTGGTGTAGTGGTAATTTTAGGCGTTTTAGCAGTAATTGGTACTATGTCTGTTAGAGGATATATTGATAATAGTAGGGCCAAGACTTATGAAAGTTACAAGAAAGAATTAGCGGGTGCCTCTAAAGATTTAATGATTGAGTGTTTAGATAGTGATGAAGGAGATTGTGTTATACCTCGAAAAGGTAATGATGTTAAAATAAGTTACAATGATTTGCTTGATAAGGGGTATAGTAAGCGATTGAAAGATCCGGAAGGAAATGGGTACTGTGATAGAAGTTATGTAATTGCTAAAAATAATAGTGATAATGGTGTGGATATTGAATATCAAGTATGCTTATTTTGTAGTAATTATAAGAGTACTGAAGATGGTTGTGTAGAATCTGATAACAGTGATAGAACTCCACCTACATGTGGTGAGATAATTGGTGAAGGTGATGAGAATAACTGGTCTGGAACTAACAGAGTTATAACTGTAAAATGTAGTGATGGTGATAGTGGTTGTGCTAGAAGCGAGTTCTCGGCAAGTATTGGGGAAGCTGATAGGTTAGTAAAAAGAGGTACTGTGACAATAGAGGATAATGCTGGTAACAGAACTAACTGTTTAGTTAATGCATATGTAGATAGACAAAAACCAACATGTAGACTAGAAGTAGAAGGAGAATATCATAACGGTTGGTATTCTGGCGATGTCAATGTTAAATTAGTGAGTGTTAGTGATGGCCAAGGTAGCGGTGTACTTGAAAGTGGTATGGGTACAAGCTTAATGAAGAGAAGTTACAATGGCAAAACTAGTTATACAGTAAGTAACGGAATTGTAACAGTATTCGGTTATGTTAAAGACAAAGTTGGTAATGAAGGATATTGTAGTCAAGAAATAAGAATCGATGATACTAAACCAACAGGTACAGTTTATATGGGATATCAAGTATATCCAAAAGAAGAATCTATAATTAATCTTAATGTGATGACTATAAACGGATTAGATAAATATGGTGATATAGAGGGCTTAGTGGTTACATTAAATACTAGAATGGGAGCTTCTGATAAACAAATTACAATTACTGATGCTGCTGGTAAAAAAATAAAATTAAGTGGTGGAATTAATGTAGGAAGTACAAAGGGTGTTATAAAAATAGAAAAAGGTACTTATAGTAAATTAACTATTACTATTCCAGGTATTAGTAGTGCAAGAGACATCGCTAAAGTGGAAGTAGTAAAAAATGAAACTACAACTAGTATATGGACTAATAAAGATGTAAGTATCTATGTTGAAGCTAAGGATACAATAACTGGTGTTGATTATTATAGTTATGACAATGGTTCTACGTATACTACTAGTAATATAAAAGCTTATGCTGAAAACACTATAGGTGTTGTTGTAATTAAGGATAAAGCAGGAAATGTTTCTTTAGGAATACCTTATACAATAAATAAAATTGATAAAGAAAAGCCAACATGTGTTTTACAAGTCGATGGTACTTTAGGTAGTAACGGTTGGTACACAAGTAATGTTAATATTTCTTTTGCAAGTGCCAGTGATACTGGTGGTAGCGGGGTAGAATTTTATGGAATTGACTCTTACGGAGTTTATGAGGCTACGCTAACTACTGATACAACTACAGCAGGAAAAAATTATGCAGGTAAAATTGTTGATAGAGCTGGAAATGAAAATACGTGCAGTATTAAAGTTAAACGCGACGCTACTGTTCCAGTTATAAAAGCAACTTGGGCAAGTTGTGCTGATAATAAGTGCTATGCAATTGGAAGTATTCTGGAAAATATCGAAACCAATAATTCGTCCAATGTTATTTTTTCTAAGGTTATTGATTGGAATAAAAAAGGTGGAAGAATTGATTATAAAGTTGATGATAGGAATTTTTCTAAAGTTGTCTGGGAATGGAATGCTGGAGGTAGTTCAGGATATACTGCTCCTACGGCTGGAATGAAAGAGGCTTCAACAACTAGTGGATACGAATCTTTAGCGGAGGAAGGATACAGAGTAGGAATTCTAAGAGCATATGATACAGCAGGAAATTCTACTAGTGTTCTCGTACAAGTAAAGGTTGATAGAACTGCTCCATCATTAAGCTTTACTAATCCCAAAAATGGAGTATGGACAAATCAAAACATTTCGTTTACAGTTAACTCTGCTGATAATCTTTCTGGAATTGAAGGTTATTATTATAGTTATAATGGTGTTAATTATACTAAAAGTACAAAAAACATGACATTTAATGATGAAGTAGATACTGCAACGTATATAAGAGTTTGTGATAATGCGGGTAACTGTGCTACAAAATCGACGAGTATAAGAATTGATAAAACTCCACCAACACCTTATATATTTAGTGATATTCTTTCTGACGCTAAAATTACGCAAACGGATCTTGATGGTAACGTTTTACCGGGTGCTCGCATGATTAATAAAAAGTGTAATATTGGTGGTAATACTTGCTCTGCTGATATTTGTTTAGTTATGGCAAAAGGTAATATGAGTACAAGTGGTGAAAGACCTATAAATGCATTTAGTGATAGCGGTACTGTTAGAAGTGGATTAAAATCTACTGATCGTGATTCTATTATGCTGAGCACAGACAAGAAAGTAATAGACGGCTGCCTTTACACAGAAGGACATAATCCTTGTACATGGATTAGAAGTTACTATGCTACTGATAATGCAGGCAATAAAAGTACTGAAATTTTCAAAATAACTTATAACGTTGGTTATAATGGTGTAGATAGTTTCTGTAAATAAATTTTAAAGAAAACTTTGATTTTGAAGTTTTCTTTTTTTTATAAAAATAGTAAAATGTATTTATAACATTTTAGAAGGAGAACATATATGAATGATGAAATAATTAAACAGATTGCTACTAGTTTAAATATTAAACCTAAACAAGTAGAAGTAGTACTTAAGTTATTAGAAGAAGGAAATACTATTCCTTTTATAGCTAGATATAGAAAAGAGTTAACAGGTGCACTTGATGAAGAAAAGATAAGAAGCATTAATGAAGTTTATGAATATCAAGTTAACTTATTAACAAGAAAAGAAGATGTAATTAGACTTATTGATGAGAAAGGAATGTTAACTGAAGAATTAAAACAAGATATTTTAAAATGTCAAAAGCTAGTTGATGTTGAAGACTTGTATAGACCATATAAAGAAAAGAAAAAGACTAAAGCAACGGAAGCTATTGCAATGGGATTAGAACCATTAAGTAAATATATACTTACTTTTCCAGTTTCAGGTATACAAGAATATGCTTCAAAATTTGTAAATGATAAAGTGAAAAATGTCGAAGATGCTCTAATGGGTGCAAAATACATTATTGCAGAAGTAATTAGTGATAATGCCAAATATCGTAAATATATAAGAAATTATATTTATAAAAATGGAGTATTAACGTCTAAATTAAAAAAGAAAGCAACAGATGATGCTAAGACATATGAAATGTACTATGATTATAGTGAGGCAATATGTAAAATAAAACCACATCGTATATTAGCTGTTAATCGTGGTGAAAATGAAAATGTGTTATCTGTATCTATTGAGGTAGACGAAAAAGATATAATTAATTATTTAGAAAAAGAAGTGATTGGTTTTAATAAAGGTTGCTGTGTTGAGATAGTTAGTGATGCTATTAAAGATAGTTACAAAAGATTGATATTTCCAAGTGTAGAACGTGAAATAAGAAGTGATTTGAAAGAAAAGAGTGAAGAAGTAGCTATTGAGAATTTCTCTCAAAATGTAGAAAGTTTATTATTAACACCACCAATTAAGGAGAAAGTTGTTCTAGGATATGACCCTGCTTTTCGTACTGGTTGTAAATTAGCAGTTATTGACCCTACTGGTAAACCACTTAATATCAGTGTGATTTACCCAACAGAACCTCATAATAAAATAGAAGAAAGCAAAAAGATAGTTCTTGATTTAATTGATAAATACAATATTGATATTATTGCTATTGGAAATGGTACTGCATCTCGTGAATCAGAAGCTTTTATAGCAGACGTAATAAAAGACGCTAAAAGAAAAGTTGAATATGTAATTGTAAATGAAGCTGGTGCTAGTGTTTATTCGGCTAGTAAACTTGCTATTGAAGAATTTCCTGATTTAACTGTTGAAAAAAGAAGTGCAATAAGTATAGGAAGAAGATTACAAGATTCATTATCAGAATTAGTAAAAATAGACCCTAAAAGTATTGGGGTAGGTCTTTATCAACATGATGTTACACCTAAAAAATTAGATAATTCATTAGATTTCGTTGTTACTAAAGTAGTTAACCAAGTAGGAGTTAATATTAATACAGCGTCTAAATCTATTTTAAAATATATTTCTGGATTAAATAAAAAAGCCATTGATACGATTATTCAAAACAGAGATAAGTTAGGAAAGATTAAGTCTAGAAGTGAAATAGAAAAAATGAAGGGAATAACTCCTAAAATATTTGAACAATCTATTGGATTTATGCGTATTGTAGATGGTGATAATCCACTTGATAAAACTTCGATTCACCCAGAACACTATAAAGATGTTATTACTTTCTTAAATAGTTTAGGACTAGATGTTAACGATATAGGAACTTCTAAGTTACAAGAAAGATTAAAGGACGTAAAAATTGATACCGAAAGTGAAAAACTAGGAATTGATAAATATACATTAAAAGATATTATAGATGACTTGATGAAGCCTAATAGAGACCCTAGAGATAATATGCCTAAACCTTTACTAAAAAGTGATGTACTACATATTGAAGATTTACATATTGGAGATAAGTTACAAGGTACTGTAAGAAATGTTGTTGATTTTGGAGTATTTATAGATATTGGAGTACATAATGATGGACTTGCTCATATTTCAAAATTAACTGATAGATATATTAAACATCCTAGTGAGGTTGTTAGCGTAGGGGATATAGTAGATTGTTATGTTATTGATATATCACTAGAAAAGCAAAAAGTATCACTTAGCTTGTTACCTAATAAATAAAAAATGCGAAGATTTTCTCTTCGCTTTTATTGTTACTTAATAGTTATAAATGCCATGTATCTTTTGTCTTGTTATTTCATCAATATCATCTAATTGCCATTTATTATTATTCTTAGTTAAAGTAAAGTCTATTGTATATTTTACTTTATCATTGGCATTTTTCATTTCTTTAATTTTATAATCCATAAACTTTTCATTATCTATATTATTGTTTTCATCAGTAAATTCATCTTGATTTTCACTTAGATAATCATCAGCTTTAGTCATGGCCTTATTAAAATCATATACTTCAATCTCTACTTTTACTGTTGCTTTATCTCCATTTACTTCTTCATCTTTAATTGTGTAAGTTAAGTTTTGATATTGTTTTTTCATTAAATCTTTGTAATCTTTCTTTTGAGACTCAGTTAAGTTTACATCATTACTTAAAGTTTCATCTAGTTGTTTTAATACTTCACTGTCCATAGTTTGATATTTATTTAAGAATGTTTCAACTCTTTTAGTAGGATTATTCATTACGGTTTCACATCCCACTAGTAAAAATAAAGTCATAATAATTAATAGAAATTTTTTCATGTTTTGCCTCCTTGTTAACTATTATTAACTAAAAAATATTTTTTATTCATGTAGTAATATCATAGTATTTGTGTTAAAATGTTTTAAAGGGAAGTGATAATATGAAGAAAACGATATTAACTGGTATTAGACCAACAGGTAATTTACATATTGGTCATTATTTTGGAGCGGTTAAATCATGGGTTAAGTTACAAGATGAGTATAATTCATATTTTGAAATAGCAGATGTACAAGCATTAACTGATAATTTTGATAATCCTAAAAAGGTAAGAGATAATGTATATGAACTTGCTATAGACTTGTTATCAGTTGGGATAGACCCTAAAAAAGCAACTATTTTTGTACAATCTAAAATTCCTGAAATAGCAGAATTAACAGTTTATTATTCTAATTTAGTTACTATGGCTAGATTATATCGAAATCCTACAGTTAAGACTGAGATAGCTCAAAAGAAAGCGTTGTTTGGTAACGAAGGAGAAAGTGTAACTTATGGTTTTGTTGGATATCCAGTAAGTCAAGCTGCTGATATAACGGCATTTATGGGTGAAGCAATTCCAGTTGGTGAAGACCAGTTACCTTTAATTGAACAATGTCGTGAAATTGTAAGAAAATTTAATAATATTTATGGTACTACTTTAATTGAACCAGAAGCAATCATTGGAAATAATCCAAGAATTAAAGGTTTAGATGGTAATGATAAAATGGGTAAAAGTTTAGGTAATGCCATTTACTTGTGTGATAGTGAAGAAGTAATAAATAAAAAAGTAATGGGTGCAGTAACTGACCCTGATAAAATTAGAAAAGATGACCCAGCAAATCCTGATAAATGTATGGTCTATTATTATCATAAATTATTTAGTAATGATGACCTTCCAACTATATGTAGCGAGTGTAAGGCGGGAGCACGTGGTTGTGTAGCGTGTAAAAAGGAATTAATAAAGAACATTGTTGAATATTTAAAACCTATTCAAGAAAAAAGAAAGTATTATGAAGGACATATGGACGAAGTTGAAGAAGTATTAAGAGAAGGTTCTAAAAGAGCAAGAGATAAAGCTAAAGATACTATGAAAAAAGTAGAAAAAGCGATTGGAATAGATTATTTTGAAATGTAAAATGAGAATAACTAAGATGTTATTCTTTTTTTAAAATTTTAAAATTTTTTTGATAATCTGTTCTTTTTTTATTGCCAAATCCCTAGGGGGGGGGGTATAATGATTATAGATAAAATAAAATACGGAGAAGGAAATGGAAGAGAAGTATATGAAGAGTAAGAAAATAATTATGATAACAATGTGCTGTTTAATATGTATAATGGCAATAGGATATGCAGCATTTGCAACAAACTTAACAATAAATGGTACAGCAAATATTACATCAACTTGGAAGGTGTTATTTACTAAAATAGAAGAAGTATCTAAGACAAGTGGAGTGACTATTACCAAAGTACCAACAGCAGAAGGAACAAATGCAACATTTAATGTAGATTTAAAAAGTCCAGGAGATAAAATAATCTATAAAATAACAGTAGCGAATCAAGGAACATTAGATGCAATAATAAACGATATAACGGCAAGTGAAACAGGAAGTGATGCAATTAAGTTTGAAATATCTGGTATAAAAAAAGGAGATAAACTAGCAAAGGCAACGACAACAACATTTAATGTGACAATAAGTTATGATGAATCAATAACTAGTCAGCCAGAAACAACCAATAATACATTAACAGTAAATATCAACTATGTACAAGATTTAGGGCAAACCATTACTAGTGAAGATGTAGTGATAGATAAAAAGATACTTTTATCAACCCAGATATTAAAAGATAATAGTATACAATCAGATAGCAACATAGATTTTTCTACAACTAATGGAAATGGATTATATTATACAAGTACCAATACTGAAGATAATAAGGTAACATATTACTTTAGAGGTTGGGGAATAAACAATTATGTATCATTTGCAGACAATATATGGAGAATAATAAGAATAAATGAAGATGAAAGTATTAGATTAATTAAACAGGAAAATATAGGTGAAAGTGCTTTCAATGAAAATAATAACGATAATGCATATGTAGGATATATGTATGGAACAGCAGGTTCAACAACATATGATATAACACATACAAACGTCAATTCTAGTACAATAAAAACCGTTATTGATAAATGGTATGAAGATAATTTGAAAAACTATAATGGTTATTTGGCTGATGCAGGATTTTGTGGAGATAGAAGTGTAGCACCTAGTGCTAATACATGGGATTCTAATGATACTGCTTTAGGATATGGAACTAATTATACGGTTTATGGACCTCCATCGAGACTTAGTTCAAGCTATGGTAGTGCTGGAGTAAACCCGCAATTCAAATGTCCACAAAGTAATGATTTATATACAACTATGACAAGCACAAAAGGCAATAAAACTTTAACATATCCAATAGGGTTAATAACAGCCGATGAAGTTGCATACGCTGGAGGAAAAGCGTCTTCAATTAATAATTCATATTATTTAGCTAACGTGGGAGGAAATTTTTGGACAATGTCACCATCAAGTGCTTCAAGTGAATCTGGAATGTATGGACGATTTGAAATGGGAATTTTGGGTAGTGATGATGGTAGTAAAACGTTAAATGTCCTTCCTGTCATCAATCTTAAATCCACAGTTGAAATAACTGGAGGAGATGGTGCTAGTTCTAATCCATACGTTATTAAAACAAATTAACTTAATAAATATTTAGAGACTAATTAAGTCTCTTTTTTCATATAGTTAAATGGTGAGTCTATGAAAAGATTATTTTTTGTATTTATATCAATTATATTATTTAGTTTTTCTTCCGTTAACGCTCTTTCTGTTACAGCATCCTCAGCTATATTAATGGATATGAATAGTGGAAGAATAATATATCAAAAGGATGTTCATAATCCTAGATTAGTTGCTTCAATTACCAAAATAATGACTGCTGTTTTAGCAATCGAAAATGGTAATCTTGATGATGAAGTTACAGTTGGTGAAGAAGTTTTAAGCATGTATGGTTCTAATATTTATATAGAACTTGGTGAAAAAATGACATTGAAAGATTTGCTATATGGTTTGCTTCTTAGAAGTGGTAATGATGCAGCTATTGTAATTGGAACATATATAGGTGGTAGTGAAGAAAAGTTTGTAGAAATGATGAATAAAAAAGCTAAGGAAATAGGTATGATTAATACTACATATCATAATTGTCATGGGTTGGATGAAGTGACACAAAATTATTCTACCGCATATGATATGGCTGTTTTGTCTAGCTATGCTAATACGCTTGATGTATACCGTGAAATATCTAAGACTAAGAAATGGGTAACATCAACTGAAAATAAAAGTTATGTATGGCATAATCGTAATAAATTATTAACTTTATACGAGTTTGCGACTGGTGGTAAAACAGGATATACTCCTAAGGCTGGTAGAACCCTTGTAACTACTGCTAGTAAAGATAATTTAAACTTAACTGCTGTAACACTAAATGACCCCAATGAATATGTTTCACATGAAGAAATGTATGAATATGGCTTTGATAAATATAAAAATTACTTAATAATTGATAAAGATAACTTTAGTATAGATGATAATTTTTATAAAGACGAAGTTTACGTTAAAGAATCCTTCTCATATCCTCTTACTGATAAAGAATCTTCCAAAACTTCTACTATTGCAGAATTGTTGAAATTAAAGAAATATAAAAATAATGATAAAGTTGGCGATATAATTGTAAAATTAGATAATAAAGAAATATATCGTGAACCCATTTTTGTTAGAGTTAAACCTAAAGTTCATAAAAGTTTCTGGACCAAAATAAAAGAATTTTTTAGGTGAACATTATGATGAATAAAATATGGGGTTCCTTTATTGTAATAGGTATTGCTTTTTCTTTGGTCACAGGTAATATTGATTCTCTTAATAATGAAATAATTAATTATCCTAGCGAAATTCTAAATATATTTTTATCGATGCTTCCCTTAATGGTTATATGGAGCGGTATTATGAATATTGCAAAAGATGCTGGACTTTTAGATAAAATTGCTGATTTCATGTCTCCATTATTTAGAATAATTTTTCCTGATATCCCAAAAGGTCATGAATCACTGGGATATATTGCCTCTAATCTTACCATTAATATGCTGGGAATTCATAATGCTTCAACTCCTTTTGGACTTAAAGCTATGGCATCATTAAATGAACTTAACAAAGATAAAAAAACAGCTACTAGGAGCATGATAACGTTTTTAGTGCTTAATACAAGTGGTGTTACCATTATTGCTACTGATATTATAGCAATTAGAAAAATGTATGGTTCTGTTAATCCTACTATGATTTTATCTACTACTATAGCAGCCACTATTATTACCACCATAATCGGTTTATTGCTTGACAGATTATTTTATAAAATATGGAGGACGAAATGATATTAATTAAACTTGGTAATTATTTAATTCCTATTGTTGTTTTATTAATAGTTATTTATTCTTGGCGAAAAAAAGTTAATATTTATGATAGCTTTGTAAAAGGTGCTAAGGAAGGATTAGAACTTTCTATTTCGGTATTTCCTTATCTTGTAGCTATGCTGTTTGCTACCGATATTCTGTTAAAAAGCAATGTTTTAAATAATGTCTTTTCCTTGGCAAAACCTTTATTTGATGTTTTAAAAATCCCTGTTGAAATTTTACCAATGGCTATTATAAGACCTATATCTGGTAATGCTTCTTTTGCTGTTATGATTGATTTAATTAAAAAGTTTGGAGTAGATTCATTTTTAGGAAGATTAGCAGCAACTCTTCAAGGTTCTACTGATACAACTATTTATGTTTTGTCCTTATACTTTGGTAGCGTTGGTATAAAAAGAATAGGACATGCAATGTGGGCAGGGCTTCTTACTGATTTATCAGCATTAATTGTAAGTCTTATTCTAGTTAGTGTTGTATTTGGATAAAAAAAACGTTATAATTCTTCTAGGTGATGGAAATGGAACGTTTACAAAAGATTATTGCAGCTAGTGGTGTTGCATCAAGAAGAGGTGCAGAGGAATTAATTTTAGCTGGTAAAGTTATGGTCAATGGCAAATTAGTAACCGAATTAGGAACTAAGGTGTCAGAAAGTGATGAAATTATTGTTAACGGTGTTAAAATTAATCGTGAAGATAAGGTATACTACTTGTTAAACAAACCTAGAGGTGTTGTAACTACTACTAGTGATGAAAAAGGACGCAAAACAGTTATTGATTTAATAGACGATGATAGAAGAATATATCCGGTTGGTAGATTAGATTATGATACTACTGGTGCTTTGATATTAACTAATGATGGAGAGTTTGCTAACGAAATAATGCATCCTAAAAATGAAATAGACAAGGTATATATTGCTAAAATTAGTGGCTTTTTAACTCCTAGTGACATTATGGCTTTAAAAAAAGGTGTTGTAATTGACGGAGTTAAAACAAGTAAGTCTAAAGTAAGGGTTAGAAAAATAGATAAGGAATCACGTACTTCAATTGTAGAATTAACTATTCATGAGGGCAAAAATCATCAAGTTAAGAAAATGTTTGATGCAGTAGGTTATGAAGTTTTAAAACTAAAAAGAGAGAAAATTGCCTTTTTAAATTTAAAAGGACTAAACTCTGGAGAATATCGAAGATTAACTCCTAAAGAGGTAAAACAATTACATGTATTAACACAACAAAAAAATCCTAAGAACTAGGATTTTTTTATTCTTCAACTTCTATAGCGCTAGTAGGACAGTTTTCACTAGCATCCATTACTTCATCTTTGTTTTCATCATTTATACTTTCACTTTTGCATGTTGCTAATCCATCATCGCCTAATTCAAAAACATCTGGAACCATTGCTTGACAAGCACCACAACCAATACAAATCTCTTTATTAACCTTTGCTTTCATACACAATCTCCTTTATATAGAAAGTATATAATAAAAGCTTAGAAAATGCTAGTTAAATTTACAAATGTTTACTGAAGTTTTACAAGATTTATTTTGTTTTTTGACATAATGTGATAGAATAATAATAGTAGAAGAGGTGAGATGATGAGAAGCCGCTTAGATAGATATGATAAAGAAGAAAAAAAGGTAACTACTAGTAGATTACAAAGAAATCAAAATTTATATGATGATATAAATAACAAAATTGGTTTTGAAAAAATAGTCGATTTTAATACTCAAACTAGAATTGAATTATCTTCTTTAAACGATGTCCCAAAAAGTAGGGAAAGTTATCAACAATTAAAAGATTATCAAGGTTTAATAAAAGATGAACCTAAAGAGGAAATTCCAAAAATAATCGAAGAAAAAGAAAAAGTTTTTGATATAAACACAATTCTTGAAGAAGCAAGAAAAAATCGTAATGATATTGATGAATTGGAAAGCAAGAGAAAATTAAAAAATGATGATTATAATGTCTTATCTGATTTAAATAAAAAGTATTTGTCAAACGATACTAAAGAAAAAGATGAATACGAAGGGTTGGAAGAATTAATTAATACTATTACTTCTAAGACCTTGGCAGCAGATATTAAAAAAGAAGAATCCAAAGATGATGGCGATTTGCTAGGTGATTTAGTGGCAACAAGTGTTGATTTACAAGTTAAAGCACCGGAAAATTATGAAGGCGAGACAACCAATAGCATTGCCGTTAAAATCGATGTTGATGAGGATGATGACGACGATGATGATAAAAAATCTAAAATGGATGATTCTTTCTATACAAGGTCAATGGATTTGTCAGAAGAAGACTTTAATTTTGATGAGAAAAAAGAACGAAGAGCAGATATTAGAAAAGGAATTTTAATATTTTTGATAGTTGTTGTATTACTAGCAATTATTGGAGTTGTCGTTTACTTTCTATTACAACATTTCAATATTGATATTCAAGCTTGGTTAAAGCAAGTTCTAGAGCCATAATCTAGAACTTTTTTTCATATAATTTTAGTGGTGAAGTTTAATGCGAAGAAGGATTAAATTAAGGTCATATACTAAAAGAAAAAAGAAAAAAAAGTATGTTTTACTAATCACGTTAATAATGTTAGCAATTGCTGTATTTTTTACTGTAGATTTTGTTGGAAGAATTATTGGTAAAAAAATGATTGAGTATGCTAAAGTGGAAGTTGGAAGAATTGCTAGATACGTTGTTAATTACTCGGTTTCATCTGATAACATCAAGCAAATGGTTTCAAAAGATTTATTTATAATTACTAAAAATAAAGATGATGAAATTCAAAGTGTGGATTTTGACCCTGCTATGGTTAATGAAATTTTAAATTCAATTACAGAAAACGTGATTAATAACTTTAAAGCAATTGAACGCGGAGACTTAGACGTTATTAATTTATCAAACGGATTTCTAATAAATACTGATATTGATAAACTTAAACAAGGAATAATCACCGAGATTCCAATAGGAGTAGTAACTGACAATGCCTTACTTTCTAATTTAGGGCCCAAACTTCCTGTAAAATTATCAATAGCTGGTGAAATAGAATCGTATGTGGATACTAAAATAGATTATTATGGGATAAATAATGCACTGATTACGGTTTACGTTAATATAGATGTTAGTCAGCAAATTTACATGCCAATAGCAGCCGGACGAGTTATAATAAATCAAAAAATTCCTATAGCAATAAAAATGATGCAGGGAATAGTACCAAATTGTTATTTTGGTAATTTAAATTCGTCATTGGTTAATGAATTGATAAAGTAATTTTAAAAATTGTTCTTATTGAAGGTTAACGAGCAAAGTGATATACAAATTATAATTAAAATGATATAATTATACGAGAGGTAGAATTATGAGAATAGTATTTAATAACAATGAGTATGAATTGGTAAAAGATTATAAAAATGCATTCAATTATGAAGAAGCTGAGTCTTTTGTAACTGATTATTTTGAAGGCTTTGACTACATTTTGGGAGATTATGCCTATAATAAGTTGAGATTGAAGGGCTTTTATGACGATAACAACAAAAAGGCTAACAGTATTAACAAGTATAGTTATTTGGAAGAATATGTTGAAAAGTATTGTGCTTATGATTGCCGATATTTTGTTTTAAAAAAGAAAAAAACGCAAAATTAGGTTGAATTATATAGAATTTATGATAAAATTAATATATATGGAATGAAAAGGAGGACAGCAAAATGTCAGAAGATAAAAAAGTAATGTCAATCGTTTTAGAGGATGGTTCTATAGATGAAGTAGAAGTGTTACTAACATTTGAATTTACTGATACTAAAAAAGAATATGTTGTATATACAAAAAATGAAACAGATGATGCTGGAAATGTAACTATCTATGTTGCTTCATTAATTAGAGTTGAAGGCGCTGATCCAAAACTTGGTAGTGTTGAAACTGATGAAGAATGGGCAAGAATTAAAAACGTGTTAAAAGAACTTTCAAAAGATGACGACGCACAATAAGAAAGGGAGGTTTTGTTATGACAAATGAAGAAGAAATGGAGTTAGAATCAGTTATTAAAAAAACTGAAACTCCTGCAAGAGTAGATGGCAAAGAAAATAAGCCTAAAAGAGCTAAGTTAACTGCCAGAACAATCTCTTCACTTGTTTCTAAAATCAAAGAAAAAAGATTAGACCGTGCATATGCAAAATATAATAAGGCTTATGGCAAAATGAGAAAATCTTTAATTGAGGCTAATACACTTAGAAATGAGTATAACAAGAGTGGTGAAGAGAGAACAGTAACTAGTGCCGAAGTAATGGCTGCCTATAGTAAAGTTGATTCATATGGTAAGAGACTTGCAAAATGGGGAGTAAAATTACTTGATGCTGATATTAAAAGAATCGCAAAGGCAGAAAAAGCTAAGCCGATAAGAGTTCCAAGAATTTTAGTTGGTAGAATGAGAAAAATTACTCATGCTATTGTTAAGCCAATTGAAGCTCATAGAGATAAGAAACTTCAAAAAGCTATTGCTGGTGATATGAAAGAGGCTACAAAAGATATGATTCGTGACTCTTTAACTAATGCAATGTTCAAAGATGTACAATCTGCAGCATTAAAAAGTACAATAGATAAAGAAACAATTAAAGATTTAGGTTTAAAGAAAGAATCAGAAACTGAAGACAGATTAGCTAGTTTGAGAAAGTTTATATCGATAGATGGAAGAACATCTGCTTTAAGTGATGAGGAATTAACAAGAGCAGAAAAACCTATTGCTGATGTGCCACCAGTAGAACCTACACCAACAGTTGAAAAAGAAAAAACAACTCTTACTGAACAAGATATATTAGGTGGATTGGGAGTAAAACCCAAGGCTGCCGAAAGTACTGCAGAGTTACATTCAAATGCTCAAAAAAGAGTTACTTTAGAAGATTTAACTAAGGGATTAAAGGTAAACCCAGTTACAGTTGAACCTACTAATGTTGAAGTTGAAAAAGAAGAGACTCCAAAAGCACAAGAAACAGTTGCAGAAAATAAAGTGCCAGAAAATAAAACTGTTCAAGCTGTTCAAGAAGAACCTAAAGCGGTAGCAACTGAAGTTGTTAAAGATGAAGTGGTTACTAAAGAAAAAGAAATTCCAACTGCAGAAGTTAGAAGAAAACGTGAGGTTGCTAGTATTAATTCTATTATGAGAAGTATATCTTCGTTAGAAAATCAAATGGCTAAAGTTAAAGACTCTGATACTATAGAGATGGTTAGAGGATATATTGAAGGATTAAGAGAAGAATTGGATGCAATTACTCATACGGGAATTTCTAAAAAGGAAAAAGAACAAGAGGCAGTTGTTGAAGATAATGTTGAACAACAAGAAAGTATGGATCCAATTACAGTAGAACCTCCTGTAGAAGAAGCTGAAAAGACACATGATGAGGTTGTTGAAGTTGAACAACCAACACCGGTTATAGAAAAACATGATAATTTGGACAATGTTGTATTGAAAGATAATGAATCAATTAGAGTTACTCAAACTGCTGCACCTCGCGCTGTAAGAGTTGAATCTAATTTCCAAGATATACTTGCTAGAAATATTAATGCTAGACATGCTGAACAAAGTTCAATGGACAGGCTAGCTGAATTGAGAAAAGAAAGAGATTTATTACTTCAAAAAATAGAAGCAGACAGCATTGAAAGAGAACGTCGTGCTCAAGAAACAAAAGCTCAAGAAGCTGAAATGGCAAGTCAAATAAGTGAACTTCGTACATTTGCTGAAGAAAATGGTGTTGACTTAAGTCAAGGTCAAGGACGTTCAAAATAAAAAATTGAGAAAAATGATTTAAAAAAATCTACACAAAACAAAAAAAGTGTAGATTTTTTATATGTTGTGAATAGAATTAATAGAGGGATGGTATGAAAAATGCGATAAATTACTTGTATAATTTTAATATTGATAATTTGCGTATGATTAACAATAATTATTATTTTGTATATCGGAATAATCAATATATTCTTCAAGAGATAAAAGGGACTGAATTTAGTTATAATGCCATATACGAACTTAATAAGCGACTTTCGAATAATAATATGTTTTATAGAATTTTTTTGAATAAAAACAATGAAATTGTTTCTGTAATAAATAATAAGAAGTATATTTTATTGATTGACAATAGTGTTGAAGATAGGGAATTTGATATTTTTGATATCTTAAATACACATATTGATTTAGATAATAATACTAAAAAGGATAAATTGCTGAATGAATTAAATAGATTTGACTGGGTTAAACTTTGGACAAGAAAAATAGACTATTTTGAGTCATATATGATTCATAATTCGGCCAAATACTTAAAACTGAATAAATACATTAATTATTTTGTAGGCTTAGGAGAAAACGCTATTTCTTATGCAATGGATACATTGGACGAAATCAAACCTGGGTTTAGTGATAGATTAGTAATTAGTCATAAGCGAATTGATATAAAAAATGGATTAAAAGATTTATATAATCCATTAAATTTAATTGTCGATCATCCATCACGTGATATTGCTGAATATTTTAAAATGTTGTTGATAGCCCAACCTCAGAAAATTAATGACATAATTGATGATTTATCAATGATAAATTTTACTAATTATGGTGTTCGATTATTGATGTCGAGAATGTTATTTCCGTCCTTCTTTTTTGACTCGTTTGAAAATTTTATTGATGAAAAAGTTGATTTTTACGATATTGTGAAGCTTGTGGAAAAAATGAATTCTTACGAAGAAAAACTTTATAAAATATATGCAATAATCAAAAATCAATATTCTTTGCCGGAGATTAATTGGTTAAAAAAAGTAGATTATTCATCTACGTTTACTACTCCTAATACTTCTGGAACTTCATTTATTAATAATGCTTCTATGCCTTCTTTTAATGTTATATCAAGCATGCTGCAATGACTACAGGCTCCTGTTAATTTGACATATGCAATTCCATCTTCAAATTTTATAAATTCTACATTTCCGCCATCACTTATTAAAAATGGTCTAATTTTGTCAATTATCTCAATTATTTTTTTCTCTGTTTCCATATAATCACCAATAAAAGTATAACCTTTTTTACTTATTAAGTAAAGGCGTTTGCTAAAATATTAATATAATGGTATAATACAGCAAGAGGGTGTATTATATGGCAAAATATGAAAAAGGAAAGATAATAACTGGATGTGTCACTGGTATTGAAAATTATGGTATATTTGTTACACTGGATGAATATTATAGTGGACTTATACATATATCTGAAATATCAAACAATTTTGTTAGAAATATTAGTGATTATGTTAATGTTGGTGAAACTATAAAAGCTAAAGTGGTTGATGTAGATGATGATAACTATCATGTTAAGTTGAGTATTAAAGATATTGATTACCGTATCAATAATCAAAAAAAGACTAGAATTGTTGAAACAAATGCTGGTTTTATGCCACTAAAAAATAACCTAGAACACTGGATTTCGAATAAATTTTCAGAAATTCAGAAAAAAAATAGTGATTAATCGAAAAAAATTCAGTTTTTTTGTTGACAAATATATAGTCAGATGATATATTTATAACTGTCATCGACAATTTATTTGGGCGATTAGCTCAGTTGGTTAGAGCACTTGCCTTACAAGCAAGGGGTCATAGGTTCGAGTCCTATATCGCCCACCATTAGTAGTGCCGAAATAGCTCAATTGGTAGAGCAATTGATTTGTAATCAATAGGTTACGGGTTCAAGTCCTGTTTTCGGCACCATTTATTTGGAGAGGTAGCGAAGTGGCTAAACGCGGCAGACTGTAAATCTGTTCCTTCGGGTTCGATGGTTCGAATCCATCTCTCTCCACCATAATTATTATTGCCTATTGCCTCGTAGCCAAGCGGTAAGGCATCAGACTTTGACTCTGACATGCGCTAGTTCGAATCTAGCCGAGGCAGCCATATTTGAATTGTTCCGCTAGCTCAGTTGGTAGAGCATTTGACTTTTAATCAAAGGGTCTGGAGTTCGAATCTCCAGCGGGACACCATTTTGAAATTAATCAAACTTTATAGTTTGATTTTTTTGTTTATTAATGTCGAATATTAACAACTATTTCCAATGATAAAGTAGACCGTATCATAATATATTTTATTGGAGGACAAACCATGAATAATATTAAAAATACGGCAGGACTAACTGATGAAGAAGTTTTAAAAAATCGTAAAACATATGGCAGCAATGTTATAAGTATGAAAAATAATAATACTTTTTTGAGTTTATTATTAGAATCGTTGGGTGATCCGATTATAAAGATTCTTTTAATAGCTCTAATGATCAAAGTTATATTTTTATTTAAAAATTTTGATTGGTTTGAGACCATTGGCATTTTAATTGCTATTTTTGTTGCGTCATTTATTTCAACTATTTCTGAATATGGAAGTGAAAAAGCTTTTAGTCGTTTACAAGAAGAATCGTCGGCGATAAAATGTCGAGTAAAACGAAATGGTCAAATTAAGGAAATTTTAATTGATGATGTAGTAGTTGGAGATTTGGTGCTTTTACAAGCAGGCGATAAGGTGCCAGCTGACGGTTACTTGATTAATGGAGATATAACTGTTGATGAATCTTCTCTTAATGGCGAGACAAAAGAGCAATATAAAGAAAGCGTTACTTTTGTTAATCAAAATATTAATAATCAAAATAAAGTTTTTCGTGGCACTGTCGTTTGCTCTAAGGAAGCAACTATGCTAGTGAAACAAGTGGGAATGAATACTATGTACGGTGGACTTGCAAGAGAATTAACAGATAAACAACCCGATAGTCCTTTAAAACTTAAGTTAAGAAATCTTGCTAATATTATTAGTAGAATAGGTTATGTTGGTTCTGTTCTGGTTTCTGTTTCATACTTGTTTTCTGTAATAGTAATAGATAATGGCTTTGATATGGTTCTTATTAAAGAAACGCTTAATAATTTTTCGTTAATGTTTAGTTATATCTTATATGCCTTAACCCTTAGTGTGACTATTATTGTTGTTGCTGTTCCCGAAGGATTACCGATGATGATAACGTTAGTTTTATCTTCAAATATGAAAAGGATGTTAAAAAATAATGTTTTGGTTAGAAGGTTAGTTGGAATTGAAACAGCCGGAAGCTTGAATATACTATTTACTGACAAAACTGGAACTATAACTAAGGGAAAACTAGAGGTTAATAGTTTGCTGTCTGGCAACCTAAAGGAATATACCAGTGAATTTGAAATGAAAAAATATCCTAAATTTTATGATATAGTAAGTAAATCCATTTTTTATAATAATGCAAGTTATGTTGATTATAATACTAAAAAAATAGTTGGTGGTAATACAACAGATAGGGCACTTATGGGATTTTTAAATGAAATTCCAATAAAAGAACTTCCTAAAATTAAAAGCATTCCTTTTGATAGTAAAAATAAGTATTCTGTTGTTACAATAAACGACGGTGAACGTATAAACCTTATAAAAGGTGCTCCTGAAATACTTTTGCCATATTGCAAATACTATTATGATGAATATGGCGAGAAACGTGATATACAAAGCAATATGAATTTGATAAAGAAAAAAGTATCAGATATGCAGAGAAATGGTATTAGGGTTTTACTTTTGGCAACTAGTAATGAGTATATCCCTAATAGATTTTCAAAGTTGGCTTTGGTTGCAATTGTGTTTATAAAAGATGATGTACGCAAGGAAGCAATTGAAGGGGTCGCTTTGGTTCAAAATGCTCATATACAAACTGTTATGATTACAGGAGATAATAAAGACACTGCTGTTGCTATTGCAAGGGAAGTAGGAATTGTTAATTCTGATAGTGATGTAGTGATGACAAGTGAAGAATTGAGTAGTAAAACGGATGATGAAATAGGGATGCTGCTACCACGTTTAAAAGTTGTTGCTCGAAGTTTACCGCAAGATAAGAGTAGGTTGGTAAAAATCGCTCAAAGCAATGGATTGGTAGTTGGTATGACTGGTGATGGTGTAAATGATGCTCCGGCTTTGAAAAAAGCTGATGTAGGTTTTGCTATGGGAAGCGGTACAGAAGTCTCGAAGGATGCTAGTGATATTGTTATAATTGATGATAATTTTTTGTCTATATCAAAAGCTATATTATTTGGACGTACTATATTCAAAAGTATCCGTAAGTTTGTTATTGTTCAGCTAACTATTAATATGTGTGCAATAAGTTTATCGATAATATGTCCTTTTATAGGAATAGATACGCCGGTTACGGTTATTCAAATGCTGTGGGTAAATATGGTTATGGATACTTTGGCTGGACTTGCTTTTGCGTTTGAGCCTCCGCTTATCGAATATATGAAGGAAAAACCTAAGAGAAAAACGGAGTCAATTATTAATGGGTATATGGTTTCTGAGATTTTGTTTACTGGAATTTATTCTGCTGCTTTGTGTATTTTCTTCTTGAAGTCTCCTTTTGTTGGACAATTTTTTAGGCATGATGAGGGGTATTTAATGACTGCGTTTTTTGGATTGTTTATTTTTATTGATATATTTAATAGTTTTAATGCTAGAACTAGTAGGCTTAATATATTAGCAAATTTGAATAAAAACAAGGTTTTTATAGCAATAATGGTTTTTATAGTGATGGTTCAAGTGTTGTTAATTTATAAGGGTGGGACTATTTTTAGGACTACTGGTCTTACTTTTGATGAATTTATAATTATGATATTATTTGCTGTTACGGTGATACCGGTTGACTGGGTTCGTAAGTTTTTTTTGAAGAAAATAGGTGGATTTGATGGCGTATAATTAAATAAATGTGGAAATAAGTATAAAAAAAGCAAAAAAGTATTGCACAAAAAGATAAATTAAGTTATAATCAAATAGTCTCGTATGAATTGGGATATAGATTTATGCGATGTATTTGATGCCTGAGTGGCGGAATAGGTAGACGCACAGGACTTAAAATCCTGCGAGATTCAACCCTCGTGCCGGTTCAAGTCCGGCCTTAGGCACCATTATTTGGAGGAATACCCAAGTCTGGTTGAAGGGACCGGTCTTGAAAACCGGGAGGTCGTGCGAGCGGCGCAGGGGTTCGAATCCCTTTTCCTCCGCCAATTAGTTTTTGTATATCGCGGGATGGAGCAGTTCGGTAGCTCGTCGGGCTCATAACCCGAAGGTCATAGGTTCAAATCCTATTCCCGCAACCAATTTGGTCTCGTAGTGCAGTGGTTACCACGTCTGCCTGTCACGCAGAAGATCGCGGGTTCAATCCCCGTCGAGACCGCCATATGGCTCTGTAGCTCAGTCGGTAGAGCAAGGGACTGAAAATCCCTGTGTCGATGGTTCGATTCCATTCGGAGCCACCATTTTTGAAGAATTAAGCGTTGAACAGGAGTTTCCTATTCAAGGTATTTGCACCCATAGCTCAATTGGATAGAGCGTTTGACTACGGATCAAAAGGTTATGGGTTCGACTCCTATTGGGTGCACCATATTGTATCGGGAAATGGCTCAACTTGGTAGAGCACTTGGTTTGGGACCAAGGGGTTGCAGGTTCAAATCCTGTTTTCCCGACCATTTTGTTATTTTAACTACATCGAAAGGTGTAGTTTTTTTATCCCCTTGTGTCCCAATTTAGTGCCCTTCAATTAACTCTACAATTACAAAAGAAATAGTTTAATTTAATATAAAGCGTTATTGTACTTGCAGAAGTTTTGTATATAATAATTCTAAATTTTTTTCTGAAATTCTAAAGGCTGTTCCATGATTATGTATTTGTCCACGTTTTTCACCTGTTCTAAATACTCCAATCGAAAATGTCACAATAATTTTGCCCTTTTCAATTAAATCTAGAAATGTTTCAAAATCTTTTAACTGATAAAAATCTATTTGTGTATATCTGTAATAATGTTTATCGTTTTGAATTTTTTTGTCTGCTGTTACTAAGGCTAATAATTGTAATTTTCTATTTATTTTTTCTTTTAACGTACTAAAGGTCCATGAGATTTCATTTTCAATTAAATTATCGTTTCTATCATATATTTCTAACCTTATTTTTTCTTCTTTTTTTACATTTTTTATTTTGAACTTATATTTTATTCCAATAAACTCTGCGTTTTTCCCATTAACATTTCCCATGAATACTAATGAGTCTCTTTTAATTTTGTCAGGATAACCATAATTGTCTTTAAGCCGTGGTATTTCAAAAAGGTAATCTCCATCTGGAGTTGCGTTAAATAGTGTTATGTATGAATCGCTGGTTGATGAGTGTGTTTTGATTTCTATACCGTTGTAGTCTGGTATTTCAAAACTTTCTCGTTCTTTTCCAAGAAGTTTTTCAAATGTCAAGCCTATGCCACTGGTGCTATTGTTTACTGACTTTATCCATTTTTGGTTTTTAATTTCTAGAAATTTTTCTTTTAAATCATTAATGTTATTCATAAATGTGCCTCCTAATTTCATGGTAGCATTTTTTCGCTTTGTCGTCTAATTTGAAATTTAAAGTATTTGGTGCGAGATAAAAAATAAAATGCTATTTTCAATTATTTGAATTTATATATTAGTTTATTAGTTGATATTATTTTTGATTATTGAAACTATTTGTTTTTTTTAACAAAGTTTTTAAATTATGATGCGATGATGATAGCTGATTAGTTGTTGACTTTTTATGAAAAAGAATATATTATAGTCGGTTAATTGATGGGGTGTGGTTTTATGCCTAATATGGATGTAAATTTTTATGCTGAATGTGATGTGGAAACGTTTATGGATAGGAATTTAAGCATTATTGGTATAGGTAGTGAAGGAGTTTGTTATAAATATGGCGATAGGGTTATAAAGGTTTTATCTGGTCCTAATTATTGTACTGTGAAAGAAAGTAACTGTGACTCTTTACCTTTTGCGTGTTTAGAAATTGATGATGATAGTTTACCAAGTAAGGAATACATAATGCGTTATTCTACTATTAAAAATAGCACTTTTGTTTTTGCTGACGGAATTTTTTGGTTTAATAAAAAAATGAGAGGATTAGTTATGCCATATATATCTATTCCAAAGCTTTGTTCTTACAAGATTTCATCTACACGATTTGATTGTTTAATTAATGCTTGTAAGAATTGTGTACAAGATATTGAATTGATTTCTTCACTAGGTATTGAAATAGTCGATTATGCCGATGTTAATATTTATTTTGATGGTAAGAAGTTTCAGTTTGGCGATACTATGGATTATATTGACCATGAAGATAATTTAGGAATAAGTGAGATGAACATTAGGGGAGTATCTAAAACTTTAATTTCATATTTTACTCGTGGAAGTATTAAAAAGAGTTTAAAATTGAATAGAAATATGCTTAGCTTGTATCAAAGTAAAGATTATGTTGATGACCCAGTTTTTTACTTTACAGAATTAAGAAGTCATTTGAGCAATGTTTGTGATGAACAAATTGATTCGTTTTCTACGGCACAAAAGATTTTGCAGAAAAAAATGAAATTATAGCACTTTACTAGAGGTGCTTTTTTTGTGTCAACTAGTTCTATATTGCGTTTAAAAATAATTCTTTTATGGTATAATAATTTATGATAACATGATAAGGAGTGGTAATATGAGAAATGAATGGAATGGTTTTGTCGTGGGTGACTGGTGTAATAAAATTGATGTAAGGGATTTTATTCAAAAGAATTATACACCATATGATGGCGATGAATCTTTTTTGACAGGTGCATCAGAAAGGACCAATTTGGTTTGGAATAGATGTACTGATTTGTTAAAGGAAGAATTAAAAAAAGGTGTACTTGATATAGATGTTGACCGTGTGTCTGGTATTAATTCGTATGACGCTGGTTATATAGATAAAGATAATGAAGTTATTGTTGGTTTGCAAACTGATGAGGTGTTAAAGCGAATTGTTAATCCATATGGTGGAATAAGGATGGTTTATAATTCTTTAGAAGCATATGGTTATAAGCTTAATCCTTTAATTGATAAATACTTTAATGAATTTAGAAAAACACATAATCAAGGTGTGTTTGATGTTTATACTACAGAGATGCGAAAGGCAAGGAAAGTTGGATTGTTAACAGGTTTGCCAGACGCGTATGGGAGAGGTCGAATAATTGGTGATTATCGTAGAATTGCGTTATATGGTATAGATTATCTAAAAGAGGAAAAAGAAAAGGACCATGAAAATCTTCGAGGTGTAATGACTGAAGAGTTAATACGTTTGCGTGAAGAAAATGCTGAGCAAATTCGTGCTTTGGATGAGATTAAAGCAATGGCATTGCAATATGGCATTGATATTTCTAAACCTGCAACTAATGCAAAAGAGGCAGTTCAATGGACTTATTTTGGATATTTAGCAGCAATTAAGGAAAATAACGGAGCTGCAATGAGTTTAGGTAGAACATCGACTTTTTTGGATATTTATATTGAAAGAGATTTAAAAAATGGTGATTTAACTGAGAAGGAAGCTCAAGAGTTAATTGACCAATTTGTAATTAAGTTGCGTGTTGCAAGGCATTTGCGTACACCTGAATATGACGAATTGTTTTCTGGTGATCCAACATGGGTTACAGAGTCTATTGGTGGTGTTGGTTTAGATGGTCGTAGTATGGTAACAAAGAATTCTTACCGTATGCTTCATACTTTAATTAATTTAGGACCTGCACCTGAACCTAATCTTACTGTTTTGTGGAGTAAGAATCTTCCAGAAAATTTTAAAAGATATTGTGCTAAAATTTCTATTGATACTGATTCTATTCAATATGAAAATGATGATGTAATGCGACCTATATATGGTGATGATTATGCGATTGCTTGTTGCGTTTCGGCTATGCGAGTAGGTAAGCAAATGCAATTTTTTGGGGCAAGATGTAATTTGGCTAAAGCACTTCTTTATTCAATTAATGGTGGTATTGATGAGGTTAAAAATATTAAGGTTTTAGAAGGACACGATATTATAACTGATGAGATTTTAAATTTTGATACTGTTAAGCAGGCGTATTATAGTGTCTTAAAAGATGTTGCAGCTTTGTATGTTGATACAATGAATATTATTCATTACATGCATGATAAGTATGCTTATGAAAAAGGACAAATGGCTTTACATGATACAATTGTAGAAAGATTAATGGCCTTTGGTGTTGCAGGACTTTCGGTAGCGGCTGATTCGTTATCAGCTATAAAGTATGCTAAGGTAAAACCTATTCGTAATGCTGATGGAATTGCAGTTGATTTTGAAATAGAAGGAGATTTTCCTAAGTATGGAAATGATGACGACAGAGTTGATTCTATAGCAACTGATTTGTTGGAGACTTTCTATAATGAATTGTGTAAACATCCTTTGTATAGAAATGCTAAACATACGTTGTCAGTGTTAACAATTACTTCTAATGTTGTGTATGGTGAAAAAACTGGTTCGACACCTGATGGCAGAAAGGCAGGAGTTCCTTTTGCACCAGGTGCTAATCCAATGCATGAGCGTGATACTAATGGTGCTTTGGCATCGCTCAATTCGGTTGCAAAGATTAATTATACTTGTTATTGTCGTGATGGAGTTTCAAATACTTTCTCGATTATTCCTAATGCTTTGGGTAATGATGAATCTACACGAGTAAGCAATTTAGTTGATATTTTGGATGGTTATTTTGTGCAAGGTGCACATCATTTAAATGTTAATGTTTTGACTAGAGAAACTTTAATTGACGCTATGGAACATCCAGAGAAGTATCCTTTATTGACTATTAGAGTATCTGGATATGCGGTAAGATTTAATAGATTAACAAGGAAGCAACAAGAGGAAGTAATAAGTAGAACGTTCCATTCAAGGAGATAATATGGTTAAAGGTAGTATTGATTCTGTTGAGAGTTTAGGACTTTATGATGGACCAGGAATAAGGGTAGTAGTCTTTATGAATGGTTGTAAGTTAAGGTGTAAGTATTGTCATAATCCTGAGATGTGGATGAAAAAAGATGATAATATAACTAGTGATGAGTTAGTTGATAAAATTAAAAGGTTCAAGAGTTATATTAAGGATACTGGTGGAGTAACTTTTTCTGGCGGTGAGCCTTTGTTACAACCGGACTTTCTTATAGATTGTTGTAAGAAATTAAAGGAGGAAGGTTTTAACATTGCGCTTGATACAGCTGGTGTAGGTATTGGTAAGTACATAGAGATACTTAAAAATGTTGATTTGATTATTTTCGATGTTAAGCATGCTGTTGCTTGCGAGTATGTAAAACTTGTTGGAGCACTTATAGATGAGTCTGAGAGGTTTTTAAAAGTTGCAAATGAAATGAATAAAAAGTTTTGGGTAAGACAAGTTGTTATACCTGGTGTTACTGATAGTATCAATTATATTAAAACTTTAAAGAAATATATAAATGATAAGATTTCAAATGTTGAGAAAGTTGAGTTTTTGCCTTATCATAAATTGGGTGAAGAGAAGTATAAAGTGCTTGGAATTGATTATCCATATAAGGATAAGGCAGAAATGGATAAAGATAAATGTAATGAACTTTATCAGTTATTTGTTAACTTGTAGTGTTAAAAAGGAACTTAAAGTTTCTTTTTTTTGTTTTTTATCTTATAATTAGTGTGGGTGATTTAGATGTTTTTAACAAAAGATTGGAAAGATTATGAAATTATTGATTGTTCTAATGGTGAAAAGTTTGAACGATGGGGCAATATAAAGTTACTTAGACCGGACCCTCAAATAATTTGGAATAATGGTAATTTGAAGAATAAATATGATGATATTAATGCCTTTTATGTTCGTAGTAATAAAGGTGGAGGACATTGGGAGAATTTAAGAAAAACACCTGAACGTTGGACTGTAGCATATAAGGATTTGAAATTTAATATTAAACAAATGGGATTTAAGCATACGGGACTTTTTCCGGAGCAAGCTGTTAATTGGGATTTTATGATGGATAAGATATCTAGAAGTAAAAGGGATATTAAAGTTTTAAATTTGTTTGCATATACTGGTGGTGCTACTGTTGCTTGTTTGAAGGCAGGAGCTAGTGTGGTTCATGTTGATTCGTCACGTGGTATGGTCGATTGGGCTAAGGAAAATGTTGTTTTATCGGGCTTAGAGGATAAACCGGTAAGATATATTGTGGATGATGTAGTGAAATTTGTTAAACGTGAAATAAGACGTGGTAATAAGTATGATGCCATAGTTATGGATCCACCATCATATGGTAGAGGTGCTAATGGTGAAGTTTGGGATATAGAGAAGGATCTTTATCCACTAGTTGAACTTTGCATGGAAATATTAAGTGATAATCCATTATTCTTTATTATTAATTCGTATACCACGGGTTTATCTAAGGAGGTTTTCACTAATATATTAAAGAAAACAATAGCGCTTAAATATAAAGGTGAGATTTATTCTGAGGAAATAGGACTACCAATAAAGGATAGTGAATTGGTATTGCCTTGTGGTATTTGTAGTAGGTATTCAAGTTATGAATAATTTAGATATTTTATACGAAGATAATCATATAATTGTAGTAGTTAAGCCAAATAATGTTTTGAGTCAGGGCGATAATACTAATGATTTGGATATTCTTACGATTATAAAACGATATATAAAAAAGAAATATAATAAGCCAGGTAATGTTTATTTGGGACTTGTTCATAGATTGGATAGGCCGGTCAGTGGAGTCATGGTTTTTGCTAAGACTTCGAAAGCTGCTTCGCGATTATCTAAGCAAGTACAGGACCGAGTAATGAAAAAAACTTATTTAGCAATCGTCAATGGAAGTAATATAGAAGATAGTGGCGAGTATATAGATTATATTGTCAAGTGTTCGGATAATAGTAGTAAAGTAGTAGACAAAAACAATGGCAAATATTGTAAACTTTTGTACAGCACGTTAGAGAGAAATAAGGAGCTTGATTTAGCATTAGTTAGTATAGAATTAGAAACTGGAAGGCATCATCAGATTAGGGTACAGTTTGCACATCATGGGCATGTTTTATATGGAGACCAACGCTATGGCAAACAGGATAAGAAGCAAATCTGTTTGCATGCGTATCGTCTAGAATTTGTTCATCCGGTTACGAAAGAAAAAATGGTATTTGAAAAATATCCTCCATGTGAGGGAATGTGGACTAAATTTAGAAAGTGTCAAGCAACTGACAAGCGTTAAAAAGTGTTTGCAATTAATGTCTATTTTTGATATTATTGGTATAGGATAAATAAGGGAGATGAAAATATGAATATAACTGAATTCATGGATTTCGATTTTGCTTGGTTTACAACTTTGCCAGGAATATTAATAACTGGTGGTGTTGTTGTATTATTGATTGCTTTGATAATTTTTATTGCGTCAAATAAAAAAGATAAAAAGAAGGCTCCAGATGTTGCTGAGGTAGGTATGCCTGCTTCTAATATAAATATGGATAATGGAATGAGAGCACCATTAGATAATAGTATGAATGCTGTTCCTGATATGGGAATGAATAATATGGTATCAAATGTTTCTGAGCCAATGGGATTTAATAGTGTTCCTTTAGAAGGTACTATAAACGGAGTTAATCCTGGTATGATGAATAATGGACCAATGAGTGTTAATGATTTTTCTGCTAACGGTGTAGTTAATCCAGAACCTGTTATGCCGGAAGTTGGTTCTGTAAGTAATGATGTTGTTTCTGCACCTGCAGTTGAAATTAATCCAGCACCATCTTACAATGAACCAGTTACTCCAGTTAATGTTGTTGATTTTTCAACACCTGCTGTACCAAATGTTAATGCAAGTAATGTTAATGATATAAATATGCCTAGTGCAGTTATTCCAGAAAGTGCACCAGTTGATGTGCCTAGTGTTGCAGAGCAACAACCTGTTGTTACTGAGAGACCAGCAATATATGGAGGAGTTGATCCTTCAGTTATTGCACCATCTACACCAATAGTAAATGAACCTAAACCAGTTATATATGGTGGAGCTGATCCACTAGAACATACTACAACTTTACCGAGAATGACACATGAAGCATATAATGTAGGGGCACCAAGTGTTAGTACAACTGTTGTTAACGAAGTGCCTGCAGTTGAACCTGTTGCTATTCAACATGAACCAACACCTGTGCAAGTTCAACCAACAGTAGAAGTTCAACCAAGCCCTATGCCTAGTGTTGAACCTGTAATGCCTAGTGTTATGCCTCAAGTAGAGCAACCTGTATCACCAATGCCTATGACAGGTGCTGAAATGTTCCAAAGTAATGATGCTAGTGCAAATACTACTTCAAGTGGAAATGGTGAAATAGAGACATTAGAATTTTAAAAGACCATTTGGTCTTTTTTCTTTTATAAGAATATTTATTAATATGATATAATTAAATTATATGAAAACACGTAATGGGAGATGTTATTACAATGTTTGGTAGAAAGAAAAAGCCTTATGCCCCTTGGGAAAAGTATTATACAAAGGAAGAGTTGAATGTAAAGGTTCCTGAAATATCAATATATCAACTAATCGAGGAATCAGCTAAAAAAAATGCAAACTATGTTGCACTTGAATATATGGGAAAAAACATAACATATAGGCAATTTTTACAATTAATAGATAGATGTGCAAGAGCATTTTTGCAAATGGGATTTGGAGAAGGGGATATTATAACTATATGTATGCCCAATACACCAGAAGCCCTTATAAGTTTTTATGCAATAAATAAAATTGGTGCTATTGCTAATATGATTCATCCTTTATCTAGTGAAGAGGAAATCAAAAATTATTTGCAAGAGACAAGTACTACTGTCTTTATTATGATTGATGTTTGTTATGAGAAGGTTCGTAATGTTATCAATGATACAAGTGTTAAAAAGACAATTGTTGTTTCTGCTAAGAATTCTATGCCGATGTTACTAGGAATTGGTTATATGGTTACTAAAGGATATAAAGTAAAAAAGCCTAAACGTAATGACCGATATATATACTGGAACGAGTTCATGTTAAAGGGATATTTGTATCGAACTCCAGTTGTTGTTAAATCTAATCCTCGAACTCCATCTGTTATTTTGCATAGTGGTGGTACTAGTGGTAACCCAAAAGGTATTTTATTGTCAGACTATAATTTCAATGCTTTAGCTGAGCAGGTTAGAACTGTATTTAAAGGATTAATGCCTGGGGATTCTATTTTGGATATTTTGCCAAATTTTCATGGCTTTGGACTAGGAGTGTCAATGCATTTTCCACTTTCTGCTGGTTTGAAACTTGTACTTATTCCTCAATTTAATGCTAAAAAATTGGATGAGTTAATTGTTAGATATCATCCAGCTGTTTTGACGGGTGTACCAACTTTGTATGAAGCGATGATGAGTAATTCTGGTATGAAGCATGTTGATTTGTCTTGCTTAAAGTATATTGTTTCTGGTGGAGATTCTTTATCTATTGCAATGTTTGATAGATTAAATAAATTCTTAAAGGAACACGGTGCTAATGTTAGAGTTTTACAAGGTTATGGTATGACTGAAAGTCTTGCTGCTACAGCTGCTTCTCATGATGGCTGTTATAGAGAGGGTAGTATAGGTATACCTTTTCCAGGAAACTATTTTAAGATGGTTTATCCAGGTACTCAAGATGAGGTGGCTATTGGTGAAGATGGTGAAATTTGTGTATCTGGACCAACGGTAATGATTGGATATTTAAACAACGAGAAGGAAACAAATGAGGTTTTACAACGTCATAAAGATAAGAACATATGGTTACATACTGGTGACATTGGTTGTATGGACGAAAATGGAATTTTGTATTTTAAACAGAGATTGAAAAGAATGATAATTTCTTCTGGATATAATGTTTATCCACAACACATAGAAAGCATCATTGAGCAGCATGAAGCAGTATTAAATTGTACTGTTGTTGGAATTCCACATCCATATAAGGTTGAAGTTGCTAAAGCATATATTGTTTTGAAGGACGAGTATAAGGCCAAATGGAGTGTTAGAAAAAGTATTGAAGAACATTGTAAAAAGAATTTGGCAAAGTATTCTATCCCATATGAATATGAATATCGTGAAGCGTTACCAAAAACGTTGTTAGGTAAGGTTAATTATCGTGAATTAGAAAAGGAAAATGGAAAGGATTGATATAATGGAAAAAGCGAAAGTTCCAGTAGGATATAAGATTGCAAGAGGTGTTTTAGGGCCAATATTTAAGTTGTATTATAATCCTACAATCATAGGAAAAGAAAATATTCCTAAAAGTGGACCAATCATTGTTTGTGGTAATCATAAGCATTTATATGACCAATGTCTTCCTATCGTTTCTACTAAGAGATTTTTGAGATATATGGCTAAAAAGGAATATTTTGATGGAAAGACTGCTTGGTTTTTTAAATGGGTTGGATGTATTCCCGTTAATAGAAGTATCAAAGATAGCAATGCTAAAGAGTGTGCTATAGACCATTTGATGAACGGTGGTGCTATAGGAATTTTTCCGGAAGGCACTAGAAATAAAACAAAGGAATTCTTATTACCGTTTAAATTTGGTGCTGTTTCAATGGCACAAAAAACAGGTGCTAAGATTGTTCCTTTTGGTATAACAGGGGATTATAAATTTAGAAGTAAGAATTTAACAGCTAGATTTGGCGAAGCGTTTGAAATTTCAAAAGATATGCCACTAGAAGAAGCTAATCAAAAGTTAGAACAAGCAATTGGCGATTTAATGAAAGAAAGTTTAAGGCAAAAAAAATAGCAAGTATCAATTACTTGTTATTTTTGTAACATATTTAATAAATTAACTTTAAACATATCTTTTTCTGGATTTGATTTTGAAATCATAACCCCTTTATAAGTACCTAACTCAGCTCTATGTCCTTCATCTAATATACCTTCAGGTGTGATATTAGTAAGAAGAATTATGTGTTTGTCTTCATAAACTGTATAATGTAATCTAATTTCACCGTGTACTTTAGCAAAAAGTTCATCTGTTGGAAGTTTTAATTCATAAGATTTAGAATTTTCTTTTTTATTAACAGATACCATTTCACCTAAGAAGTTACCTGTTCTTATTTCTGGATAGTATTCAAATGTTAACTTTTTGTAAGCAAGCATGTTGTATTTTCTTACAGTTCTTTCTTTTTTTCTAAAATCATTTTCGTTTTGGTACTCAAAAATATATGATTGTTTCATATTTAATTCAACCCCTTTTCCCTGAAATCTCGAACCCCTATTTTCGAAGATGTTTGTATTATAGCATATTATAGCAATTTTGTCAAACTTTTTGTATTTTTTTGTCTTTGGACTTGTCAAAAAATGTAGATTTAATTCCAAGTTTATAATATACTAAAGTTAGGGTGATAATATGGATAGTGATTTCAATGATATTACTCCTAGTGATGGCACATCATCTAAAAATTTATTTCGTAAGGTTATAGATTGGATATGTGCATTGTTAATATTGTTTGCAATATTCAGTATTATTATAACTATTATCAATTTTAATCGTATTTCTAATGGTGAAGATGGTCTATTGGTGCATAAAGAAGTGATTAAAGGAGAAAAAAACTATGATATGAAGACGTCTTATTATTTAATTTATAAAATAGTAAGAGTTGATAATAAAACTGGTAGTCAATCATATTTTAGATTCTTTTTCATGGATGATATAGATTATTAGTTATCGTGCTTCAACAATTAGTTTTATAGCGGTTCTTTCTTCACCGTCGATAACTATATCAGTAAATGCTGGAATACATACTAGATTTTTGCCTGAAGGTGCTACAAATCCTCTTGCTATAGCAATAGCTTTGATAGCTTGGTTTAATGCACCTGCACCAATTGCTTGTATTTCGACGTTTCCTTTTTCTCTAAAGACATTTGCTAATGCTCCTGCTACTGAGTTAGGGTTAGATTTAGTTGAAACTTTTAATGTTTCCATAATTAATTCATTCCTCTCTTTCTTTGTTAAATTATATGTAGGACGCTTGCTTATTAGAATTAAATAATTTTATAAATGTTGAAAATAATAGTAAAAGAGTATATAATTTTTATGTTAGGAGAGTGTATATGAATAGAAAAGGATTTACGTTAATTGAGCTTTTGGCAGTAGTTGTTATTTTAGGAGTTATTATGACTATTGCTGTACCAAATGTTTTGTCTACTTTGGATAGAAATAAGAAAAATACATTTGTAGAAAATGCTAAAACAATGGTTACTCAGGCTGAATATACATTAAGGCGTGATGATAATGTTGAATACCCATCTCAAAAGGGTGAAGCAGTTTTGTTGACGCTTGCTTATTTAAATACTGATGATGTTTCTGAATCTCCATATAGTATGAAATATAGTACGAGTAAGTCATTTGTTTTGGTTGTCAATTCATCAGGTAATGATGGAAGAATAGGGGATATCAATAATGATGGTGTTACAAATGATGAAGATGTAAAACTTATTCAAAAAGTTATTAATGGTGAAGTTCTTATTACTGAAGAGGACAAGCCTAAATATGATATTAATAATGATGGTGAAATTACTTCTTTAGATCTTGATGAAATTTTAAGTTATATTTCTAATAGTGATGTGACAAAATATAATTACTATGTTCATTTAGTAGCATGTACTGATATAGATTGTATAAATAGTGATAAGAATTCGGTTAATCGAAATAGGGGAATTAATTTAATGTCTTCTACTTTGCTTAATGGTGGTAAGAGATTTAACTATGTAGCAGAGGGTTCTGATGTTAAAACTAATTTAGGTCTTGTTAATAGTGATAATACGCTTGCAAATGAGGATGAAATTAAAGCAATATCAGGCGCTACTAGTATTAAAGTTTTTAATAAAATAGATTAAAAATGAATTGACTATGATAGTAAATTATGATAGTATTTAGGTATAATAATAAGGAGGAAAAAATGAAAAAAATGAATAAAAAAGGATTTACATTGATTGAACTTTTGGCAGTAATCATTATCTTAGGAGTACTTTTACTTATCGCTGTTCCAAGTGTAAGTAAATATATTCAACAATCACGTGAAAAAACTTATGTTACTAACCTTTCTAAAATTGTAGATGCTGTTAGTACAGAAGTAAACTCTTATAGTAATGATTTTACTTTCAATACTAAAGAATATTTAGTAGTACCAATTGTATGTGTAGACTTAGAAAGAGGTAGTAGTGAGAAATCACCATTCTCTAAATATTTACCATTACAATCATATATAGTTGTAACAAGAAATGCTAATGGTGGATTTGATTACCAAGTTACAGCTTTAGATGAAACTGGTTATGGTGTAGCATTAGCTAAATCTGATGTTGCTGTAGTTGCTAAAGATATTAATCCAACTGCAATTACTAAAACTGATACTGGATACTCAATTGCTTTAGACAATATGGGTGAAGGTATGTCAGCTAAAGTAACTATTCCAGGTGGAACTACTTGCTCAGATAAATTAAATGCCCAATAAGTAATAATTTAGAACTTAAGTATTCTTACTTAAGTTTTTTTGTGCTAAAATATCATTAGGTGATGTTATGTTAACAATTGGTTCTCATGTGTCTTTTAATAGTAAAGACCAATTATTAGGTAGTTTAAATGAAGCGCTAGGTTATAATGCTAATACATTTATGTTTTATACTGGAGCACCGCAAAATACAGCGCGTTCTGAAATAAATGATGAAATTACTTTAAAAGCTTTAGAAGTTATGAAGCAAAATAATATTGATTATTCTAAAGTTATTGTACATGCTCCATATATTATTAATCTTGCTAATAATAAAGAAGATAGTAAATATGACTTTTCTATTAATTTTTTGAAACAGGAAGTTAACAGATGTGAAAAACTGGGTATAAAGTATATGGTGTTACATCCTGGTAGTCATGTTGGATTAGGTATTGATACAGGAATTGAAAATATCATAAATGGTTTAAATACTATTTTAAAAAATACAGATGTAGTAATTTTATTAGAAACTATGGCTGGTAAAGGTACTGAAATAGGTAGTAAGTTTGAAGAAATAAAAAAAATAATTGATGGAATAATTAATAAAGATAACATTGGTGTTTGTCTTGATACATGTCATTTAAATGATGCTGGTTATGATGTAAGTAAATTTGATGCATTATTAGATGAGTTTGACAAAGTAGTTGGACTTAATTATGTTAAATGTATTCATATAAATGATAGTAAGAATCCGCTTGGTTCTCATAAGGATAGACATGAAAATATTGGCTTTGGTTATCTGGGATTTGATAATCTGATTAGTATTATTTATAGCCCTAGAATCGATGATATTCCTAAAATTTTGGAAACACCGTATGTAGAAGGATTTCCTCCATATAAATTTGAAATCGAAATGATTAGAAAAAAAGAATTTGATAGTAATTTAAAAAGTAAGATTATCCAGTAATCTTACTTTTTAAATTTTTGTAATAAGTATATAAAGTTTCATACGTTGCTGGTCTTAGTTTTTCTTTTAATTCTTCTAATAATTCTTTTGGTTCTCCTTTATAGAATTCTCTCCAATAGTTTTTGGCATATAAATATAGAATTTTTACTTCATCGTCATTAATGTCGACGTTATAACCTTTTGCATATTTTTTTATATCGTCTTCTGTTAATTTATCAACATACTCTTTTATTAAAAATTCGTACATAGAATTCCTCCTCGTAAAAATATATGCTATAAGTTTTGAAATATGTTACACAATAATAATGGTGAACGTTATGAAGAAAAAGGTAAAAAAGAAAATAGAAGAAAAAAGATTCTTAGAGTTAAAAATGTTAATAGTACTATTTTTTTGTGCATTGATTTTTTCTGCTCTTAAGGTAACTGTATTTGAACATGAGATTTATTCTAATTTGTTAAAGCGTCTTACAGAATCAGTGGTATATGGTGCTAATTCACCAAGAGGAAGAATATATGACCGCAATTATAACCTTTTAGTTGATAATAAATCGGTTCCAGTCATTTTCTATAAAAAGCCATCAAAAATATCTGTAAAAGATGAGATTAAGTCAGCTTATAACATTTTGAATTATATAGACATAGATTTCTCTAGTCTTACGCTTACTAATTTTAAAGAGTTTTGGATTGCTGATAATCCATTACTTGCCAATAAAAAAATAACTGATGAAGAGTGGGTAAAGCTAAAGCATAGAAAATTAACTTCTAAAGATATATATTATTTACAATTATCAAGAATAACTGATGAGGACCTTTCTATATACAACGAAAATGACAAGAAGGCAGCATATGTATATTATTTGATGAATAAAGGTTATATTTATGAAGATAAAATCATAAAAAAGGGTGATATAAGTGATTCAGAATATGCAAATATTGCCGAAAATTCTGATAAACTTAATGGCTTTGATGTTAAATATACATGGGAAAGAGAGTATTTATATGGTAATACTTTTAGAAGCGTATTAGGAAATATTTCTAGTATTACTAAGGAAGATAAGAATTATTATTTGAGTAAAGGGTATTCTTTAGATGATAATGTTGGAATAAGTTATATAGAGAAACAGTATGAGGATATTTTAAGAGGTAAAAAAGCAATTTATAATGTAAAGGATGGTAACAAACTTTCATTAGTACAAGAAGGTGTGCGTGGTAATGATATTGTTTTGACAATAGATATTAATCTTCAAAAAGAAGTGGAAAGTATTTTGAGTGAAGAAATTTTACGTGCTAAGAAAGAAGCAAATACTGAATATTATAATCACAGCTTTGTAGTTATACAAAAGCCTAATTCTGGTGAGATATTAGCAATGAGTGGAAAGCAAGCAATATATGTAAATGGAAAATATGAAATAAGAGATTATACACCTGAAGTTTTGACTAGTCCTATGACAGTAGGAAGCATTGTAAAAGGTGCTTCAATGTATGTCGGTTACATCAACAATGCTATAAGTATAGGGGAATATCAACGTGATGAGTGTATTAAGTTATATTCTGTTCCTAAGAAGTGTTCATGGTCAACTCTAGGATATATTAATGATATAACCGCTCTTGCTCAGTCATCTAATGTGTATCAGTTTAAGATTGCAATGAAACTAGCTGGATTTGATTATGCTTATAATAAAAAATTTGTAATTAATAATGATGTTTTTGATAAATATAGAAAAACATTTAATGAGTTTGGTCTTGGTGTAAAAACTGAAATTGATTTGCCAATAGAAAGTGTTGGTAACGTTGGTAATAGTTCTAGTCCGGATTTATTATTGAACTTTGCTATAGGACAGTATGATACTTATACTACAATGCAGTTATCTCAATATATGAATACTATCGCTTCTAATGGAAACCGATATAAACCACATTTATTAAAGGAAGTCTATAAATCTTCTTCAACTAATGACTTAGGTGAATTAGATTATAAAGTAGAGCCAATTATTTTAAATACTTTAGAAAATCCTAGTTATATAGCAAGAATACAAGAAGGGTTAAAGGCTGTTATTAAATATGGAACGGGACTTAATATAATGGGTTACATAGATAATCCAGCTGGTAAAACGGGTACTAGTGAATCGTTTTTAGATACTGATGGTGATGGTAGAGTAGATACACCAACTTTGTCCAAAACTTTTGCAGGCTTTGCTCCTTATGATAATCCTGTTATGACTTTGACAGTTACTTCACCGGATTTAATCAATCCCAACACTGGAATTGAGTATAGTAGTTATGCTAATAATAGAATATCTAGAAGAATAGCTACTAGGTATTTTGAAAGTTATAATTTTAATTAACTTCAAACGTTGTATCATCAATGAATTTATAATTTGTTTTATACTTCAATCCACGAATTAATCGCATCATTGCATCATCTTTTTCTTTAGCCTCTATCATTATATCTATATCAAAGTTTAAAGTTTTTATCTCTTCAATGAAGGAAATAAAGGAATCAAGGTTTATATAATCGTGATGGCTTCGTCTATCTTTTTTAGTATTGTTTTTAGGTGAAGAGAAATGAACTTTTGGATTAATCTTTTTCCATGTTGAAAATATTTCATTGTAATAGTTTTTAATATCTATTTCGTTAGCACCATTACAAATGTGATGATGATAATCTAAAACAAAAGGAATATTTAACTCTTTGCATAGATTTAGTGTATCAATAACGTTAAAGATTTTGTCATCATTTTCTACTACTATGGCATCTTTCAAATAATTAGGTAATTTATTGAAATTATTAACAAATCTTCTCAACGATTTTTCTTTTCCAAATGCATTGCTACCAATATGTAAGATTAGAGTAGTTGTTCCACCTATTAGTGTTAATACTTTGTATTCATGTTCTAAGTTCTTTACAGAGTTTTCTAATACATCTTTATTGGTACTATTCAAGATAGTGTATTGGTCAGTATGAATATCAACTCTCATATTACTTTCTTTTATTTTACTTGCAATTATTTTGTATTGGTTTTTAAATTTGGTTTCAAAGTCTATATTAACATCTTTATGGGTTGCTAAAGGAATAATGTTAGCACTTAATCTATAGAAATGAATATTATTTTTGATATTGTAAGTAATTATTTTATCTAAATCAGTTAAGTTTTTTTCTATTTGTGAATATATTTTATCAACATTACTTCCATCTTTTACAAAATTTGTATAGCTTACTGAGTGAGATGAAGTAACTCCTTCTAAAGCTTTTGCAATTGACACATAACCAAGTCTTATTTTCATATTTATCACCTGTTATTAATATAACCAAATTACTTATTTTTTAATAAATTATGTCTAATTTTATACTAATCTATATAAAAATGATAAAAAACTTTTGATTTTTTTGAAAAATTTGATATAATACCAGTAGAAAACGAGGAGGGATAGTATGGCAAAAGTAGGAAATAGACAAAGAAAAACTCTAGTTTGCACTGTTTGTAATGAAGAAAATTATCGTACAGAAAAAAATGTTAAAAATACAACAGATCGTTTAGAGATTAATAAATATTGTGCAAGATGTCAAAAACATACAACTCATAAAGAGAAGAAGTAATTGACAACTAGAAAGGAGAAAATTCTATGATTAATGTTAATGATTTTAAAACTGGTATTACTATTAAATTAGATAATAATTTATATCAAGTAATAGAATTCCAACATGTAAAACCTGGTAAAGGTGCTGCTTTTGTTAGAACTAAGTTAAAAAATTTAAGAACAGGTGCTACTATTGAACATACTTTTAACTCAGCTATTAAAGTAGAAACAGCAAGAATTGAAAGACAAGATATGCAATTCTTATATGCTATGGGTGATGTTTATTACTTTATGAACATGGAAGATTATAGTCAAATAGAATTAAATAAGAGTTCATTAGGTGATGATGCTAAATTCTTAAAAGAAAACATCAACGTTACTATTGTATCTTATGAAGGTGAAATTTTAGGAATCAATTTACCAGATAAAATTGAAATGAAAGTTATTAAAACTGAACCAGCAGTAAAAGGTAATACTACTAGTAGTGTTATGAAAGATGCTACTCTAGAAACTGGTATGGAAATTAAGGTTCCAATCTTTATCGATGAAGGAGAAACTATCGTTGTTTCTACAAAAGATTCATCATATGTATCAAGAGCATAAATATATGTTCTTTTTTTTTACTTTGTTCATATTATTTATCAGGAGGACTTTATATGATAAATAAGCAAAGTTTGTGGTTTTTAACATTATTTAGTTTAATATTAGTTTTAAGTGTTTATTATATTACGATGCCCAATGAACTATTGTTAACTAATAATAGCAGTTATAATAAAGATAAGAATAATAATGAAGAGAAAACAGAAAAAACAAATGTAACTGTTGAAGAAAGTGAACTTTTAGTAGCAATGAGAGTTAATTTGGAAGAAGAAAGGTCAATGAAAAGGTCAGATTTAGAAGGTCTTCTTACAAGTAATAATGCTACTGCAAAAGAAAAAAATGAAGCTTTAGAACAATTGAAGTACTTAAACTTTTTAACTGGACAGGAAGAAACAATAGAAGCTAAGATAAAAACAGAACTAGATATAGATTCATTTGTTGAAATAGATGGTAATCAAGTAACGGTAGTTGCTATTAAAAATGAACATGATAGTACACTTGCTAATAAAATAATGCGTCTTGTTCAAGGTTGCTTTGAAGAAAAAGTTTATGTAACAGTCAAGTTTGAAAAGAAATAACTTATTTCTTTTTTTCTTGGGTTAAATCCCCTCAACTAAAGTTGATATTGTCATAGAATACTATGAGTAAATATAGTAAGAAAGAGGGGAATTATTATTAAAGGGATATTAACACTTCGCGAAAGAGAAGTTTTTGAATTATTGATATCAAATAAAAATACTAAAGATATTTCAAATGAACTAGGAATAAGTGAAAAAACTGTTAGAAATCATATTTCTAATGTAATGCAGAAATTAGGAGTAAAAGGTAGAGCAGGAGCAGTGGTTGAACTTTTAAAAATGAACGAATTATCTTTAGATGAATAAAAAAAAAATACAAATCATAATATTTTATAGGTGATATAATGCTAAAGAGAAAAGCACTAAAAAAAATAATGATAACTACTTTAACGGTTTGTTTGTTACTAGCTATATATTTAATGCCTTCTAATGATATAGCAAACAATCTTGATAATAAGGTTAAGGTTAAATATTCTGATAGTGTTCAAAAGATTAATATTTATTTATTAAATGATGAAAACTTATTAGTAAGAACAGTAACTATGATTGACAAGGATAAGCAATTAATAGACAAAGCCAAATGTGTTTTAAATAATTTGATTGATTCAAGTAATGATTTATTACCTAATGGATTAAATGGAGTAATTCCTAAAAAAACTAAAATCTTAGATATTAATCATACTGAAGGAATAGTTAATGTCAATCTTTCCAAAGAATTAATAAATATAGATTCTAATAAAAAGGAAAAAATGCTTGAAGCAATTACTTTTTCTCTTCTAGAAATAGAAGGGGTTGGTGGAGTAGTAATAAAAGTAGATGGTGCTGATATTAGTACTATTTGGAAAGATGATAAGTTGCCATCTGTTTTTACTAAGGATTATGGTATAAACAAAAAGTATGATATAAAAAGAACTAAAGATATTCAGAAAGTAGTTATTTATTATATAGAAGAGATAGATAAAGAAAAGTATTATGTACCTATAACTAAGTATGTTGATGACAATAGAGAGAAGATAAGTATTGTTATTGATGATTTATCTAGTAATTATATTTATGAACCAAATTTGGTTAGTTATTTAAATCAAAAAACAGAATTAATTAATTTCGAAGTAGATAGTGATACGATGATTTTGAATTTTAATACTAGTATTTTTATGAGTGATAAGGAAATTTTAGAGGAAGTTGTTTATTCTATTAGTTATTCTGTATTTGATAATTATGATGTTGATGAAGTTGTTTTTAAGGTAAATAATGAAGAAATTTTAAAAAAAGCATTAAAAGATATTGAATTTGTAAAATAAGTGGTGTATAATCAAGTTACTGTTTGGTTATACCTGTCCTGGTAGCTCAGCTGGATAGAGCAATGCCCTTCTAAGGCATCGGTCGGGGGTTCGAATCTCTCCCAGGACACCATTATGAAATAAGCTTAGATTAATTTCTAAGTTTTTTTGTTATATTTTTTTAATTTAGTAATAGTATGTATTAAATCGATTAATTATGTTATAATCAGTATACATATATAGTGGGTGAAATTATGGATAGATTTAGTGTTGCTAAAAAGGTTGGTATCATTGGCATTATAGGAAATGCTTTTTTATTTATCATAAAAATAATTGTTGCTTTAATTAGTAGAAGTCAATCAATGCTTGCAGATTCTATTAATAGTGCAGGGGATATTTTTGCTTCTTTTATGACTTGGATTGGTAATAAAATATCTAGTGTTCCTAATGATGAGGACCATAATTTTGGACATGGAAAAGCTGAATATTTGTTTTCTATGTTTATTAGTATTTCCATGATGTTGATAGCAATAAAGTTATTATATGATTCTGTGTTGTCAATTGTTTTATCTAATAAATTGACTTTCTCCTGGACTTTAATTGCTGTGTGTTTAATTACTGTTATTATTAAGTTTGCGTTGTTTATATATACTAAGAAAATATATGAGAAAACTGAGAACTTATTAGTAAAAGCGAATATGGAAGATCATCGTAATGATTGTGTTATTACATCTTTTACTACTGTTGCTGTAGTATTAACTAAGTATAATATTTATTGGTTCGATGGTGTAGTAGGAATTGGAATATCAATATGGATTTTTATAGTTGGGTTACAATTATTTAGAGATAGTTATAATGTTTTAATGGATTCATCTATTGATAATAAATCTAAAGATGTTATATTGAGTCTTATAAAGAGTTATCCTGAAATTAAAAGAGTAGGTACTTTGTATTCGATTCCTATAGGATGTAAATACGTTGTAGTTGTTACTGTTTATGTGAATGGTAAAATGGCTACTACTAAAAGTCATCGTGTAGCTGATAAACTAGAGAAGAGAATTATAACAGAAATTGATAAAGTGGAAAAAGTAATTGTTCATGTTGAACCATTTATTAAGTAAAAATGCGTTGATATTATAAAATTAAATGTTATAATATTCTTAGGCCGACTTAGCTCAGCTGGTAGAGCAACTCATTCGTAATGTGTAGGTCGTAGGTTCAAATCCTGTAGTCGGCACCAATAGGGAATCTGTTCAATAATTTGAACTTTGATATATGGGAATCAATCGAAATGATTGATTTTTTTCTTTGAATACAAAAATAGATTTATTTATAGATTGCTTTAATCTTTGATGATATAATATCTGAACGAAATATTTATATTTTTAGGAGTTGGTTTGATGAATATAGCTGATATTAAAAATAATTTAATTTCTGAAATTCAAAAATTAGTTAAGATTATAAAAAAGGAGTACCCTAATCTTGTTGATGTACCAGTTAATTATGATTTACAAGAATTGGTACATATTGAACAGACAGGAACTATATCTTTATTTGTAAGGAATCATAATTTTTATTTTCCTTTAGATGCTTTTAAAGTATTAGGTGCATTTAAAAGAATCCCGGGATTTGGTATGGTGAAAAATCATAAAACTTGTAATCAAGATAATATGATTATAAATGATAATACATATATCACTTATATAAAACATGCCTTTTTAAAAGGATTAACTCCTGAAGAATATTTTAAAGAGATTTTGCTTCACGAAACTCTGCATTTTTGTGGCAGTGGCGGGAGAACAGCAATTAGAGAAGGAATAAATGAATTAAAAACAAGACAATTAGCTAAAAAATATGATTTGTTGACCTCTTCTTGTGGATATCCAAAGGAGACAAAGATAGCATATGAATTAGAGAACTTATTTGGAGAAGACATTATAAATAAAATTTCTTTTTCAAAAAGTCGTTGGGAAATAAAAGAAATATTAGATTCGGTATCTCCTATTGCGTCGTCATTTTTCTTTACATTGGAGACGGCAATGGAAGAAGAGTTTTATGATAAATACATGAAATATGAATTTCCAGGTTTAACAGGCCCATTTAAGAAAACTCAAAAGTATAATTCTATAGATTATACCAAAGCATATTTATTAATAGATGAATATAAAGAAAAAATTGGTTCTAAAAAGGATAATGTTTTATTCAAAACAATTGAACACAATTAATATTAAAATTATATATGTAATAAAAATTGATATAATTGAATTACAACGAGTAGCTACTAACGGCGTAAGTCCAGTTGGTAGCTATTTGTTTTTTTAGGAGAAATTTATGCTTTTAGAATTTAAATTATATAATGTTGATAATAAAGATTTATATGTTAATAAATCAAAGGAAGAAAAAGGAAAAATAAAATAGGAGATTATTTAGTTTATAAAAAAGACATTTGTAAAGTAAAGAAATTAGGACAAATCATTTAAATAATAATGATTACTATATTTTAAGTCCTATTGATGATGAATCTTTAATAATTGATGTTTCAATTCAAAATAAGTGTGGTAATATTCACGATTTATTTAGCAAAGAAGAAAGAAATAAAATTATAGAAGAAATTCCTAATATTTCAATAATTGAGACCGATAGCAAAAATATTGAATCAGAATACAAAAATCTACTTTTATCTAACTCGTGTTATGATTTAATTAAAATTATAAAGACTGCTTATCTTCGTAATAAAGAAAGATTAGATAATAAAAGAAAGACAGGGGAAAAAGATGATATGTATTTTAAAATGGCTGAAAAATACTTATATAGTGAGTTTTCGTTTGTGCTTGGTATTAGCATTGATGAAGTTATGAAAGTGCTTTTTTAAATAGTAGTATTTATGCTTTAAAATTCAATGATGAAATATATACCAAACTTATTAATAATGATATTTTAACTATTTTAAATTTATGGAATTTGAATAGAAAACAATTGAAGAAAATGAAATTTACAGATAATGAATTAAATCAAATTGTTATTAAAATACAATTACATGGATTTGATTTGAATAAAAGAATATATAGTAAAGATTAGAGTTGTAAAACTCTTTTATTTTTGAAATTTTGGTGAAATTGTAAATGGTTATAATCTAAAACGGTATTAATATAGTATAATGATTAAAGATAGAGAAAAGAGGGATTAAATGAAACACAGCAAAAAGTGGTTTACATCGTTATTCAAAAGAAGAATACAAGTTGCTATTTTGTTGTTGCTACAGATTTTATTTATTGCATTTTTAGTAATGAGCGGTAGCAATTATTTAGCAATTAGTATGAGCCTATCTATCATTAGTTTTTTTGTAGCACTTCATGTTCTTGCTAAAAATGATAGAAGTGCTTATAAGTTAACATGGTTATTTTTAATTTTATTATTTCCTCTTTTTGGCGGGTTGTTTTATTTGCTTTTTAAATTTCAATCATCTACCAGAAAGTTTGCAAAAAAATTAGATAATATTGATAAAAAAAACAAAGAAATGTTTTTCCTCCCAGGTGATAATAAAAATAATAGTGATGTTCCACTTATAAATTATTTAGAAAAATACAATAATTATCCTTGCTATGATAAAACTGTTGTTAATTACTTAGAGAGTGGGGAAGTAATGTTTGAACAACTTCTTGAACAATTAAATAAAGCAGAAAAATATATATTTTTAGAATTCTATATTATTAATGAAGGTAAAATGTGGAATAGTGTTTTAAAAATATTAAAAGAGAAAGCGAGTAAGGGTGTAGAAGTTAAAGTAATATGTGATGATATGGGATGTTTATTCCTTTTACCTAATAATTTTGTTAATGAGATGAATTCTTATGGAATAAAATGTACTGTGTTCAATCCTTTTAGACCGTTGTTAACTTCAGTACAAAATAACAGAGACCATCGTAAGATAGTTGTCATTGATGGGAAGGTTGCTTTTACTGGAGGAATAAATTTAGCAGATGAATATATTAATCTTTATGATAGATGTGGTCATTGGAAAGATGCTGGGATTATGCTTACTGGTAAGGCTGCTTGGAGTTTTACTTTAATGTTTTTACAGATGTGGATGATTGCAACTAATGATAATTTAGATTGCTTTAAGTATTACCCGTGGAGTAATGAAACGTGCAGTATAAGTTCTAAAGGCTATGTTCAACCGTATGCTGATAGTCCGATGGATAGAGAAAATATAAGTGAATATGTTTACTTAAATATAATTAATAACTCTAAAAAATATGTCTATATTAATACTCCGTATTTAATTATAGATGAAAATATGATTTTGGCTTTAACTATGGCGTCTAAAAGTGGGGTAGATGTAAGAATATTGGTTCCTTATAAATGGGATAAAAGACTTGTTCATTTTACTACTAAATCTTATTATCGAACGCTGATTAAAGCAGGAGTCAAAATCTATGAATATTCTCCTGGCTTTGTTCATTCTAAATCATTTGTTTCGGATGATAAAGTTGCAGTTATAGGTACTGCCAATCTTGATTTTAGAAGCTTGTATTTGAATTTTGAATGCGGAGCTTGTCTTTATGATGTTGAATGCATACATAATATGAAAAAAGATTTTTTAGATAGTATAAAAATATCAAAGGAGATATCTATTGATGATTGTAAGAATAATTTCTTTGTTAGAATATTACAAGACTTTTGTAGATTATTTGCTCCTTTAATGTAAATAATGTGAAAGAAGGCATGGATATGTTTGGATTTAAGAAAGATAAAAATATTAAAAATGGCAATTTGTGGGATAGTTATTACAAGGACGAATGGAAAAATATTGACTTTTTTAAGGGAACTCTTTATGAAAAAATAAAAGAAATAGCTCTTAAGTATCCTAAGAACTATGCTTTAGAGTATTTTAAGAAAAAATATACTTATAGTGAAATGCTTAAGGAAATAGATAAGGCAGCTGATGCTTTATTAAGTATTGGTGTAAAAGCAAATGATTATGTCACAATATGTATGGTTAATTGCCCAGAAGCAGTATTTAGTTTTTATGCTGTTAATAAAATAGGAGCGGTTGCAAATATTATTCATCCATTGTCAAGCGAAAATGAAATTAAACATTATCTAAAAGAAGCTAAATCTTCTTATTTAATAGTTAGTGATTTTATTTATTATAAAGTAAGAGAATTTAAATTAAAGAAAATGGTAGTTGTGCCTATTTCTAACAGTATGAATTTTATAACTAAGAGTTTATACAATATGACAACTAAGAAAAAATATAAAGTTAAGGAATTAGGTAAAAATGCCTTACTTTGGAGTAAATTTTTAAGTCTTGGAAAACCTTCTTCAGAACTTTTACTAAAAAAGGATTGCAATGATGTAGCAGTTGTTTTATATAGTGGTGGTACTACTGGTAGTCCTAAAGGAGTAATGCTAACTAATATGTGCTTTTCTTCAATTGCTGAATCTTGTGATTTAATGGTTGATGACACAGAACAAGGCAACAGTATTTTATCGTATTTACCAATATTTCATGGATTTGGTCTTGCAATATGTATTCATACTCCGTTATCGATTGGTATGAAATGTATATTAATTCCTAAAATAAATGTTAAAAAAATCAACAAAATTGTGGAAAAAACTAAGCCTAACTTTTTACCTGTTATTCCATCAATACTAGAAGTTATGACTAGGGATAAAAAAGCTAGTAAAAAATCTTTGTCTAGTGTATTGTGTGTGTTATCTGGTGGCGATTTTTTAAGTTATGATTTAAAGTGTAAAACTGAAAAATATTTAAAAGACCATGGTGCTAATGCGGTTATAAGAATAGGTTATGGATTAACTGAATCAACTGCTGCTACTTGTGTTAGTTTGGTTGATAATTATGAAAAAGGTAGCATTGGTATTCCTTTTCTAAATACTAAATATAAAATAGTTAAAACTAATACGAATATTACTGCTGATTTTGATGAGATAGGTGAAATATGTATTTCTGGTCCATCTGTAATGAAGGGATATTTAAATAATCCGGTTGAAACTTATAAAACTATAAGAGTACATGATGATGGCATTTCATGGCTTCACACTGGGGACTTAGGGCGTATGAATGAGAATGGTATCTTCTATTTTGAAACTAGGTTAAAGAGAATGATTATTTCTAATGGTTGCAATATATATCCTAATTATTTAGAAGAAATTTATAATAAACATCCTTTGGTAGAAAGTTCTATTGTTGTAGGGGTTCGTGATGAAATAAAACAGCAAGTAGTAAAAGCTATTATCGTGTTAAAGAAAAACATTAAACTTACAGAAGAAGTTAAAAATAATATTGTTGAATACGCTAAAAAGAACATCGTTAAGTATGCTCTTCCTAAAGAGTACGAATATGTTGACAGTATTCCAAAAACTAGTATAGGAAAAGTAGATTATAAAAAATTAGAAACAAAAGAAGATAAAGAGTAGAAATACTCTTTTTTGAAATTTATATGAAATTTAGCAAACTTTATTGACAAGTGCTAACAAGAGGACTATATTATGTTATGTACATAAAGGAAGGGATAGAAATGAAAAAGAAAGAATTTAAAGCCGAGTCTAAAAAACTTATGGACTTAATGATTAATTCTATTTATACAAATAAAGAAATATTTTTAAGAGAGGTTATTTCTAATGCTAGTGATGCGATAGATAAATTACATTACATGTCTTTAACTGATAAAGGTATTGATATAGATAAAGATAAATTAGCAATTAATATTGAAATAGATAAAGATAATAGAACATTAACTATTAGTGATAATGGTATTGGTATGACTAGTGAAGAGTTAGAAACTAATTTAGGTACTATTGCTAAGAGTGGTTCGCTAGATTTTAAAAATAATAATGAGCATAAAGAAAATATTGATATCATTGGACAATTTGGTGTTGGTTTTTATTCATCATTTATGGTTGCCAGCGAGGTAGATGTTATTTCTCAAAAATATGGAACTGATGAAGCTTATAAATGGACATCTAGTGGCGTAGATGGTTATACTATTACTAAAGATTCAAGAGATAGTTATGGTACTTCAGTAGTGTTACATATTAAAGAAGATACCGAAGATGATAATTACAGTAAATACTTGGATGAACATGAAATAATTGCTTTAATTAAGAAATATAGTGATTATATTACTTATCCAATTATGATGGAAGTAGAACATAGTCATTTAAAAGAAAAGAAAAATAAAGATGATAAAGACGAGTATGAAACTGTAAAAGAATTAGAAGTAATAAATTCATTAATTCCAATATGGAAACGTGATAAAAATAAAATCAAAGATGAAGAATATGATACTTTCTATTCTGATAAATTCTTTGATTATGAAAAACCTCTAGCAAGAATTCATACTAAAGCAGAAGGTACAGTTGAATATAATTCACTTATATATATTCCATCACATGCTCCATTTGATTACTATACAAAAGAGTATGAAAAAGGACTTCAATTATATTCAAATGGAGTTCTAATAATGGAGAAATGTTCAGATTTATTACCTGATTATTATAGTTTTGTAAAAGGTGTTGTTGATACTCCTGATTTAGCACTTAATATATCTCGTGAAACTTTACAACAGAATAGAATTCTAAAAACTATTGCAAATTCAATTGAGACAAAAATTAAAAAAGAGTTAGAAGATATGCGTGATAATAGACGTTCTGATTATGAAAAGTTTTATAACAGTTTCGGAATGCAGTTAAAATATGGTATCTATAGCAGTTACGGAATGAATAATGATAAATTAAAAGACTTAATCATGTTTACATCTTCAAAAGATAATAAGTTAGTAACATTAGATGAATATGTAAAAAATATGAAGGAAGACCAAAAGAGTATTTATTATGCATGTGGTGAGTCTGTTGCTAAAATAAGTATGTTACCACAAGTTGAAAGTGTAATAGATAAAGGATATGATGTTTTATACTGTACTGATTATATTGATGAATTTACTATTATGATGTTACAAAATTATAATGGAAAAGAATTCAAAAATGTATGTGGTGATGATTTGGATATAGATACAAAAGAAGAGAAAGAATCATTAAATGCTAAGAATAGTGAAGCTAAAGACATGTTTAGTGTAATGATGGAAGCTATTCCAGAAGTAAAAGGAATTAAGTTTACTAACAAATTAAAAAATCATCCAGTATGTTTAAGCAGTGAAGGTGAAGTTTCTGTTGAAATGGAAAAAACAATGAAGAACATGCCATTTGAAAATAGTGTTAAAGCTAATAAGATTCTAGAAATAAATGAAAATCATGATATTGCTAAGAAACTTAATGATTTATATAAAAAAGATAAAGAACAGTTGAAGGAATATGCTAAAATACTTTATGCAGAAGCAAGAATAATTGAGGGATTAACTATTGATAATCCTACTGAGATTAGTAACTTAATCTGTGAATACTTATCTAAATAAAGAACTTCGGTTCTTTTTTTGGTTACTATTTTACTTTCTCTACATAAATTAAAGTAGAGGGGTATTATGAGTAAAAAATATAAAGTTTATGTCTATGCTATTACTAAGAACGAGGAGAAGTTTGTATCACGTTGGGTTGAATCAATGAGTGAAGCTGATGCTATATATGTTTTAGATACTGGTTCTAGTGATGATACTGTAAACAAATTAAAAGAGTTAGGTGTTAATGTAATTCAAGAAGTAATAAATCCATGGCGTTTTGATGTGGCAAGAAATAAATCATTGGAATTAGTACCAAGTGATGCTGATATATGTGTATGTACTGATTTGGATGAAGTGTTTGAAAAGGGTTGGCGAGAAAAATTAGAAGAAAATTGGAAAGATGATACTACTAGAGCAAGTTATAATTATAATTGGAGTTTTGATGAATATGACAATCCAAGTGTCAACTTTTATATAGAAAAAATACATAGTCATAATGATTATAAATGGACACATCCAGTACATGAGGTTTTGAGTTATATTGGAGAAAATAAAGAAAATAAGATAGTAATAGATGATATTACGTTAAATCATTATCCAGATAGGACTAAATCAAGAAGTTCTTATCTACCTTTATTAGAATTGTCAGTTAAAGAAGATGAAACTGATGATAGGAATATGCATTATTTAGGTAGAGAATATATGTATTATGGAAAGTGGAACGAGGCGATAGATACACTTATAAAACATTTGTCATTACCTAAAGCAACGTGGCGTGATGAGAGATGTGCATCTATGAGATTTATTGCTAGATGTTATATTAATTTGAAGCGATATAATGAGGTAGAAATGTGGCTTAATAAAGCGATAGAGGAAGCACCTTATTTAAGGGATCCTTATATGGAAATGGCACTTTTTAAATATCAAATGTCTAGCTGGGATGAAGTAATCGATTATTGTAATAAAGCACTTTCTATTAAGAGTCATGCTAAAACATATATTAATGAACCTTTCAGTTGGAATTATACTGTTTATGATTTATTATCTATTGCACTTTATTATAAAAAAGATTATCAAGAATCTCTTAGAAATGTTGATATAGCACTTTCAATGAATCCCAACGATGAAAGACTTTTAAAAAACAAAGAAATAATAGCAAAAGAAATTAAAATCTAGCAATAGATTTTTTTAATTTTGAAATAAATAAAAAAGGGTATGTTCATATTGAAATTTTTTTGTTATAATTACACTAGGGTATCGTGGGAATACGAAAGAATAAAGGGGAGCTTGATATGAAGAATTTAATAGGTAATGACTGGAGAGATTCCTCTAATTTAAATGTTATAGAGGTTATTAATCCAGCAACAGGAAGTTTAATTGATACAATTCCTAGTTCAACTGTAGATGATGTAGTTTTAACAGTTAATTTAGCAAAGGCAGCACAACCTAGTTGGGAAGCTACACCATTATATGAAAGAGCAGATTTGTTAATTAAATTTTCTAAAATATTAAAAGAAAATACTCCAGATTTAGCTAGTGTTTTATCTGAAGAAAGTGGTAAAGCACTAAAGGAATCACAAGAGGAATTAGATTATCTATATGAAATGACTTTGTCTGTTGTAGAAGAAGCTAAACATTTATATGGTAAATCTTTATCTAGTGGTATTGAAGAATCATTAGCAAATTCTTTACAATTTACTACTAGGGAGGCTCTTGGAGTAGTTGGAGTTATTTTACCTTATAATTTTAGAATGGATATTTTAGCTGGTAAAATTATTAGTGCTTTGATTATGGGAAATGCCGTAATTGTAAAACCCTCTCATCATGCTCCACTTGCTATAACTAAGATTGTTTACATGTTAAGACAAGCAGGAGTTTATGAAGGTGTTGTTCAAGTAATTCATGGTGATGGAAAAACAGTAGGACAAGCAATAGCAATGCACCCTGATGTAAGTTTGATTACTTTCAACGGCTCTACTGCTAATGGTATAAGAGTTATGGCTACTTGCGCTAAGAATTTAACTAAATCAGTATTAAGCTTAGGGGGAAACAATGCCTTTATCTTATGTAAAGATGCTGATGTTGATTTAGCAGTTAATGAAGCTGCAAGAAGTAGATTTTATAATGCTGGGCAGTTAAATACAGCTAATAAAAGATTTATAGTTCATACTTCGTTAAAAGAAGAATTTATAAATAAATTAATTAGAAAGATTGGTTCTATAAAACTAGGAATACCTACAGATAAAGATACTGATTTGGGTTGCTTAATAAGTGAAAAGGCAGCCGAAAAGGTAGAAAAACAAGTTAATGATATGGTAAAAGTTGGAGCAAAATTAGTGATCGGTGGTAGAAGGAATGGTGCTTTCTATGAACCTACTATCATATCTGATGTTCATCGTAATATGCCAGTTGCTACTAACTTAGATATCCTAGGACCAGTAGTGTCTATTATCGAGTTTGAAAGTTTAAATGATGCTATAGATATTGCCAATTCTTCAGCTTATGGTAATGCTACTAGTGTATTTACAAGAAATACTAAAATTGCTATGAAAGTTGCATCACTTTTAAAATCAGGTAATGTTATAATAAATGGCGGAACACAAAATCAAATGATGCAAATGACTAGTGAAGGTTGGAAGTATTCTGGATTTGGTAAAGAAGGAGTACTTGGTTCACTAGAGGAAGTGTCTAAAGTAAAAGTTATTGTATTAAAGGATGTATTAGATTAAGAATTCTCCTAAAGAAATACTTGTTACAATAACATCAATAATAAATAAAAGTACTAAAATCCATGTGATGAATTTTGGTATTTTTTTTATTAATTTATCTAATAGAGGAATAGCTATGCATACAAGTAAAATACTAGCTACACCCCATATTAGACTCATTTTAAGTGAAGTATATTTACCAATGTTAAATTTTTGATAAGAATAATCCCAGAATATTCTTCCAAATAGTTTTTCTATTAAAGTTCCTCCTATATATTCTAATGTTGATAAAAATACAGCTGATAATATAAATAAAACGATAGGATGAACGTATTTATTTAATTTAAGTTTTTTCAACAAGTTATTAATGCCTAAAATAAGTAAGGTACCAAATCCATATATTGGTGTCCAAGGTCCAAATAAAATACCACTGTCAACATGTACGTAAACGAAATTTTCTATAATGTGACCTAGGATAGATAAAAGAAAAAATATATTTAAATAATAATACATAATATTCACCATTATTAATATGTAAAGTAATAAAATAATTATGCAAATTTATTGAATATTAGAATTGTAGTGGATATAATAATTTATAGTATAGGAAGGTGTCTTATGAGCAATTTAGAGATAATGGAAAAGGCTTCATCATTTACAACTGGTGCATATATGAGCGCATATTATAAAGAGGTTAGTAATGGCAATATGAGTTATAATGATTTAGAAAATATGGCTATTAATTATTCTGCTAATGCGATAATAAAGACTATGTATTCAGCTGATGGGATGTGTAACGATTATACTAGACAAGGTAATTTAAGATTTGATATGGCCGGTATTGGTGTAGATGGAATAAAAAATGAGTTGCTTAAAAACGTTGTTAATGTAGCAACTTATCATAGAAAAAACGATACAAGGGCTAGTAATACATTAGGAGATAAATATCAATCTACTATGACAGATGACCAAACATCAGTAATGTTATTTAATGATATGGTAAATAATGGAGTAGAAAGTGCATATAGACAATTAGAAAATCCTGAAGTTTTAGGAAGTGTAGCTAGAAGCTTTGCTCATTATCGAAGAGAAGGTAAAAAAGAAGTTTTAGATAATATAGCAAAAACTGATAATGCAGCTATGTATATTAATAATGAACTAGATACTTATTATGCAAGATATGGAAGAAGAAATGAAACATATAATGATTATGGCTCTTATGGTGGAAAATAGTTGAAATCCCAAAAAAAGTGTGTTATATTAGATTTCGTTAAAGCAAGTGCGAAAGACGTAATTAATAAACTACTTTATAGAGAGCTTTGTAAGGTGAAAGAAAGCAAGTAAGAATTAATTAAGATCACTTTCAAGTTGCGATTTATGGATAAGATAAATACGGTTACGCGTTATAGTAAAGAGATAGAATAATATTCTATGAATTAAGGTGGTAACACGGTAATTTCGTCCTTTGGGTGAAGTTATCGTGTTTTTTATTTATAAGGAGGGATAATATGAAATTTAAGGAATTATCAAAAGAAGATGTTCATACTTTTGAAAGTAATATTAGTAAATCTTGGAAAGAAGAAAAGGTTTTAGAAAAAAGTATTGAAAAAGGAAAAGATTATTTTGTGTTTTATGATGGACCTGCTACTGCAAATGGTATGCCTGGAGTACATCATATTTTAGCAAAACTATTAAAAGATACTTTCTGTAAATATAAGACTATGCAAGGGTATAAAGTTTTACGTAAAGTAGGATGGGATACTCATGGATTACCTGTAGAAGTTCAAGTAGAAAAGGAACTAGGTTTTTCTGGTAAATTAGATATTGAAAAATATGGAATCAAAGAGTTCAATGAAAAGTGTCGTGAATCTGTATGGAAAAATGAAGAAGCATTTAGAAGATTTACAGAAGAAATTGGTCAATTTATAGACCTAGAACATCCTTATGTTACATATGATAATAATTATATTGAAACAGAGTGGTGGATATTAAAGAAATTCTTTGATGAAGGATTAATCTATGATGGATTAAAAATATTACCTTATTGTCCTAGATGTGGTACTGGTCTTGCTAGTCATGAAGTAGCACAAGGATATAAAGAGATAAGTGTTAATACTGTTACTGTTCCATTTAAATTAAAAGATGAAGATAATACTTATTTACTTGTATGGACTACTACTCCTTGGACATTAATGGCAAACGTAGCGGCATGTGTTAATCCAAATGAAAAATATGTTAAATGTTTATCAAAAGGATATAATTTCATTGTTGCTGAAAAACTTGCTCATAAAGTTTTAGGGGATGATTTTGAAGTAATAGAAGAATACATTGGTAAAGATTTAGAATATAGAGAATATGAACAATTCTTACCTATACTTAAAGTAAATAAAAAAGGATTCTATATTACATGTGCTGATTATGTAACTATGGAAGATGGTACTGGTATAGTTCATATAGCACCAGCTTTCGGACAAGATGACTATGAAGTAGGTTTAAAATACGACTTACCTATGTTAAATCCAGTAGATGAACAAGGATGTTATACTGAAGGACCTTGGAAAGGTAGATTAGTAGTAGACCCTGAACTTGAAATAGAAATAATTAAGTATTTAGCTAAAGAAGATAAATTGTTCAAGAAACAAAAGATGGAACATAATTATCCACATTGTTGGAGATGTAAAACTCCTCTTGTATATTATTCTAAGCCAAGCTTATATATTAAAACGACAGCGTTTAAAGATAAAATCATTGAAGAAAATAATAAAGTTAATTGGTACCCTGAATATGTTGGTGAAAAAAGATTTGGTAACTGGTTAGAAAATATGAACGACTGGGCAATATCAAGGAATAGATATTGGGGTACACCAATCCCATTATGGAGATGTTCTTGTGGACATGATGAAATGATTGGTTCTAGAAAAGAATTAGTAGAAAAAGCAATAGAAAAAATTGATGAATCAATTGAACTTCATAGACCATACGTAGATGATATTCATATTAAATGTCCAGAATGTGGTAAGGAAATGACAAGGGTAAAAGACGTAATTGACTGTTGGTTTGATTCTGGTTCTATGCCTTTTGCTCAATATCATTATCCATTTGAAAATAAAGAATTGTTTGAACATCAATTCCCAGCTGATTTCATTTCAGAAGGAATAGATCAAACAAGAGGTTGGTTCTATTCACTATTAGTTATTTCAACATTTGTTAAAGGTTGCTCACCATATAAAAATGTTTTGGTAAATGATTTAATTCTAGATAAATATGGTCAAAAAATGCATAAGAGTAAAGGCAATTCTGTTGAACCATTTGGTATTATTGAAAAGTATGGAGCAGATGCTACAAGATTTTATATGTTAAATGCATCACCTGTATGGACACCATTAAAATTTGATGAAGATGGTATAAAAGAAATTCAATCAAAATTCTTTAGTACTTTAAAAAATACTTATACTTTCTTCCAATTATATGCTAATACAGATAATCTAGATCCTAGAGAGTTCCATATTGAATATAATGATTTAGAAGAAATAGATAAATGGTTATTATCTAAATATAATAGATTAATAAAATGTGTAACTGGTGCTATGGATGAGTATGATTTGAATAAAGCTTGTAAAGCAATAAATGTATTCTTAAATGAAGATTTATCTAACTGGTATATAAGACGTAACCGAAGAAGATTCTGGGCTAGTGAGTTAGATAATAGTAAGAAAGCAGTATATCAAACTACTTATGAAGTATTAATTGGATTATGTAAATTAATCGCTCCAATTGCACCATTTGTTGTTGAAGAAATATATCGTGATTTAACTGGATGTGAAAGTGTTCACTTAGCAAGTTATCCAGTATGTGATGAAGAGAAATTTAATTCTTTAATAGAAGAGAGAATGGATAAAGTACGTGATTTAATATCACTTGGTCGTAATGCTAGAGAAGAAGTTAAAATAAAGGTTCGTCAACCAATAAGTGAAGTAATATTAGATGGTAAGAATGAACAAATCATTAGTGATTTAGTGGATTTAATTAAGGAAGAGTTAAATGTTAAAGAGGTAATATTTGAACAAGACTTAAGTAAATATATGAACTTTAATGTTAAACCTAACTTTAAAGAAGTAGGTAAGGTTTTAGGGCCTAAAATTAAAGTATTCCAAGAAGCATTAACTAAGTTAACTAGTGATGAAGTAAACGAACTAAAAAATGGTAACAGTATCAATATTAATCTTGATGGAGATAACTTTACAGTAGAAACTGGTATGGTAGATATAAGAGTTGAATCTAAGAAAGGATTTACCGCATCTTACGAAGGAGATAACTTTATTGTATTAGATACTACTTTAACACAAGATTTAATTAATGAAGGTGTTGCAAGAGAATTAATTAGTAAAGTTCAACAACTAAGAAAGAGTAAAGATTTTGATATCTTAGATAGAATTGATATAAGATATGTAGAAAATAGTGAATTTGAAAATGCTATTAAAGATTATATTGATTTTATAAAGAAAGAAACTTTATGTGATGATTTAGTTAAAGTTAATGATATTACTGAAGTAACTAATCTAAATGGATTAGAAGTAAAATTTGATGTAATAAAGAAATAGGCAACCAGGTGGTTGTCTTTTTTTATGATTTTTATCGACAGATTTTTAAAAAGATATAGGGTATTATAAAATAGTGAAAAGTAGTGTCTAGTTTTGAGAAAAATATTTTTAAACTCTTTTAAATTGGTAAAATAATATTGTATACTGATATAGTGATAAAGTTCGGAGTGCGATAAATATGAGGGCAAAAAATAAAATTGTAATAATAATGTGTTGTTTAATATTTGTAATGGTAATAGGATATGCAGCCTTCAGTACAAACTTAAATATTAATGGTACAGCAAATATTGCATCAACTTGGAAAGTAGAATTTACTAGTATAGAGGAAGTATCAAAATCAAGTGGAGTAACAGTTAAGACAGCACCAACTGCAAGTGGTACAATGGCAACATTTGATGTAGCATTTACAAGTCCAGGGGACTCAATAGAGTATGATATAACAATAAAAAATAATGGTACATTAGATGCAGTAATTGATAGTATTAAAACAACAAATACTGGAAGTGATGCGATTAAGTTTGAAGTATCTGGAGTAACAGAGGGAGATACTTTAGCAAAACAAGCAACTACTAAAGTAAAAGTAAAGATATCATATGATTCTAGTGTAACAACACAACCAACATCGTTAAGTAGAACATTAACACTTAATATAATATATGTTCAAAATGTTTCATATTCAATAACGGATAAACCAACTTCATCAGTGGATGACTCGAGTGATGTAGTGTTTAGGTCAGAAGCAAATGTAGCAAGTTTTGTTAGAGTAGAAGTAGATAATAAAGTAGTAGACCCAGCAAACTACACTGTAACAGAGGGTTCAACAATAATAACTTTAAAGAAAGAGTTTTTGGCAACATTAACAACTGGAATACATACTTTATCAATCGTATCTAAAAATGGAACAGCAACAACTACCTTTGAAAAAATAAAAACTATTAAGACATTATCTAACAAAATATTAAAAGATAATACAGCTCAACCAGATACAAATATAGATTTTTCGAAAATAAGTAGTGATACAAATGGAAAAGGATTATATTACACTTCAACAAATACGGAAGACAATAAAGTAACCTATTACTTTAGAGGAGCGGTGAAAAATAACTATGTATCTTTTGCAGGATTCACTTGGAGAATAATAAGAATAAATGAAGACGGAAGTATAAGACTTATTAAACAAGATTCAATAGGTGATAGTGCTTTTAATGAAAAAGAATCTTATAATACATATGTAGGATATATGTATGGAACATTAAGTTTAACAAATTATGAGGCTGCACATGCAAATACCAATTCGAGTACAATAAAAAAAGCTTTAGACAATTGGTATAAAACAAATTTAATTAGTTATTCATCACTAATAGCTGACTCTGGTTTTTGTGGCGATAGAAGTCTAGCAAGTGGGTTAGGATATGGAAAGAATCAAACTCAATATGGTGTGTATAATAGATTAAAAAATAATAAAGAACCACAGTTTGTATGTCCACAAAATAATGATTTATATACAACACTAACTGCAACGAAAGGGAATAAATCTTTAACATATCCAATAGGATTAATAACAGCAGATGAAGTGGCATATGCTGGCGGAGTTAATGTAAGCAACAATAATTATTATTTATTAAATGGTTCGATGTTCTGGACAATGTCACCTTACGATTTTTCTTCTAGTGCTTATGTTTCGATTGTGTATGATGACGGCCTTAGGCACCGTGGTACGCTAATAGCAGATAACGCACAAATATCGTCTTCAATTCGTCCAGTTATTAGTATTAAAGCGAATACACAAATTACAAGTGGAGATGGCATTAGCTCTAATCCATATGTTATAAAAACTAATTAATATTTCAAGAAAGGGTTATTATTGATAATCCTTTTTATTCGTTTTTTTCCTTTTATTATTGAAAATAATTAAAAATAGTGTTAGTATAGAAAGCACTTTTCAAGTAACGTAAAAATGTAAAGGAGAAAGTTAAAATGCAAGTGCCAGAAACGTTAAAAGGTAATGATTATTCGAAAGAAAAAAGAGAAGAACTTATAATTAATAATATTAAATTAGTAGAAGATATAGTAAAAAAGAGATTTCCTGATTCTTTGTATGAAGAAGACGAATTAATATCTATCGGAATAGTAGGATTAATTAAAAGTATTGATAATTTCGATTCTAGTAAAGGAATACCGTTTACAAGTTATTTAAGAAAATATATAAATAATGAGTTTTCAAGATTTCTAAAAAAAGAGTCTAAACGTATTCAATTTTCTAGTCTTGATAGTAATGATGAATTTATACCTTTATCAACTATAGCAGCAGATTATGAAGATAAGGAATTATATAAATCTGTTAGAAATATTGTAGATGGATTACCTGTAATAGAAAGAGAAATAGTTAAATTACATTATGGGTTTGAAGAAAATGTACGAGTTACTCAAACAGAAATAGCTAAGAAGTTATGCATTTCAAAGTCAAGTGTTTCAAGGATGTTAAGAAGAGCTTTAGGTAAGGTTAAGGTAACTTTAAAAAGAAATGATTTAATTGATATGTCTGGTGATGAATTAAATAACGTTGAAAGAACCGTTGTAAATGAGAAAGATTTTAAAGATGTTATTAAATTGTTAAGAGAAGATTGCTATAGTGGTATGCTAAACTTTTTAACTACTAAGGAAGCAATTGTTGTATGCTTAAAATTTGGATATGTAAAAGATAAATCATTTTCTAATGATGCAATAGCAAAGTTTCTTCATATAGATTCTTCTTTTGTAACTAATACAGCTAGAAAGTATTTGTTAAGTGATGAAAGCAATAGTAAAGATTATTTTAACGGATTAAAATCTGATAATTCTGATGCTAAAATATTAACTAAAAGGAAATAATAAAATATTTCTTTTTTTTAATTGATTATAAGAGTTTATTAAAGTATACTAAATTTAGGTGGTGATATAGTGAATACAATTTTACCTGCAGATACATATATAGTTGTAAATAAAACAATTATGGATGATATTGATAGAAAAATAGTTACAATGCTATATCAACCAATTATAGGTCATACTGCAACTACTTTATATTTTACTTTGTTTGATGATTTATTACGTCATGATGTAATGAGTGAAGAGTTAACACATCATCATTTAATGGCTACTATGCAATTAAAATTAGAAGATATTTTAATAGCACGTGAAAAGCTAGAGGCGGTTGGTCTATTAAAGACTTATTTGAAAAAAGACCATGTTAATAATTTTGTGTATTTATTATATGCACCTTTATCAGTAAATGAATTTTTAAATCATCCTATTTTAAATGTAGTTTTATATAATAATTTAGGAAAGAAAGAATATGAAAACATAGTTAATTGTTTTAGAATTCCAAAAGTTAATTTGAAAGACTACGAAGACATTACAAAATCGTTTAATAAAGTCTTTTCAAGTGTTAGTAGTAATACTTATTTAGGAAATGATAATATAGTTAAAAAGAATAGAGGTACTATAGAGATAACAGAAGGAGTAGACTTTAACTTGTTAATTTCTTCTATTCCTAAAAGTATGGTAAGTGATAAGTGCTTTACCGATGAAGTTAAGGATTTAATTAACTCTTTAGCATTTGTTTATAATATTGATGACCTTAATATGCAAGGACTAGTTAGAAATAGTATTAATGAAAAAGGTCTTATAGATAAGACAGAATTAAGGAAGAGCGCTAGAAACTTTTATCAATTTGAACAAGGTGGTAAATTACCTACACTTATTTACAGTAAACAACCTGATTATTTAAAGACACCTAGTGGTGATACTTCTAATTGGGCTAAGCAGGTTTATACTTTTGAAAATGTAACGCCGTATGATTATATAAGAAGTAAATATAAAAATGGTGAACCTACATTAAGAGAATTGCAGATTATTGAGGATTTAATGGTTAAGCAAAAGATGAAACCAGGCGTTGTTAATGTTTTAATAGATTATGTTTTGAAAGTTAATAATCAGAAATTTACTAGAAGTTATGTTGAAACTGTGGCAGCTCAATGGAGTAGGTTAAATATTGAGACAGTGGAAGCAGCTATGAAAACAGCTGAAAAGGAACATAAAAAATTAAAGAAAATGTTAAATAAAGATAAGGAAGAGCCTAGTAATAAGCATTATAAACCTAAAGGAGAAGCCTTACCATCATGGTTTGATAAAAAGATAGAGAATAAAGAAATGTCTAAAGAAGAGGAAGAAGAGTTAGACAACCTATTAAAAGAATTCAGTTGACAGGACCCTAGGGGATAATAGGAACATAAGGAGGAGTGAAAAGTGGAGAATAGTAAAGGAAAAGCATCATTTGGTATTATTTGCATATTGTTAATTATTGTATTATGTTTAGGAGGCTACATTGCTTACGATAAAGGACTAATCTTTTCAAAAGGTAATGTAGAAGACAAGAATAATGACAATAACAAAGATAATAAGGATAACAATGTCGTAGAGGATAAAGAATTAGCTTTAAATGATTATACTGTTGTTAAATTATATGGTTATGTTCTTAATCAAGATGATAATATAAAAGATTATTTTCATTCAAATTCAGAACTTACTAATAAAACAGTAAGTAATGAAATGAAACTACGTATTGCATATCAAGCAAATGGTAAAGGACAATATAAATATTCTAAAGTAATTAGCGGATTAAATCCACAAACTGTTTATACAGCAGATGTAAATGTTGTATTAGGCCAAATTAACGAAATATTTGGTAGTGATAATGGATATTCTCATAACAATGAAGGTATTCAAGGGGCTCTTGGTACTGATTGTGGAGAATTAAAATATGTTCAAAGTCAAAACAATTATGAGTTAAAAATTGGTGAAGGCTGTGGTAGCATGGTTGGTCATTCTATATATACTAAGTTAGTTAAAGCAGTAAAGACAAGCGATACAATCGTTCTAACTGAAAAATCATATGTATTTTCTGCAGGTAATACTTATAAAGACCTTACTCAAAATAGACCGTTAATTGCATCAAATGTTAATCCTAGTGATGAATACTTTGATAAAGGTTCAACTGTAACTTATACATTTAAGTTAAGTGATAATGGAACTTACTATTTTAGTAGTAGTAAAATAACTTATTAATTGACATAAAGATTGGTAACTTTACCAATCTTTTTATGTGTTTTAATATTTGTAATTGAAAGCAATAAAATATAATGATATAATAAAATCAAAAATAAGGAGGAAAAAAATGGATAGTGGTAAAAGAAATTCTTCAGCAGGAATTATAGCAGTTTTAGTGATTATAGTATTAGCTTTAGGAAGTTATATTATCTATGATAAAGTTTTATCTTCACCAAAAGATAATGTAGTTGATAACAATAAAGATAATAAAGATAACAGTGTCGTAGAGGATAAAGAATTAGCTTTAAATGATTATACTGTTGTAAAATTATATGGTTATGTTATTAATCAAGACGATGATATAAAGGATTATTTTCATTCAAACTCAGAACTTACAAATAAAACAGTAAGTAATGAAATGAAACTACGTATTGCATATCAAGTAAATGGTAAAGGACAATATAAATATTCTAAAGTAATTAGCGGATTAAATCCACAAACTGTTTATACAGCAGATGTAAATGTTATATTAGGTCAAATTAACGAAATATTTGGTAGTGATAATGGATATTCTCATAACAATGAAGGCATTCAAGGTGCTCTTGGTGCTGATTGTGGAGAATTAAAATATGTTCAAAGTCAAAACAATTATGAGTTGAAAATTGGTAAAGGCTGTGGCGGTATAACTACATATGCTTTATACACTAAACTAGTTAAAGCAGTTAAAACAAAAGATTCAATTGTCCTAACTGAAAAGTCATATGTGCTATACAGTCATAATGAAGTTACTAAAGACCTTACTCGAAATAGTCCAGTAATTGCATCTAATGTTTCTAATCCTAGTGATGAATACTTTGATAAAGGTTCAACTGTAACTTATACGTTTAAGTTAAGTGACAATGGAACTTACTATTTTGATAATAGTAAAATAACTTATTAATATGGAGTTGAAAAACTCCTTTTCTTTTGCTATAATACCTCTTACACATGGAGGTAATTTATGAAAACACTTATATTTGCAACACCGATTACAATGGAAGAAGCGAATAGTTTAGGTTGCTTCGGTTATTCAGTACTTTATTTAAATTCTAGTAATAAGAAATTAAAATTAGCATCAGCAGATTATACTGAACGTTATCATGATAATAGTGAGATTCATGAAGCATTTAAATCTGATGCAATTATGTTTTTAAAACACGTAAAAGAAAAGAGTGTTAAAGAGACTTCTCAAAATATTATGACATTAGTTGTAAATGATAATTGTGAAGTAGAATCAGTAACTAATAATTGTAATCGTTGTGATAAAATGCCTATATTAGATGGCGTAGTTTTAGCAAAAAGATTGAAATAATATATTTATTGTGTTATTATATATTCATAAATCGATGATTGAGATTAGTAAGTATTTTAATTATTTTATAGAGACTTAGTGGTTGGTGGAAACTGAGAATAATATTACTGAATCAACTCATGAGTGAAATAGGGAACTTAAGTATCTATTTCCGGGAAGACCGTTATTCAAATTAAGTCAATTATAGGATGGCACCGTGATTAATCACTCCTATACTTGGCTTTTTTATTTTTTTAGGAGGATATTATGCTTAAAGATTATTTTGATTTAGAAAAATATGAGGAATTAAAAAATTCAGATGATTTGATTTATAAGGCGCTAGAAATTGTCTCGACTTTATTTGAATATGATACTGATAAAGGTGGTATGCCATATATGCTTCATATCATATACGTGTATAAACATGTTAATACTAAAGAAGAGAAGGTTATAGCACTTTTACATGATGTACTTGAAGATAAGAAAGTAACGAAAGAAGATTTACTAGATGTAGGATTTCCAGAAAAAATTGTTAATGATGTTGAAATATTAACAAGAGTTAAACCTATAGATTATAATGATTATATTGACAATATTATAAAAAATGGTTCTGTTGAAGCATTAAATGTAAAACTTGCTGATATTGAAAATAATATGGATTTATCTAGAATAAAGAATCCTACTATTAAAGATTTTGAAAGAATTCAAAAAAGGTATATTCCAACACATGCTAAAATAATGAATAGTTTAAAGAGTGATTTATAGAGGATAATTATGAATGATATATGGCTAAAGCCGTTAGAGATAGAGGACGGAAAGCAATACTGTGATTTATTGATAGAACTTGCTAATTATAAAAATGCTTTCGCTAGACCTGTTCCTAGTGATTTTATGTATGACGATTTTGAAAAGTTCAAAAGTACAAGAGTGAAAATGGTTACTGGAGAAGTATCAGGTAAGAAAGTGGTTCCTACTAATACATACTGGGTAATGTATAGTAATATTCCTATTGGATACGCTACATTAAAGCATAAGGCAGATTATAAAAAGCCTGGAGGACATGTTGGATGCTGTTTGAAAAAAGAATACCAAAATCAAGGCATAGGAACAATAGTATCTGATATTTTATCTAGTATAGCATACCATGATTTAGGAATAACAGAATTGGTTTATTCGTCTAAAAGTGAAAATACTCAAAGTCAAAAATCAGTTGATAAAATAGGTGGTACATTAGTTACTATTAATAACGGATATCACTTTTATAAAGTAGATTTAGAAAAGAAATTTAACAATGAAAGAAGGGTAATAAAATGATAGATATTAAACTTATAAGAGAAAATAGAGAATTAGTAAAAGAAAATATTAAAAAGAAATTTCAAGATGAAAAACTACATTTAGTAGATGAAGTTTATGAAATGGATAAAAAAGTAAGAGATGTTCAAACTAAGGTAGACGGATTAAAAGCTGAAAAGAACAAAATGAGTGGCGAAATTGGTAAATTGATGAAAGATAAGATGGTTGATGAAGCCAATAAGATTAAAGATAAAATAGCTGAAATGTCTAATGAGATTGCAAGTCTTGAAGAAGAATTTGTAACATTGGGTAAGGAAATAAAGGAACGTATGTTAGTAATACCAAATATCATGGATAGTTCTGTTCCAATTGGTAAAGATGATTCATGTAATGTTGAAGTACAAAGATTTGGTGAACCAAAAGTTCCTAGTTATGAAATACCATATCATGCTGATATCATCAATAATTTAAAAGGTATGGATAAGGAAGCAGCAGGACGTACCAGTGGAGAAGGTTTTTATTTCCTATTGGGAGATATTGCAAGACTTCATGAAGCTATGTTAGCATGCGCTAGAGATTACATGATAGATAATGGATTTACTTATGCTATCCCTCCATTTATGATTCATAGTGATGTTGTTACTGGTGTTATGTCTTTCCCTGAAATGGAAGCTATGATGTACAAAATAGAAGGTGAAGATTTGTACTTAATTGGTACAAGTGAACACTCTATGATTGGTAAGTTTAAGGACCAAATAATTAAACGTGAAGAGTTACCAATAAGTATGACTTCTTATTCTCCTTGTTTTAGGAAAGAAGGAGGTTCACATGGTTTAGAAGAACGTGGACTTTACCGTGTTCATCAATTTGAAAAACAAGAAATGATTGTAATATGTGAACCAGAAGACTCTATGAAATGGTATGAAAAAATGTGGAGATTAACAGTTGACTTATTTAGAAGCTGGAATATTCCAGTAAGACAATTGGAGTGTTGCAGTGGTGATTTAGCTGATTTAAAAGTTAAATCTTGTGATATTGAAGCATGGAGTCCTCGTCAACAAAAATATTTTGAAGTAGGTAGTTGTTCTACTTTAGGTGATGCTCAAGCAAGACGCTTAGGAATAAGAACTAAAGGTGAAAAAGGAACGTATTATTTACATACTTTAAACAATACAGTTGTTGCAACACCTAGAGGATTAATAGCATTATTAGAGAATAATTACAATGAGGACGGAAGCGTTACTATTCCAGAAATATTAAGACCATATATGGGTGGTAAGGATAAAATTACACCTCAAAAATAAGAGTTAACAACTCTTTTTTTTCTATATTTATCGTGATATAATGATAATGAGGTGGTACTATGAAGGAATTAACAGAACAAGAAATAGCAGAAAAACTAGAAAAAATGCGAGAAAAAGCTATTCTAGAGTTACATGAATGGGATTCTACTAAAGGGCATGGTTTTATAATTAATCCTGATGGTACTATTTATGATTATGAATGGTTCTTAGGTTTTAATAATAAAACTAACAGTTTTGGAATGTGTACTTCTCTTGATAAAAGAGATTTTCTGGTTGATTGTGATAAAATTAAAAATTATTTACAAGATGAAGTAATGATTTTTGATATGGAGTACGAAACTAATTTTCACCAAGATGGTGGCTGTGACATTATTGTTAAATTTGATGAAAAAAATAAGTATTCTAATAATATAAAATTGTATAAAAAAATATCTAATAAAATGAAAGAGATACTTAAATAGGAGGATTAAATGAAAATATTAGTAACTGGTGGTTGTGGCTATATAGGTAGTCATACATGTGTAGAATTATTAAACGAAGGATATGAAGTAGTTATAGTGGATAATTTTTCTAATTCCAAGAAAGATGTATTAGATAAAATTAAGGAAATAACTCATAAGGATTTTAAATTTTATCAAGGTGATGTATGTGATAAAGACTTAATGGAGAAAATATTCTCTAATGAGAAAATAGATGCAGTTATTCATTTTGCTGGATATAAAGCAGTTGGTGAATCTGTTAAGAAACCACTTATGTACTATCGTAATAATATAGATTCAACTTTAACACTATGTGAAGTAATGAGTGAGCATAATGTTAAAAAGTTAGTATTCTCTAGTAGCGCTACTGTATATGGAAGTCCTAAAAGTTTACCTATTAAAGAAGATTTTCCATTATCTACTACTAATCCATATGGTTCAACTAAATTAATGATAGAGGGAATTTTAAAAGATTTATATATATCTGATAATGAGTGGAGTATTGCAGTGTTAAGATACTTTAATCCTATAGGAGCCCATGAATCAGGTTTAATTGGTGAAAATCCTAATGATATACCTAACAACTTAATGCCATATATCGTTAAAGTTGCTACTGGTGAATTAGAGTGTTTAAGTATTTTTGGTAATGATTATGATACTAAAGATGGTACAGGTGTAAGAGATTATATTCATGTTGTTGATTTAAGTAAAGGTCATTTAAAAGCAATAGAAAAAATTAAAAATGAAACAGGAATAGATTATTATAATTTAGGTACAGGTAATGGTTATAGTGTACTTGAAATAGTAAATAATTTTTCTAAAGTAAATGATGTAAAAGTTAATTATAAAATAACAGAACGTCGTCCGGGGGATATTGCAGAATGTTATGCTGACCCTAGTTATGCTAAGGAAAAACTTGGTTGGACAGCTACGAAAGGTATAGAAGAAATGTGTAGAGATGCATATAACTTCGTAATTAAAAATAAATAATCATGGAAGAAATAAAGACAAGTAGAGTAAAAGGTAGACTTGATTTAGATGAATATTTTCATAAACGTCTAGGTAGAGATTGGGAAGATTTAGAAGAATTAGAAGCGGTAGGAATAATTGAAACAGAAACTTCTGGTAGAAGTGATAAGTTTTGGATTCTATCTGAAGAAGGAGAACGTATCGCATTATTTAAAATTACTAATTGGAAATCTGATGAAGACTATGCAGAACTTTTAGGTGAAGAAATTGCTAAGGCTTTAAATATGGAAACAGCACATTATGATTTAGCTAAGTTTTCTCTTAATAAAGGAGTAATAAGCTATAACTTTTTAGAACAATATGAAACGTTGTATGCAGGAACAGATATAATTTTTGATTTTTATGAAGAAAAATTAGAAGATAATGAAGAATTACAAGCTTTATATGGACTTTCTAGTGATGATACAATAGATGATGCTTGTACTAAATTAAATAATCTAGAAGATTTATGGTCAATTTTAGAAGATAAGTATAAAAATGATTACAACAAAAGTTATATTATAAAAAAAATAATGGATGGTTTAATAGATAAACTTATTTTTGATATATTAACAGTTAATGTTGATGATCACGTAGAAAATTGGGCTATTAAAGGCGGTAGACAAGGTAAAGAATTAACACCTGCATATGACCATGGTAGAATTCTAAATCTTCATATGAACGTAGCGGTTGAAAATTCTTTAGGTAGAGGTGATTTAACCCAAAAGGAGTTACTTTTAAAGGTTGATAACAGCAGTACAAGAAAGCCATTAGAGGTATTAGATAAATTTTTACGTATTTCCAGCAGTGAGTATGTTGATTATGTAAAAGATAAAGTAGAATTATTACAAGAACATGTGGAAGCAATACCTCAAATTGTTGAAGAGCGTACTTGTTATCCAATGAGTGATTATATAAAAAAATATTTTGTTACTTCTTGCTTTAATCATTTAAATGAAGTATCTGAAGTAGTAAATAAATATGATAGAAAACATACTAAATAGTTGACACTTTGTAAGGATTACTTTACAGGTGTCCTTTTTTTTAACTCTTATAAGTGTTATAATTAGATTATAAAAATAGGAGGTTATATGTATTCAAAAGAAGTAGAGAACATGTGCACTGTAAATAAAGGTGCTAATCATGGACCAGCTCCAATACCTGAAGAAGGAAAGTTTGTTGAAGCTAAAGAAATAAAAGATATTTCTGGACTTACTCATGGTATAGGTTGGTGTGCACCACAACAAGGTGCTTGTAAATTAACACTTAATATTAAAAATGGAATTATAGAAGAGGCTTTAGTAGAAACAGTAGGATGTTCAGGAATGACTCATTCAGCTGCTATGGCTTCAGAAATACTAGTAGGTAAGACACTACTTGAAGCATTAAATACTGACTTAGTTTGTGATGCTATTAATACTGCAATGAGAGAATTGTTCTTACAAATAGTTTATGGTAGAAGTCAATCAGCTTTCTCGGAGGGAGGATTATTAGTAGGAGCAGGTCTTGAAGATTTAGGTAAAGGACATCGTAGTCAAGTTGGTACTTGTTACAGTACTAAATTGAAGGGACCTAGATACTTAGAATTATCCGAAGGATATATTACAGAAGTAGGATTAGATGAAAATAATGAAATTATTGGATATAAGTATGTTAACTTAGGTAAGATGATGGATAATATAAAGAAGAAAATGGACCCGCTAGAAGCAATTGAAAAAGCTAGTGGTAAGTATGGAAGATTCGATGAAGCAGTAAAAGTAATCGATCCAAGGGAGGAGTAGTTATGGCATTATTTGAAAATTATGATAGAAGAATTAAACAAATAGAAGCTACTCTAAATAAACATGGAATTGCTACTATAGAAGATGCTAAAAAAATATGTGAAGAAAAAGGCATTGATGTTTTTGAAATAGTAAGAGGTATTCAACCAATTTGTTTTGATAACGCTTGTTGGGCTTATACAGTAGGTGCTGCTATTGCAATAAAAGAAAATGCTAAAACAGCAGCAGAAGCAAGTAAGTATATCGGAGAAGGTTTACAATCTTTCTGTATCCCAGGAAGTGTTGCTGATGAGAGAAAAGTTGGATTAGGTCATGGTAATTTAGGTGCTATGTTACTAAGTGAAGATACAGAATGTTTTGCATTTTTAGCAGGACATGAATCTTTTGCAGCGGCCGAAGGTGCTATAGGTATTGCCAAGTCTGCTAATAAAGTTAGACAAAAACCATTACGAGTAATACTTAATGGATTAGGTAAAGATGCTGCTCAAATAATTTCTAGAATAAATGGTTTTACTTTTGTAGAGACCGAATATGATTTTACAACTTCTACTTTAAAAATAGTTAGTGAAAAAGCTTATTCTAATGGTGAGCGAAGCAAAGTAAAATGTTATGGAGCTAACGATGTAAGAGAAGGCGTTGCTATAATGCACCATGAAAATGTTGATGTATCTATTACAGGTAATTCAACTAATCCTACAAGATTCCAACATCCAGTAGCTGGTACTTATAAAAAAGAAAGATTGGAACAGGGTAAAAAGTATTTTTCAGTAGCAAGTGGTGGAGGAACTGGTAGAACACTTCATCCCGATAATATGGCTGCTGGACCTTCTAGTTATGGTATGACAGATACAATGGGAAGAATGCATAGTGATGCTCAATTTGCTGGCTCTTCTTCAGTTCCTGCTCATGTAGAAATGATGGGCTTAATAGGAATGGGTAATAATCCAATGGTTGGAGCTACTGTAGCAGTAAGTGTAAAAGTATTTGAAACTTTAAATAAATAAAAATGGTCGTGAGATAAGTGATTTGATAAATTTTTATTAAAGAATGACCTTATAAATTAAAAAAAGAAAATTACAATATGAGAAAGAAAAATTTGAAAATTAATTGTTGAGCAAATAATAAAATATTGTGTTATAGTAAAGTAATGTTTTATAACTTTTGGGATTTTTACTGCACTAAAAATATTTCATTATTATTAACGAAAGTTTGATATATAAAAGCGGTTATTATACTCTATAATTAAAATTTGTAAAAGTAATAAATTTTTTGTTTAAACGAGTTTCTAAATATGTAATACATTTGTATAGTTTTTAAGTTAACATAAAAACATATTGATTTGAGAAAATTATTATGATAAAATAAAAATGGTTTAGATGACGAGCAGTATTAGTCATCATATAGAAAAAATTCTGTATGAAATAATGCTGTTCGTTTTTTTGTTATGTTGTGAGGATGTTATATAGATTTATAGAAGGGAGAGAATTAAATGGAAAAAAATCACAAAATTTGTTCTTTTATTGCTATAGTTGTGTTACTTGTATTTGGAATTGTTACGGTTAATGCTGCTCAAGGATTCCAATTTACTTTTTCATTACCAGCCTGGGGCGGTGTGGCAAATACAGATTTTTTAACTGCAAATTCTAATTATACTTATTCTACAGCTCATGTAACGAAGACCGTAAATGGTGACAAGTTTGACGTTACTTATCAAACGAAATATGGCAATAATGTGGTAACGGCTGGAAGTACTTTGACACTACCTGCGAAGGGAAATACTAAGAATGCCGTTTGGTATCCAATTAGTGGATCAAGTAGCGGTGCACCTTATTCAGCATATACATCAACTACTTGTTCAGGAAGTAATACAACTTCATTATATTGTGGAGTATCAGGTCAACAATATAGATGGTATTTAAAAAATGGCTCGGTCATTGGCGGAACTACAACAGTTGTTTCACTGTTTACATTAGACTAATTTAGAGTAATTTATATATTGTTTTAAAATCTATATTAACATTCTCACAAAAATTTATATGATAATAGTTGGAGGCAATATGAAGATATTTTTGATGTATTTAAAGGAAAGAATAGTAAACAATAAATCAATTATTTTTATTTTAATCAGTGTGTTTATTTTTATTTTTTGCTTTTTGACAATTAAAAATTCCTATTTTAATGAAATTATTAATTATATGGAAACATATATAAATTACTATGTTGCTAAATACTTACAGGGAGATTATACTAGCTTGATTGTATCTTCAAATATGCCACTGTCAATATTTGTCGAAAATGATGTGGTAGGAATATTATCAGCACCATATTTATATTGCTTTATGCATAGTAATACTATTTTTAGTATATATTTGTTCGTTTTACCATTTATTATTTTTAAATATATTAATAATATATATTATGATGATGTTCATAATGGATTTGCTAATAATGTTATATTAAAAATAGGAAAAAAGAAGTATATAAGATATACATTATCAACTAATTGCATTTTAGGTGGAATATTAGCAGTAGTGCCTAAAATTATTTATTATATATTTTTATTAATTTTTTATTATCCTAGTTTTTCTCATAAGTTTGTAATTAACAATTATAATTTTATAAATAATAGAGCCCTTGAAATCTTTCAGATTTATAATCCAATATCATTAGTAATAGGTGATATTGTCATGTCACTTTTTTATGGGGTTGTGGTAGCGCTTATTTCTACTATTATTATTTTATTAAGTAAAAAGAAAATTAACACATATTTGATATTTATATTAGTAATGGTAGGACAATCAATTATTTTTTCACTATTGGAAAATATATCTAGTAAATATATTTTGTCTTCAATGTTTTCATACTATTCAATTTATAGTGTATTAAATGTATGGCTAGAATCTAGATTATCAATTGTTTGGTCATTAGCGCCTATTATAGTATTAACTTTTATTCTAATTATTATTACTATGATTTTGCTTAAAAGAAAATTAAAGGATTCTTATGAATAGGTTGTTTTTTAGTTTTTGCAAAAATAAAACATATATTTTTATTGTTGCTTCATGCTTAATACTGATTTTTATAGGCTTTTTACCATTATTGAATTTGCTAATAGAGTATTTGAATGAAAATAATTTAAGCGTTTCCTCGGTTTATTTGTTTAATGCAATGTTGTTGCCTACGGCCTTTAATGCTAACGGGATGTTCTTTAGTTGTATTATAGATATTTGCTTTTTTTGCATTTTATTATATCCGGTTTTGCAAGTTGTGTCGTTTTTGTTAATTGATAGTTCAAATACAATATTAAAAATAGGAAGAAAAAAAGTTTTAACAAAAATTATTCCTATGATTATAATAGAAAGTTTAGTTTTCTGTGTTATATATTTTGTAATATTGTTTGGATTTTATTATATAAAAATGAACACTGCGTTTTTTGATAATAGTTTTATTATATCATTTATATTAAAGTTTATTATTTCAACTTTAGCAACTAGCACATTTGTATTTATATATATTTTGATAAGAGACATTTTTTTTGCATTGTTATCTTCAATATCAGTATTTTTGGGCGTTAGCGTAGCGCTAAACTTTTGGAGTATTCATTATATCAATGAAACCATAGTTTTTGAAAATGTAATTTATGTTGTTGTGTTTTTAATAGTGTTATATGTAATAATAAACTTATTATCGATTCGATTTATAAAAAAGATTGATATTTAATGTTTAGGGAGGAATTATGAAGAGTAAAGTTAGTATAAGGAATGTATGTAAAAAATTCGACAATAAAGTAATTTTAGAACATGTCAATTTTGAAGTTCCAAACAACCAAATAGTAGGTATTATAGGGCGCAATGGAAGTGGTAAAACGGTTTTATTAAAAATTATATGTGGACTATATATACCAACTAGTGGTCAGATAAAAATTGATGGCAAAATAATAGATTCAGATAGGCCTAACAATATAAGTGCACTTATAGATACTGGTTTTCTAAATAACGAGACAGGTTTAAAAAATCTAAAAATTTTATCTAGTTTAACAAAAAATATTAATTTAAATGATATATATAAAGTTATGGAAGTAGTTGGGCTTAATCCTAATAATAAAACGAAATATAAAAATTATTCAACTGGAATGAAGCAACGATTAAAATTTGCTCAAATACTGTTGGATAATAACGATCTTCTGATATTAGATGAGCCATTTAATGGGATAGATAAAGAAACTGTCAAACTTTTTAGAACTATTATATTAGACTTGAAAAATGGAGGTAAAACAATATTAATTACTAGTCATTATCAAGAAGATATTAATTTATTGTGTGATATTGTTTATGAAATGGATGCGGGAAAGTTGAAAAAGGTGGAGGTAGCTAATGAGTCAAAAAAAAGTTAAGGTTTTGATTGCTATTTTTGTTAGTATTTCATTTATTATATTAGTTATATTCTTTATAAGCAAAGTTATTAGTGAGGAAAAAAGCAAATATGCTCTTTATAGTGATTTTAGTAGAGCAAGTATTATTATGCAATTTCATTCTGTTAAAGGATTTAATGATACTTACATGCTAATAAGGTATCAACAAAGATATAATATGAAAAAACCAATTACTAAAGGTGAATTACTTAAAGATTTTTCAAATTATAAAATGATTCCAATTTTAAATTATATGAACTCTTTTCCAGAGGATGAACAATTATTTAATTCATTTGATCAAATTATGAAGTTTGTTGAAGTTTATAATATGACTAGTGTAGATTTGACAGAGGACATTTTTGTTACACAAGATGACGGAAAATATTTTAAATATAAAGATGGTAAATATGTATATACTGTGAAGAAGAATGTGATTACCAAAGATACATTCAACAATTTGTATTATGAATTTATAAACACGAAAGATGTGATGTCGCATTTTATTAGTTTATTATTACAAAATTATAATATATCGAAAAGTTATTCTTGGAATGATTTGATATATCAAATAAATAACAACTATAATAATTTTTATGCTTTATATAAGAATGAAATCATTTTTATTATCGGAAATGATTTAACGAACTTTTCAAAGTATTTATTTAATTTTGTTGAGAAACCAGATGATAAATTGTATAACATTCCTTCTAATAATAGCAATAGTCAAAATAATAAATATAAAATAAGTAAAGATTTGGGAAGTGAAGAAATTACTGTGAAATACTACTTTTCAAAAGTGCAAAGATTATATAATGAACCTACAAAGTATTATAAATGGCTCTATAAACTAGACGTGGAATCAGTATGGAAGCAGTTGGCTGATTTAAACTACCCTAAAATATATATGTGAGCCTATAAAAAAAACTTACAATATTATTAATCATTGGATAAATTAAAAAATGAAAATATAATTTTGGTTTCGGGTAATTCAAATTTGAAAATTGATAATAAGTTTAGTGAAACATCTACAATTGTAATAGATGAAAGATTGATTTTATTTGATTTTCTGAGTAAAACAAATAATTGTCAGAAAACAATAAGAATTTCCATGAAAATTAATTATATATAAAAAAATCTTATTAATAATTAACTTAAATGAAATTTTAAAAATGAAAGAAAGGACAAATTGGTAATATGTTTTAAAAAACGGAAACTATTTTTGTTTGAATTATGCCGATGTAAAAAAAGTTAGTAAAATAATAATTAATGATAACAATATTTTTCAGAAAGATACATTTTTACAAATTAAAAATACCAATTTTATTTCGATGCTTTTAATTTGTATTTTTTCTATAAAGCAAATTATCAATGTTGAGATTGTGTTATGTTAAACATAACATAGAGCAAACTGCTGAAATATAATATTCAATCATTTTTTTACTTTTGTTTTAACCTTCTATTAATTGTTTTTACTAATTGATGATTAACTGGTGTTATTTTTTCTTCATCTATATATACATCAATTCCACTATTTAAAGCATTATCTATTTTTAGTGATTGTAATAATCTTTTCTCGTTATCAGTATGAGTATTACCTAAAGTATGTACTAATAAACCAGATATTTGGCATGGTGTAAGATTAGATGAATCGGTATAATTAGAACGTAAGAATTTTTTCAAATTTATAAGGCATTCTTTTTCATCGTTAAAATAAGATATAAAAGCTTCAACTCTATCCATACTAAAATAATTCTTTTTAAGTCTTACTAAAGGAAATGTTGTTAATTTCATTCTGTTAATGCAACTTATTAAGTCTTTTCTTACTTCTAGGACATATTCTTTTAAGATATCGTTATCAACAATACAAACATGTTTATTAATAAATATATCCCAGTCTTTATCTTCAGTAGTTTTAAGATATTCTATTGATTGTTCAATTATTTCTTCCATTGATATCACTTTCTTTCTTGACTTATTATTATATAAGTTTAATTTTTAATAATCAAGTTAATGTATAAAATAAATTAGTATCTCTCATTATAAAATGGGAGGGATAAATAATTATGGCACGTCACAAAGTTGAAATCAGTGGCGTGAATACAGCAAATATTAAAGTATTAAGTAGTGAAGAAATGGAAGAATTATTCCAAAGATTAAAATCTGGAGATGAATCTGTTAGAGATGAACTAGTAAATGGTAACTTAAAACTAGTATTATCAATTCTAAAGAAATTCTCTAAAAGAGAAGAAAATATGGATGATTTATTCCAAATAGGATGTATTGGACTTTTAAAAGCCATAGATAATTTTGATTTATCTTATGGAGTTAAGTTTTCTACTTATTGTGTTCCTATGATTCAAGGTGAAGTAAGAAGATATTTGAGAGATAATAACAGTATAAGAGTTAGCAGGTCTTTAAAAGATTTGGCATATAAAACTTTAAAAGTAAAAGATGAATTTATACTAGAGAAAGGTATTGAACCTACTACTGATGAAATTGCTAAAATACTTGGCGTTTCTAATTATGATGTTATTAATGCTTTAGATTCTATGCGCGACCCTATAAGCATTTTTGAACCTATATATTCTGATGGGGGAGATACAATTTATTTGTGTGACCAAATAGAAGATAAGACAATTAAAAATAATGATTTGGATGTAAAGTTATCTGTTAGTGATGCGATTGATAACTTAGCAGAAAGGGAAAAATTTATCTTAGACCAAAGATTTGTAATGGGTAAAACACAAATGGAAATAGCAAGTGAATTAGGTATAAGCCAAGCTCAAATTTCTAGAATAGAGAAAAATGCTATTGAGAGTTTAAGGTCTACTTTAAAATAGTATGGATTTTTTTAAATCTTCTGTGTATAATTAAAGTAACAAATATAAGAGGTGAATAATGAAAGTATTATTATATACAGAAGGACTTGAACATATAGGGAAAAGTGGATTAGGTAAAGCTATCAAACATCAAATGAAAGCACTTGATTATGTAAATGTTAGCTATACTTTAGATCCAGATGATGATTATGATATAGTTCATATTAATACATATGGACCTAAGTCTTTTGCTTTAGCACAAGCATCTAAAAAGAATGGAAAGAAGGTCGTATACCATGCTCATTCAACTGAGGAAGATTTTAGAAATAGTTTTCTATTTTCTAATCAAATCGCACCAATCTTTAAAAAATGGATAGTAACTTGTTATAAGTTAGGAGATCATATTATAACTCCAACACCATATTCTAAAAGATTGTTGGATGGATATCATATGCATAGAGATATTACAGCTATTTCTAATGGTATTGAAATAGAGAAATTTGTAACAGATAAAAAACTAGGTGATATCTTTAGAAAGACTTATGGATATAAAAAAGAAGATAAAGTAGTAATGGGAATAGGATTATATTTAGAAAGAAAAGGAATATTAGACTTTGTAGAATTAGCTAAAAGGCTACCTCAATATAAGTTTATTTGGTTTGGTTTTACTCCTTTATATACTGTTCCTGATAAGATAAGAAAAGCAGTTAAAACTGAACTTCCTAACTTGACTTTTGCAGGATATGTTGAGCAAGAGATGATTATTAATGCGATGAATGGAGCAGATTTATATATATTCCCAACATTAGAGGAGACAGAAGGAATTCCAATATTAGAGGCATGTGCATGTAAAGAAAAAGCATTAATTAGAGATATTCCAGTATTTGATGAGTGGTTAGAAGATGGAGTTAATGTATATAAAGCAAAAGATGTAGATGAATTTGAAATAAAGATAGTGGATATACTTGAAGGAAAGTTACCTGATTTAACTGAAGAAGGTTATAAAGTAGCGTGTTCAAGGGACTTAAGAATAATTGGTAAACAATTAAAAGAAGTTTATGAAAAAGTTTTAGCTAGTCCATCTATCGATAGAAAAGAAAGTAGAAAAAGAGACAAGGAATACAAAGATAAGCAACGAATAAATAGAAAAAAAGTTAGAGAAGCTATGAATAAATAATGAAAGGCAACAAATTAAAAAGGTTGTCTTTTTTTATTGCTTTAATTGGTAAAATTTACCAACAAAATTCTACCCAATTTAGGGTTATAATTTAGTAGATAGTAGATACTAGTGTATAGAAGTGGTAAATATTGTCTATTTTTATAAAAAAATCAAAAAATGATAACATTTCCTTCTTGCAAAAACCCTAGGGGGGGGGGGTATAATGATTATAGATAAAATAAAGTTTGGAGAGATGAGGATGAAAGAAAAATATATGAAGACAAAGAAAATAATTATAACAACTATGTGTTGTTTAATATGTGTGATGGCAGTAGCGTATGCAGCTTTTGCAACACAATTAACAGTTAATGGTACAGCAAGTATTGAGTCAACTTGGGATATAGAATTTACTAAAATTCAAAAGTTTAGCAGTACAGGTAATGTTACTGAAATTTCAGCACCAACAGCGAGTGGTACAACAGTTACATTTAATGTTGACTTAGAAAGTCCTGGTGATGAGATAATTTATTTTATTTATATAAAGAATAAAGGCACACTGGATGCAATAGTAAATGACATTACTGCAGGTGAAACTGGAAGTGATGCTATTAAATTTAGTGTAGCAAATATTAAAAAAGGTACTAAGTTAAAAAGTAATAATGAAACTTTTTTTGCAGTGACAATTGACTATGATTCTAGCATAACTAGTCAACCAGTTTATGTAGATAATAAATTAACATTGTCTATAAACTTTGTTCAAGATGTAGGACAAACTATTACTGATGAGGATATAACAATAAACCCAAGTAATGATATAACTATGCAATTTGTTGGTGATAAATATACGGTGGGTTCAGAATTTAAAATAGGCGATGAAGCTTTCTATATAATTTCTGTAAATGGTACTACTTCTTTTGCTGCGCTTGCTAAATATAATTTGGATGTAAATACTGGAGATGTTAATACTACATATAAAGGAACTGGTAAGCAAGACTCAAATGTAGTAGGATACAAAGAAGGTGTAACTGCATATGGTGGAGTAGGTTATGGTGATGTTCAAAGTCACTTAAATACGTATAGAGTATATTTGCGAAGACTGGGTGCAAACGTAACTAATGTAAGATATATAACCGGATCAGAATTGGAGAACCTTGGATGTGTTAATGACGCTTCGAATAATTATTGCCTAAACGCACCTAGCTGGGTATATTCAACATCATATTGGATTGAATTTACATCTGGTACAACAAATTTGAATATCAGAAGTGATGGTTATCTTGACCTTGCAGGAGCTAGAACTCCATCAGTGGGAGTTAGACCAGTAATTGAAATGAATTATAGTGATATTAAGTAAAACGCAAAAGAATCAAACATTATGTTTGATTCTTTTTATAATTTTTAATATCTTATCTTTTTTTCTTTGTTATTATAAATATTTAGCAATAGACCTATTATAATCATATATGATATTAAGCTACTTCCTCCATAACTTATAAATGGAAGAGTAATACCTGTTATTGGTAACATGCCTATAGTCATACCAATATTTTGAATTTGTTGATATATGAATATACCTATAATACCTGATACTACATATTTATCAATTCTATTTACTGTTTCTTTACCAATATTTATGATGTGCAAATCAAATAACATAATAATTCCTATTAAAAATACAGAACCAATTAAACCGAAGTTAGAGGCATATACCGAGAATATAAAATCTGTACCTGCTTCCGGAAAATATAGTGGAGTTTTATTAAAACCATGTCCTTTTATATAACTTGATCCGATTGCGGCTAAAGAGTTTTCTAACTGCATTCCACTACCGCTTTTCCAATTGATGATTCGGTCCATACGATAGAAAAAGTTACTACCGAAGATACTTATAAATGTATCTTGTTTAACAAAATACAAATAAAGAAAAATGCTTCCAGTGATTGCTACTATTATTCCTAACATTATATACCAAATAATACTTATACCACTTATAAATAACATAGTTAAAGTAATAATTAAGTATATAATTACCGCACCAGTATCTGGTTCTAAAAAAGTTAAAATGCTTGGAATTAATACGATACAAAATACTTTAATCAACAAAACAAATTCATCTTTTAAGGTTGCTTTTCTTTTTTTCTTTTTAAAATTATCTATTACTTTTGCAAGAATTAAAATAAGAGATATCTTCATAAATTCACTTGGTTGAATACTTCCTATACCTTTAATGATATACCAACATTTACTTCCATTAATATCAGGTGCTAGAAAGAGAAGTCCTACTAGTAAGATGACATTAATTAAATATATATACCAACTATATTTATAGAAAAGATTATTCTTAAATTTTATAACCAGAAATATTATAATTGCTCCTATTAAATACCATAATCCCTGTTTTAAAGCCAAATTTCCTAAAGTAGGGGATAAATACATAGATGCTGAATATATAGATAATATACTAATTATAAAAAATATTGAAACACATAAGATTAAAATTTTATCTAATTTATATTTTCTATGCATATAATCACCATTATTATTATGGCAATTTTTAGTAATCTTTATTTATCAAATACATAATATATTTATAGAAAGAGTGATGTTATGAAAAAGGAATTACCTTCTATTTTTAAGAACAGTCCTAATAAAAGAATAGAAAATAATAAAAATGTTTTTTATTCTAAATATGAAAGCAATTTACAAACTAATACTTATAATCGTGTAGAAAATAATACATATGATGATAATACTAGTTTTAGAGGTGCTGTTAATAACATGTTAAAGAATAAAGAATATGTATTTAATGTACCAGTTGAAGTTAAGACTAGAAATGAAGTATTTAATACAAGACTAGTTGGTAAAGTAGGGGAACGTTTATTAACTAATGATGGTAGGACAATTAATTTAGATGATGTAGTAGAGATAAAGGTAAAATCTTAAGCAACATAGTTGCTTTTTTTTTAAAAGAAAAAGACCTAAGGTCTTTTATACTCCACTTATGTATGTGTCACCTAAGCATTTAATTGCACCAACACATTTTAAATTAATAGTGAAGTAATCATTAGTTGCTACATAAGGGAATGTTTCTTGTTCATCAACATTTGGATTAGGTGCTAGAACTCTAAATGTTGCACAATTGTCATCTAAGTTTTCTATTCTAAATACTGTACTATTTCCTTGAGTTCCATTTAAAGTATATGGCATAGACCATAATGCATGTGTACAACAACTATATAGTGTTATTGGTCTTGTATTTAGACATACACTATTTAATATTGGTCCTAAAAAAGGTTTACTACAACCGTTATTAACATCACATACTTCACCTTTTTGTTGAAGGGTAAGGATTAATTCTAAAGTTTTTATAAAAGAACAAGAACATTCATTATTATTTCCACACATATTTTATCCCCCTTTCTATAAATCAACGATAGTATCGCCTAAACATTTTATAGCGCATACACAACCTAAATTAATAGTTGCTGTATTCCTAGTAGTTATATATGGTCTAGTAGTATCTTCTGTATCTGGATTAGCTATAAGAATAGATACTACAACACAACCATCATCTACTTTTTCAATTCTAAATATGCCACTTGTACCTGTACTTGTTTCACCATTAATAGTAGTAGAATAGTTTAATTGTATTAAGTTATTATCGCACCCATAAAAGGTTATAGGTCTTGTGTTTAGACATAATGATGGTATTTCTACTCCTAAAAATGGTCTACTACAAGTATTATCAAAGCATTCTTCTTTTTCTGCACTACGTTGTAGTAGGTCAATTATTTTTAATGTTTTAGTAAAGCAGCAGCAATTTTCACCCATCTAATCAACTCCTTTTTATCTTTTTCTATTATAAGATATTCGACTTCTTATATCTGGTGTCGTATTAATACCTATAATTTATAATATTCTTTTAATTTAATAATAATGAATAATTTACTTTTATGTCGTTTTTTGTTATTATATAGATAGTAAAGAATAGAGGGATTGTTATGAGTTTTAGAAATAAAGTAGGAATTATTATATTAGTATTATTTTTATTTTTGATACCAGACTGTGTCTTAGCAAGTAATGATATTAATATTAGTTGTGATAAAACAAAACTTAATAGTAATGAAGAAACAAGTTGTAGTTTATCAGTTAGTAATTTAGATTTTGTACCGACTGATATAGCAGGAACGGCTAAAGTTGGTAATTATTTATCAATAGTTAGTTCATCATATGATAAAAGTAATTGGACATCTTTTGATTCTAATTTTAGTGTTAGTGATATTAACTTGATACGTCAAAGCAAAGACAAAGTTAGTAGTTTTACAATAGCTACTTTTAGGGTTAAAGCTAGTAGTGGTGCTGTTGGTAGCAGTACAATTAGTTTTAATAATATAGTTATGGGTGATGATAATTATAATAGTGTTTCTTTAGGAAATAAATCTATTAATGTTAGTTTTAATTCCGATGATAATACTTTAAGTTCTTTAAGTGTTAGTGATTGTAATAATTGTAGTTTAAGTCCTGCATTTAGGAGTAATATAACTATTTATGTAGTTAATACTAAATCTGATAAAATTAATATTTCAGCAGTTGCAGCTTCTAAAGCTACAGTAACTGGCGCTGGGCTTAAAACTTTAACTAAGGATAGTGAAACATTTAAAATAGTAGTCACTTCTGAATCTGGAAGTACTAAAACTTATAGAATTACTGTTAATAAAGAGAAAAGTACTGATGTATCTTTAAGTAATCTTACTATTGATAAAGGTAATTTATCTCCTAAGTTTTCTAGTAATGTAACTAACTATACTGCTGTTGTTGATAGTGATAAAGTAATTATTAAAGCTACTCCTAGTAATTCGAAAGTAACTGTAACTGGTACTGGAGAAAAGACTTTGGAGTATGGCAAAAATGAATTTACTATTACTGTTACTAGTGAAGATGGTGGAAGTAAGAGTTATTTAATTACTATAAACAGACCTGATAATAGAAATGCTAATGCATATTTGAAATCTTTAACAATTGATGGAAAAGATATAGACTTTGAAAAAGATGTAGTTGATTATGAGTATAAAGTTGGAAAAGATGTTGATAGTCTTGATATTGAAGCTATACCTGAACTTGATACTTCTAAAGTAGAAATAACTGGTAATGAAAATTTTAAGATAGGTAAGAATATTGTAACGATAACAGTAAAAGCAGAAGATAATAGTGAGAAAATTTATAAAATAATTGTCGTAAAAGAGGATAAAGTTTTAGAAAAATTATATCTAGATAATTTAAAAATTGATGGATATGACATTAAATTTAATAAAGAAATATTTGAGTATACTTTAACGATAGGTAAAGAAAAGTCATTAAATATTATTGCTTTTAATGATAATGGTTATACTACAGAGATTGTTGGTAATGAAAATTTAAAAGATGGAAGTATTATCAAAATTATAGTAAGTGATGAAGATGGTAATAGCAGTGTATATCAAATAAGAATTAAAGTAAGTAATAATGATACTACTTCTACTACTAGTAACACTGGTACGAATTACATTCCATACATTATGACATCTTTGTTAGTTTTATTGTTTATATTAGATTTAGTACAAATTATAAAGAAAGTTCGTAATAAATAATTTTGAAAAAATAACATATTATAGTATAATGATTGTGGTGAAGAAAGATGAAAATAGAATATATAATTATTTTAGTAGTTGTGTTTATCATTCTTTTAGCAGTATTAAAAGCTGGAAAGAAGGATGCACATTTACAATTAAATAAGTTAGTAGATTACCTTGGTGGAAAGGATAATATACTAGCAACAGAAGTTAATTTATCTAGATTTAAAGTAACTTTAAAAGATATATCAATAGTAGATAAGGAAGCAATTCAGAAATTAGGTGCTAAAGGAATAGTAGAGATTGATAATCAATTAAAAATAATTTTAGGACCAAATTCTAAACAATTAAAGAAATATATTGATGATTTAAAATAATCGTGATATTTTGACACAATTCGACAAATTTCGACAAATTAATCTCATATAATGTTAATAGAAAGAAGGCATTATATGAGGTTTTTTGATGGTTATATATTAAATACAGTTCTTTTATTATTTCCGCTATTTTTATATCTTATTTGTATTTCATATCAAAGAAACAATAATAAGATTTTAATTAATCGATACTTTGAATTTAGTCTTTTATTATCATTGTTTTTATTAACACGATATGGATACTTTAAAAATGACTGCTATGTTTCTATTCTTTTAAATATTCCTCTTTTATTTGCATACTTAAAAGGAAGAAAAGGCATTGCTGTAGTTATATCTATTATTTTAGTTATATACTCAATGATTATGTTTGGATATAGTCCTATCCTTGTTATTTTTGAATATGTTACTTATTTTCTTATATATATAATATCTTACAGAAAAAACATTACCTCTAGTTATATAATTAATAGTTTTACAGTATTAAAAGCTTTTAATATATCTTTTTTAACTTTCTTTTTTATAAGTCCTTTAAATAATATATGGTTTAATTTATTAAAAATAATTCTTACTATATCTATCTTTTATATAGCAAGTTCATTTTATTATAAGTTAGTTCAAAAAATAGAGGATTTTATATCATTAAATAGTGCGATTAGGGAATTAGAAAAGGAAAAAACGATTAGAAATTCTTTATTTAAAATAACTCATGAAATAAAGAATCCAATAGCGGTATGTAAGGGATATTTAGATATGATTAATATTGATAATAGAGCTAAGTTAGAGAAATATATTCCTATTATTAAAAGTGAAATTAATAGAACTTTGTCACTTATGGATGATTATTTAGATTATTCTAAGGTTAAAATAGAGAAAGATATTATTGATATAGTTATGCTTTTGGAAGATTTTACAAGGTCAATTGGTATATTGTTAAGGGATAATGATATAGAAATGAATCTTGATATAATGGATGATGAAGTTTATATTATGGCTGATTATAATAGGTTAAAACAAGTACTTATAAACATTGTAAAGAATAGTATGGAAGCTAAGATAGATGGACAAAAGTTAGCTATATCCATAAGTATGAAAGTTATTGATAATAAGATAGTAATTGTTATTAGTGATAATGGAATAGGTATGACTAGTGAAGAATTAAATCATTTAGGTGAAGCTTTCTATACGACTAAATTTAATGGAACTGGAATAGGTGTTAATTTATCTTTTGATGTAATAAATAGACATAACGGTGTTTTAAAATATGAATCAGAAAAGTATAATGGTACTAGTGTTACTATAGAATTACCTTATGATGCTGAGCTTAATACTATCTAAGTAATTGACAAAAATGGACATTTATGGTATGATAACAGACATCTCGTGAGGAGAGAGGGAGAAAAATGAAAAAAGTAAATAATTTGAAAGTTAATTTTTCGAAGATACTAACAGATCATTACAGTTTTAAAAAAGATGATATTGAAAGATTCTGGGAGAACAAGGAAAAAGAAGAAAAATGGGAAAATAAACGTATTATGGTATCTTGTGCAAGCTTAGGAGCTTTATCAGGAAGTGCAATATTTGCAGCAGTTGATGGATTAGCAGCAGGTATGGACTGTTCTGTTGCAATTGCTATAGCAGCAACTGTTTCAGCTTTAGCAACAGGTGTAAGTTTAATTAAAAAGAATCCTTACTCAGATAACTATATCAGAGCAATCGAAGAAGAATATAAGACTGAAAAAGAAAAAAGTAAAAAGAAATAAAAATTTTATAAATGTTAGATGAAGGAAGAAATGTAATGTTTCTTCTTTTTTGATGTAAAGTAATTGTTTTTATATTGATACAGAAAGTAAGATATAATATACTATATATGATAGAATAGGAGCAGAGGGTATGCAAAAGAGGAAGTCTAAATATATAGTTATAATTATTTTAGCTTGTATAGGTGTACTCTCACTGACTTCAGGATTATTTATATCTATTTACTATAAAGAGTTAATGATTGAATATCAAAATAAAACATATAAAAGTACTTATATTAATGATTATAGTTTTTCAAATATTGATTTTGATAAATTAGAGGGAAAAATTAATGATTTAGTTAATAATGCGTTAAACAAAGATATAAGTTTTATATATAATGGAAAAACAGTTAAATATAAATTAAAAGATTTTGAACCGGTTATAGATGTTGATTCTGTTATTAATAAAATAAAAGATGATAGTAAAAGTACTTCATATTCTGATAAGATTAAAATGATAAAAGGTGAATTACTAAGAAAATATTCATTAGATGTTAATTTTGTTAATGAAAAGATTGATTTAATAATAAAGGATTTAGCAAGTAAAGTTAATAGTGATGTTAAAGAAGAAAAATTAGTATTAAATGCTGAACATAATTTAATATTTGATTCTGGTAGTGATGGATATAAAATGGATGTTGAAACAACTAAGGAGAATCTAATCAGTTATTTAAATAATGAAAAAGATAAGTTTATTAGTGATAATAATGATTTCAATATAGAAGTATCTGGGTCAGTAATCAAAAAGAAAGAAACTAGATTATCTTTAATAAATAAGAAAATATCTACTTTCTCAACGGATTTTAATAATTATGGTAATAGGGGACAAAATATTGAAATAGCAGTAAGTAAACTTAATGGTGTTATGCTCGAGAAAGACCAATTGTTTTCTTTTAGGCAAGTGGTAGGACCATATACATGTGCTAATGGATATAAGGTAGCACCAGTTCAATCAAGTTCTGGATATGGCTGTGGTGGTGGAGTATGTCAAGTATCTACTACACTTTATAATGCTCAATTACTAGCCGGGTTACAAACGGTTATGAGATATAATCATGGTTATGCAGTTAATTATGTTTCAAAGGGACAAGATGCTACTGTAGGTGGAGATTGGGTAGATTATCAATTTAAAAATCAATATGATTATCCAATATATATTGTTGGGTATGTTGAAAACAATAAAGTTGTTATTGATATTTGGTCTAATGAAAATGCATTGCAAGGTAAAAAGTTTATAGTTACTTCTAATAGAGTTGCATCTGGTGGATATGAGACTTATTTATCTACTTATCAAGGTGAACAACTAATTAGTAGAGTATTGCTTCATACTTCATATTATTTAGATTAAAAAAAGACTTTACAAAAAATGTAAAGTTTTTTCTATCCAATGATTCCTTTTAATAATCCATAAGATAATATCATCATAATAAGTCCAGCGCCAGCAACGCCTAATGCAATAGCTAAGAACGATTTCTTTTTATCCATATCTAACATGGCTGCTATTAAAGCACCTGTCCATGCTCCAGTTCCAGGAAGAGGTATTGCTACAAATAAGAATAATCCCCAATAACCATATTTTTCTATCTGACCTTTTTTCTTTTCTACCTTATCTTCCATTTTATCTACTATTTTACCTAGACGTTTAGTCTTTTTAAATTGTTTAAATATCCATCTAATTAATAATAGAATAAATGGAATTGGTAAAAGATTAAAGATATAGCATACGATAAAACTTAGTAATCCATCTAGATTTAATAATGCTGCTGCAATTAATCCTCCACGTAGTTCTATAATTGGTAGCATTGATAAGATTGCTATTATTGCTATTTTTCCTATTTCATTATTTTTGTTTCCTCCAAAGAGTTTTACAAAAAAGTTAACTAATTTTTCTGTCATAATATTTCCTTTCTTATTTCTATCTTATACAATTATATGATAATAAATATCTATGGTCAAATAGTTTCATGGAAATAATATTAAATCATATATTTTAATTAGGTGATACTGTGGATAATTATGTATTAAGTTTAATTGGTAATTTTGGATATTTAGGAATGTTTTTAGGAATGGTATTAGAAGCGGTAATAATTATAATTCCAAGTGAACTTATTCTTGCTACTGGTGGGATATTAGCAGGACAGGGTGTATTTTCATTTTGGGGAGCTTTCATAACCGGACTTTTAGGTAGTGTTTTCTGTGCCATTATTATTTATTATATGGGATATTTTGGTGGTAAAGGATTTGCTATGAAATATGGAAAATACTTTTTTATGAAAGATAACGAAGTGGAAAAGAGTAATTCTTGGTTTAATAAATATGGACTTATTGCAGCATGTATAGGTAGAAATGTTCCTATTGTAAGAACTTTAGTTTCTCTTCCTATAGGAATTGCTAGATTATCTTTTAAAAGATTTTTACTTTATACAATTATTGGTAGTATTCCTTGGACTTTTGTTTTTGTTTATTTTGGATATGCACTTGGAAATAACTGGGTAATTTTAAAACAAGTTACTTCAAGATTAAAGGTACCTATTATAATTTTATTAGCTGTTTTAGTTGTTTCTTGGATTTATAAAATGCTTAAGAATTTTTTTAGAATTAAAAAAAATAATACATAGACGTATTATTTTATACTTATATTATAAACACTTGGACCTTTAATTGATTTTCCATCAATATCAAATCTAGAACCATGACAAGGACAATCCCAAGTTTTATCTATTTCATTAAATATTAGGTTACATTTCATATGAGGACAAGTATTTGATACAACGTGTTCTTTTTTATCTTCGTCAATATAAATTCCACATCTTAAGCCGTTACGATTTTCTATTTTAACGTTTTTAGAGTAGAACGGATATTTCTTTTTTAATTTTGATTTTATGTATGTTATGCCATTTTCAATATTATATCCAATTGTATTTAATATTTTTGTAGTAGATGATGCTCTATTAGGGTCAAATAGATAGCTATACTTATTTTCTTTTCCTAGTATTAAGTCACTAAGTATTTTTCCAGCTAAGCTTCCGTTAGTCATACCCCAAGTATTATACCCTGTTCCTATTAATAAATTAGGATTATCCTTTTCATAATACCCAATAATAGGAAGACTATCTGGTGTCATAACATCATAATTGAACCAGTAGTATTTTATATCTTTAGTAAGATTTGATTTCATATGCCAAATTATATCATTAAAGTTTTTTTGATTATCCATGTTATTGCCTAGGGTATTGGGTTTACCTACATATATGATATAGTCTTTATTAGATGAGTAATATCTTATCGAGTGTTTTCCATCAATAGTTATTGCGTTAAACATTTTGTTTTTATCAACAATTCCACTTACTAAATAGGATTTTTCTAGATAGGTTTTAAATGGGAAAAGTTTTGGTACTAGGAAGAAAGGATAGTGACATGCTAGTACTACTTTTTTAGCTTTAATAGTATTAGAATTAGTTTTAATTATGTAATAATCTTCATCTTTACTTAAATTTACTGCTTTAGTTTTTTCATATATATGAATATTTTTCTTGTCTAATAGGGTATCTTTAAGCCCTAAGATATATTTAACTGGATGGAATACAGCTGTATTAGTTACTTTTACATTGTATTTACAAGGATATTTAATAGGTAAATTTTTACTTATTTTGTAATCTATTTTGGCTTTAGATAGTATTTTGATTGTGGAGTTAATTTTAGTAATATTAGTATTTAAATCTGTAAAAAGGTAAGAATTATTACTTTCAAAATTACATTTTATATTATGATTCAAAATATTGTCTTTAACTAATTCAATTGCATATTTTTGACTTTCTATATAATCTTTAGCGGCGTTTGTGCCATATATTTTTTTAACTTTATTAGGAATATTATCTTGTAAGTAGGTTAATTTACCAGTAGTTTTAGCTGATGTAGCATGAGCAATTCTATTACTTTCTATAAGAGTAATGTCAAGATTAGAATCTTTTAGATAAAAACAAGTAGTTATACCTGTAATACCTCCTCCAATAATTAATATGTCAGTAGTTATATCGGTTTTTAATGGGGGCATTAACTTTGGTTTAATTCCTTTTAACCAGATTGAATTATTATTCATAAAATCACCATTATATATTGATACTTTTATATTAGCTTTATACATTGTAATGATAATAAAATTATGATAATCTTATAGTAATAAATGTAGTTATAATATTTAAACTTTAAGTCTTGTGTAAAATATGTTTCTAAGGAGAAGTTGTTTATGAAAAAAAGAAAATATTTAATTCTAGTAGTAAGTGCGATAGCTATTTTAATGGTTATATTGTTACTTTATAAAATTATTAACAAAGATACAATTATGATAAACCAAAATAATAGCTTGTGGACAGCATATGATGATAATCTTATTAGTATAAAAAATAATATGACAGAAATAACTTATGATAATGAAGAATTTTTTTGGTGGGAATTATCTGATTTTTCGATAGAAGATGCTGATTATCAAAGATTTTTAAATGATTTAGTAAAAGACATTAGAATGTGTTACCTTGAATTAACTGATTTTGTTAATTATACTGAGCCTAATATTATAGTAGAATATAGAAATAAGCAAAAAATAACTAAAAAAGAACTAAATAACATAATTTCAAAAATGAAAAATGAGACTTGTATTTCAAGATTTTATGGTTATTCATCTTTCTTAATAAGTAACAATGAAGATAGAACTAATAACGCTGAAATGCAGCTTAATAATTTGAAAAAATTGCATTTTGATTCATTTTTTAGTAGTACCAATATTTCTTATGATGACTTATTATTTTATAAGACATTACAAGTATCTTATTTAAATAATCTTAGTAATTGGTTAAAGAGTGAATATTATAAGTTAAAGTAAAAATCTATGCTATATAGATTTTTTCTATGCTTAAAATATTGATTTTCTCATAATTTGTGGTATAATTTAGAAAGTTTTTACGAGGGAAGTGTAATTATGAAAAAAAGAAATATAGCAATTATAGCGCATGTTGACCATGGTAAAACTACATTAGTAGATGAAATATTAAAAACAAGTGGAACATTTCGTGATAATGAAGATTTAAGTAATGTTACTATGGATTCTAACCAAATAGAAAAAGAACGTGGTATTACTATTTTAGCTAAAACTACAGCAGTAGATTATAATGGATATCGTATTAATATATTAGATACTCCTGGACATGCTGACTTCGGTGGCGAAGTAGAACGTATTATGAACATGGTTGATGGTGTTTTGTTAGTAGTTGATGCTTATGAAGGTACTATGCCTCAAACTAGATTCGTATTAAAGAAAGCACTAGAAGCACATGTAAAACCAATTGTTGTAATTAACAAGGTAGATAAAGAATCTGCAAGATGTAAAGAAGTACTTGATGAAGTATTAGATTTGTTTATTGACTTAGGTGCTGATGAAGATTGGCTAGACTTTAAAGTAGTTTATGCATCTGCTATTAATGGAACTTGTAGTTTAAGTGATGATTTAAGTACACAAACACCAGGATTTACTGAATTACTTGATTTAATTATTAGTGAGATACCTGCACCAAGTGGGGACCCTAATCTTGATTTACAATTCCAACCAGCATTATTAGATTATAATGATTATGTAGGAAGAATTGGTATTGGTAGAGTTCATAATGGTAAAATTAGAGTAGGCCAAATGGTTGATTGTATGAGACTTGATGGTTCAGTTAAACAATTTAGAGTACAAAAACTATTTGGATACCTAGGATTAAAAAGAATTGAAATAGAAGAAGCAGAAGCAGGAGATATATGTGCTGTAGCAGGACTTATGGATATTTCAGTAGGTGAAACTTTATGTGAAGTAGGAAAAAGAAATCCATTACCAATATTACATATAGATGAACCAACTCTTCAAATGACTTTTGGTGTTAATACTTCTCCATTTGTTGGTAGAGAAGGTAAAATATTAACAGCAAGAAAAATAGAAGAACGTTTAATTAAAGAAACACAAAGAGATGTAAGTTTAAAAGTTAAACAAAATGATAGTGAGTCATGGATTGTATCAGGACGTGGTGAACTACACTTAGGTATTTTAATTGAGAATATGCGTAGAGAAGGATTTGAATTACAAGTATCAAAACCTGCAGTAATTGTTAAAGAAGAAAATGGTGTTAAAATGGAACCATATGAAGAATTAATGATTGATGCTCCTGAAGATACAATAGGTACAGTTATTGAACAATTAGGTACTCGTGGTGCTATTATGGAAAGTATGACTAATGTTAATGGACAAGTTAAGATTGTTTATACTATCCCTTCACGTGGATTAATTGGATTTACTACAAACTTTTTAACATTAACTAAAGGTTATGGTATTATTAACCATACATTTAAAGAATATCGTCCAGTTGCTAATGTAGAAGTAGGAGAACGTAGTATTGGTGTTCTTGTTTCTATGGAAAATGGTAAAGCAACAGCTTATGCATTAGGTTCACTTGAAGAACGTGGTGTTATGTTTATTGAACCAGGTACTGAAGTTTACGAAGGTATGGTAGTTGGTGAACATAATAGAGATAATGACTTAGCAGTTAACGTTGTAAAAGGTAAACAATTAACTAATATGCGTGCTGCTGGTAGTGATAAAACAGTAGTATTAAAACGCCCTAGACCAATTCCTTTGGAATATGCACTAGACTATATTAATTCAGACGAATTAGTAGAAATTACACCTTTAAGTATAAGAATTAGAAAAAGAATTCTAAATACAGAATTAAGAAAAAAGGCAGATGCTAAAAACCAATAATATAAATTAAAATGATGAAAACTAATTTGTTTTTTCATCATTTTTTTGTTATACTAATATATGTGAAAGGATATGATTATATGGTTAAGAGTAAGAAGATAATTAAAGAAGAGAAAAAAGTAATTCCTAAGAAGAATTATGTTATTGTAGGAATAATATTTGTTATTTCAATTGCTTTAGCGTTTTTCTTAAGAAGTTGGTATATGTCATATCAAGATTATGCTAAAACTATTCCAGTTTTAAAAGGAGTTATTAGTGAAGTTAGATATAATGAAGTTCATAATTATATAAATGATAATCAATCAGTAATTATTTATATGGGTGTTGCTGATAATGAAGATTGTAGAAATCTAGAACTTGATTTAAAGAAAATAATCCAAACAAGGCATTTAAAAGATAAAATTGTATACTTTAATATTACAGATGTTCAAGATAAAGAATTATTATTAAAAGAATTAAATGATAAATATGTTACTGGTAATAAGATATATTCTTATCCTGCTATAATGTTATTTGAAGATGGTAAAGTAATAGATTTTAAGAGTAGAACTGCAAACAGTAATTTATTAATAAGTGATATTGAACAAATATTAGATGAATACGAAGTACAAGGTGATTAAAAAATGTTAAATGTTGTATTATATGAACCAGAAATACCTGGCAATACTGGTAATATTATGCGTACTTGTGTTGCTACTGGTACCAAATTACATTTGATTGAACCACTTGGTTTTTCACTTGATGAAAAGCATTTAATAAGAAGTGGTGTTAATTATATAGATAAATTAGATTATACTGTTTATAAGAATTTTGATGATTTTGCAAGTAAGAATAAAGGAACGTATTATTATTTTACTAGATATGGTCATAAACCTCATACTAGTTTTGATTATTCTAACAAGGATGAGAATATTTACTTAATATTTGGTAAAGAATCAACTGGTATTCCAAAAGGAATATTAAGACATGATTTAGATAGATGTATGCGTATTCCGATGACAAGTAATGTTAGGGCATTAAATCTATCTAATTGTGTTGCAATAGTAGTATATGAAGCTTTAAGACAGCAAAATTATCGTGATTTGTTGTTTGAAGAGCCTCATAAAGATAAAGATTTTATTATTTTAGATTAAAATGTATTGACAACTTAATATTCTAAGTGTTATGATGTTATCACTGAGTTGAATTACAACTCGTATGGGGCATTAGCTCAGCTGGGAGAGCGCCACGTTTGCACCGTGGAGGTCAGCGGTTCGATCCCGCTATGCTCCACCATATTGAATTTAGCATTGAGAAATCGATGCTTTTTTATTATAAATGTGTGATAAGTAATGTAAATAGAGTTAAATTAATTTAACAATTGATTGAAAAATCTATTTATATACTATATACTAAATGTGTAATGTGTATTGTTGACAGTTTGTAAAATTTGTAGTATAATACGCATTACTAATTGAGATGGAGAAATCAATTTCAATTTTATTAGTTACTAGTATCGACAAAAAACGATGACTGGTGACCATATAATAATAGTTGAGTAATTAAGGGCGAAAATTTTCTTCTTTCGCTAACACTCGTTGTTGTACGAGTCTGAGTAGGTTGTACCGAAAGAATACATGTAGGACTGGGAGACTACTGATTACTATAAACCCACGTAATGTGGGTTTTTAATTGAAATTTTATACTTATTTTGATATATATATTTTGGTGATTATAGTGATAAACAGTAATATAGATAACTTATTTGAAAAACTATCAAAATCTAAATTTAGAAGTGGATTTAAACTTAAAGAGAAAGATATTTTATATGTAAAAGAAAAGGGCATTGATAAAATAAAAAGTCATGCAGAAGACTTTGTTTCTAAAAGATTAGCACCATGTAATTTACCTAATGATGGGAAGCAAACTCCTATGCGTGGACACCCTGTATTTATTGCTCAACACGCTACTGCTACTTGTTGTAGAGGTTGTCTATATAAGTGGCATCATATAGAGCCAAATCATAATTTAACTAAAAATGAGCAAGAATATATTGTAAGTGTTATTATGAAATGGATTAATAAAGAAGTAAATAAATAGAATTAGGTTTATGTCAAGGAAGTAGTTAAGATATTGCTTTTTTCTATTGGTGTGATAGAATAATTTTGAAAAGAAGTGAGGTATTATGAAAGTATTAGTAGTTATTCCAGCATACAACGAAGAAAAAAACATTTTAAAAACAGTTAATAATATTATGAATACTAAAATAAAAGGGGTTACTTTAGATTATGTTGTCATTAATGACTGTTCACGTGATAATACAAAACAAGTTTTAATAGATAATAAAATTAATTTTATAGATTTACCTTTTAATTTAGGAATAGGAGGTGCTGTTCAAACTGGTTATAAATATGCTTATTATAATAATTATGATATTGCTATACAGTTTGATGGCGATGGACAACATGATGCAGCTTATTTAAAAGATTTAATTGATGAAATCAAAAAAGGTAACGATATAGTAATAGGCTCAAGATTTGTAAGTGAACTTAGTACTTTTAAATCTACTAAATTAAGAAGAATAGGAATTAATTTCTTATCTTGGTTAATAGAATTTGTAACAGGTAAAAAAATATATGACCCTACTAGTGGATTTAGAGCTATAAATAAAAATGTTATTAAATTATTTGCTAATAATTATCCAATAGATTATCCAGAGCCGGATACTATTGTAACGGTAATAAAGAAAGGGTATAACGTAAGTGAAATACCTGTTAAAATGAATAAAAGAGAAAATGGTAAGAGTTCAATTAATCCTATAAAATCGGTTTATTATATGATTAAAGTTAGTTTAGCAATTATTATTGCAGCAACATCAGTTAAGAAAGGAAATGATTAATATGCCAGCAAGATTAGTAGCAATTCTTATAATAATTGCAATATTATTTGTCATTTATGTATGGCATAACGTTGTAAAAAGAAAATTAATGATTAAGTATGCTTTACTTTGGTTATTATTTAGTTTATCAATGATCATTGCTGTTTTAATACCTGATGTTTTACAATTAGTTTGTAATGCAGTCGGAATTAAAACTGTATCTAACTTTATTTTTTACTTAGGATTTGGATTATTACTATTTATTACTTTTGTATTAACTGAAATAGTATCAGACCAAAAAACTAAAATAGCTTCTTTAGCACAAGAAGTTGCAATATTAAAACATCAAGGAAAAAAGTAGTATGAATAAAATATTAGAACTCATAAAAAAATATAGTGTATTTATAAAATACATTGTGTCAGCAGGAATATCATTTGCATTAGATTTATCATTATTTACGGTATTTTCTGTTTTATTAAAAGGTAATAAGGTAAGTAGCCATATCTTAATTGCTACCGTTTTAGCTAGAATTATTTCTTCATTAATTAATTATTTATTAAATAGAAATAGTGTATTTAAGAAAAATGAAAAAGTTATGGATGCTACCACACTTGTTAAATATTATTTATTAGTAGTAATTCAAATGTTTGTATCTGCTACGTTAGTAAGCTTAATTTATGATGCAACTAAGATATATGAAACTATTATTAAAATTCCAATCGAAATAGTACTATTTATGGTTAACTATTTTGTTCAAAAAAAATTTATTTTTAATGATAAAGTAAAAAAAATAGAGTGGAGTAAACACATTAATTTAATTAGTGTTGTACTTGGAATAATCACAACTTTCAGTCTTTTATTTCAAGTAACATCTAAACTTAAATTTACACGTAGTAACACTATGATAATTACTTATGTTGTATTAGCAAGTTTATTAATATATTTTTATAAAAAATATTTATTTAAATTTGAAAATAAATTAACGTATTCTATCATTTCAATAATTTTTAGTTTATTAATGGTATTTGGATATAGTTATGATGTAGTACATAATGCATCTTTAGTAACAGGAAATATTACTTTAATTATTTTCTCAATATTAAAGTTTATTGGATATTATTACTTGTTTAATACTTGTATTCATTTGTTTGATGATGTAGTAAAAAAAAAGAAAATAAGTAATACTAAGTTACCTAAAATATTTGATTTGTTTGATAAACATCCATTTGTATTTAGTTTTGTAGTTATTTTATTGTGTTATTTACCATATATAATTGCATTTTATCCAGTAATTATCAATTATGATGCTGCTAATCAAATAAAAGAAGTTCTTGGTATGCACACTAGATATATGGATAGTGTAGTATTATTAAATCCTAATGTAACTCTTACTAATTTTAATCCACTTATTCATACTTTATTATTAGGTGGTTTGTTTAAGTTTGGTTATTTAATAGGTAATGTTAACTTTGGAATGTTTTTATATTCTATAGTACAGTTAAGTATTGTTATAAGTATTTTTGCTTATTCAGTATATTATTTAAAAAAGATTAAAGTAAATAAGACATTAATTTTTATTGTTTTAGGTATTTATTCTTTAGTTCCTTTATTTCCTTTATATGCCATGACAGCAGTAAAAGATGTTATATTTTCATCACTTGTATTTCTTTATGTGATTATGTTGTATGACATGGTAAAGTTTAAATGGAGTACTAAAAAATATATAGAATTTGCTGTTTTGATATTGCTAATTATTTTATTTAGAAATAATGGAATTTATACAATAGTATTATCGTTACCTTTTATATGTATTTTAAAGAAAGAATTAAGGGTACCAGTTCTTTTAATACTTGTATTTAATATAGGTATGTATATTGAATATAATAAAGTATTATTACCTCATTATGAGATTGCTAATACAAGTATTAGAGAAGTTTTATCAGTACCTTTTCAACAAACTGCAAGATTAGCTAAGTATTATGATGATGAAATTAGTAATGAAGATAAAAAGGTAATTGATAAAGTCTTAGGATATGATGATTTAGGTGAACGATATCGTACTGATTTATCTGACCCAGTTAAGAATAAGTTTAACAAATATACAACTAATGAAGAATTAATGGAATATTTTCGGGTTTGGTTTAAGTATTTATTTAAAAGACCAGTAGTATATATTGATGCTACTATAAATAATACGTATGGATATTTTTATCCTAATACAAGTGCATGGTATGTATATACTGATTTAAATCATAAACTACCTGAAGCAGGTTTTGATTATCATTATAATAGTTTATCTTATTTAAGAGTTGGATTAAAAGGTATTGCTGAAGCTTTTCCTTATATTCCAGTAATAGGTACTATTGCTAATATTGGTATGGTAGTATGGATTCATATTTTATTAATAGGAATGCTAATAGTTAATAAAATGAAGAAGTATATAGTTACGTTATTACCTTCATTAACGTTTATCTTAGTATGTGTAGTAAGTCCTGCTAATACTTATTTTAGATATGTATTACCGTGTGTATTTACATTACCAGTATTAATTTGTATTTTATATAATGAACTAAAAAATAATAATTAGTTCATTTTTTTATTTTATTATGATAAGATAATAATAGAGTATAGGAAAAGGAGTTAATATGAAAAACAATACTATAAAGAGAAAATATGTATTATATATTTTTATTGTAATACTTATAGCAGCTACTGTAACTTTAGCACTAAGAATTGGTAATGATGTTAAAATGAAAAAAGAAGCAGAAAGAAAAGAAAAAGAAGCAATTAAAGAAGAAATAAGGAAACAAAAAGAGAAAATAGAAAAAGAACAAGAAGAATTAAAAAAAGAAGCCGAAAAAGAAACCTTTAATTACAAGTATGAAAGTAGCGCTGGTACTTCATCTAAAGCAAGTGTTTCTTGGACTTTGGATGATGTTGTGACTAATAATAAAACAAATAATAAACACTTGATAGAAGTTTTTTATAACGATACTTCTTATGGTACTTCTTCTCAAGAAATAGTTAAAATAAAAGCACTTTTAAAAGATTTTGAAGGGTTTGATTTAGTTAATTATGAAGTATCATTTGAATATGGTGCAGATGGCTATATAAATAAAATGATTATTAAGGAGCAGTAAGGGGAAAGTATAATGATAATTAATATATGTTTAGTGATTGTAATAATTTTAATGGTTGTAATGATTGCTGGTTACAATAGTTTTATAAGAGTTAATAATTCAGTAAAAGAGTCAGCGTCAGCAATAGATGTTTTGTTAAAAAGAAGATTTGATTTACTACCTAATATAATCGAGTGTGTAAAAGGATATGCAAAGCATGAAAAGAGTACTTTGGAAGAATTAGTCAAACTAAGAAATAGTTATAATGATAATGGTTTCAGTGTAGAAGAGGCAGAAAAGATTAATAAGAAATTTGGCCCTGTTATGGCACTAGCGGAAGCTTATCCTGAATTAAAAGCTAATGAACAGTTCTTAAGTTTACAAAACAGTTTAATTGAAGTTGAAAATAGTATTAATAATGCAAGACTTGATTATAATAGTTGTGTAACTAGATTTAATAATTTAGTTGAATCTGTACCATCTAATATTGTAGCTAAGATATTTGGCTTTGAAAAACAAGACTTATTTAAAGTAGAAGAAAAAGAAAAACAAAATGTTAAAGTAAAGTTATAGTAAACATAAGGCAACGAAAGTTGCTTTTTTAATTGCTAAAATTTAGGAAATTTATACCTTTACATTAACGGTCTAAAAAATGATAACATTTCACTTGCAAAACTCCTAGGGGGGGGGGGGTATAATGAGTATAGATAAAATAAAATACGGAGAGAGAAATGGAAGAGAAGTATATGAAGAGTAAGAAAATAATTATGATAACGATGTGCTGTTTAATATGTGTAATGGCAATAGGGTATGCAGCGTTTGCAACAAACTTAACTATTAATGGTACAGCAAATATTACATCAACTTGGAAAGTACTATTTACTAAAATAGAAGAAGTATCTAAAACAAGTGGAGTAACTATTACCAAAGTACCAACAGCAGAAGGAACAAATGCAACATTTAATGTAGATTTAAAAAGTCCAGGTGACAAGATAATCTACAAAATAACAGTAGCAAATCAAGGAACATTAGATGCAATAATAAATGATATAACAGCAAGTGAAACTGGAAGTGATGCTATTAAATTTGAAATAACCGGAATAAAAAAAGGAGACAAATTAGCAAAATCTCAAACCTCTACATTTAACGTAACAATTAGTTATGATTCTAATGTAACAACTCAACCAGCCTTAACAGATAATACTTTAACCATTGATATTAATTATGTACAAGATATGAGCGAAACCGTGACACCAGAAAACCCTATAATAAAAACAACAAGATTATCAGCAGCAATATTAAAAGATAATACAGCACAGCCTGATACAAATATAGATTTTTCACAAATAAGTAGTGATACAAATGGAAAAGGACTATATTATACAAGTACAAATACCGAAGATAATAAAACAACATATTACTTTAGAGGAGCAGTGGAGAATAACTATGTATCATTTGGAAAAGTAAATGTATGTACTTATAATGGAAATGAGGTTGTCTATGTTAATGGTGCAGGTGAATATCCAACGACAAATGAGAGTCAATGTAAGGAATCAAAGGTTTGTCTTGCTAGAAATGGTGTAGGTGCAATTATTTCAGGAGATGTAAATGGTGAAAAGTGTTCTCAATTTGAAGGCACAACATATACAAATGAATACGCTACATGGGGAAAAAAAGAAATTTTGTGGCGAATAGTAAGAATAAATGAAGATGGAAGTATAAGATTAATCAAACAAGATTCAATAGGTAATAGTGCGTTTAATACTAACTCTAATGATGCTACATATGTAGGGTATATGTATGGAACAACAGGTGCATCGACATATGCTGAAACTCATAAAAATACCAATTCAAGTGCAATAAAAACAACAATAGATACATGGTATAGTGCAAATTTAAGTACTTATTCATCATATTTAGTAGATATAGGATTTTGTGGAGATAGAAGTGGTTTTGACATTGGTGATGGTATTACTATTTACGGTGCTTATTATAGACTTGATTTAAATAAAACACCACAATTTAAATGTCCACAAAGTAATGATTTATATACAACAGCAACTTCAACAAAAGGAAATAAAGCACTAACTTATCCAATTGGCTTAATAACAGCAGATGAAGTAGCATATGCAGGTGGGGTAGCTTATAACGAAAATACTGAATATTACTTGTATACTGATTCTCATTATTGGACAATGTCGCCCTTACGCTCTGGCTCTAACGCTAGCGTGTGGAATGTCGGTCCTGCTGATAGACTTGACATCGTCGGCGTCGTCGATGACGATGGCGTGCGCCCGGTCATCAATCTGAAATCTACTGCAGAAATCATTGATGGAGGAAACGGAACTCTTAATAATCCGTATGTTATGAAAGTTAACTAAAACCTTTATCTAAAATCTAATAAAGCCAGTTGCAAAACCCTTTGCAACTGGCCTTCTAAAAATATGGTATATATAAAATTTATATATATAGGGAAATGCTACAATAGGCCCTTCAACTCTGACTCTAACGTGTGGAACGTCAATGACAACGGTAACGTGGACAATGAGAATGGCGTGCGTCCTCTGGAATTCCTTCAGATTGTGGATGAGTTTATAACGAAAGTTATGGTAAAACGATTCTTGAAGAAACAAGTATTTTCCTAGCAGTAATGCTAAATAGAAGTAACTGAGAACAAGCGTGTTAGTAGGTAAATATTATCGAAAGGGCGTTTGTTTTTTTGCAATTAGGTGATATAATGTAAAAATCATAAGTACATTAACTTGTACTTATTTTTTTCTTTTCTACATGTTATAATTGAACTGAGGTAGAATAGAAGTATGAAGGATTTTTTTAATAAGAAGAATATATTAATATTTATTGCAATTTTAGGTACTATGTTGATAGTGGCTAGTGGTTTATTATACTTCTTTTTAAAGAGTATGATTTTTACATTTAAACTAATTGGTGATTCTTCTGTTACTTTAAATATATATGAAAGTTATAATGACCTAGGTGTTAAGGCATATATTAATGACAAGGATTTATCTAATGATGTAGTTATTGATACATCTTTAGTAGATATAAATAAAATAGGTACTTATGAAGTAACTTATAAGATTAAGTATAAAGATAAAGAAATGACTTTAAAAAGAGAAGTAGAAGTTAAAGATATCCAAGCTCCTGTAATTACTTTAAATGGTGAAGAAGAAGTATCTGTTACTGTGGGAAGTACTTATAATGATTTAGGATGTAATGTTGTTGATAATTATGATGAAAAAGCTAGTAATAAATTAAAAATAGAGAATTATGTTAATACTAATTTAGTTGGAAGATATGAAGTAATATATCAAGTAACAGATACTAGTGGTAATACGTCTAAGAAAACAAGAATTGTAAATGTTTTGCCAGTAGATGATATTGTAAATGATATAACAGGGATATTGGAATCTAATTTAATTACTTCTATGAAGTTTATAGATAATGGTATTTCTATTACGGGATATGTTAAGGATAATAATGGTACATTTAAGATGAAACTATGTGAAGATAATAAAAAGAAATGTATTAGTTATGAAATGAATAAAATTGATGATTATTACTATGATGGAAGTATTGATTTGTCTAATTTAAAGAACGGTACTTATTATATGTGGATTAATTCTAAAATAGATGAAAAAGCAGTTAATAGATTAGAAATGCAATATCGTATAGTAAGAGCTAAAATAGGGGATAAGTTAATTAGTTTTAATTATGATAATGATAATGTAAAGATAAAGGTAGAAGACTTTGAGTATAAGTATGATATTTTAATAGACCCAGGACATGGTGGTAGTGACTCTGGTGCTCTTAATTCTACTATTGATGAGCGAAAACTTAATTTGGAACAGTCTTTATATGAAAAAAAGAGATATGAAGAGCATGGCTTAAAAGTCTTAATGTTAAGAGAAGATGAGAGTTATGGTATGACTATGGGAGATTCTTCTTGGCCAGCTGTAAGAAAAAAAGCTTATGCTTTAGGATTTTATGGAGTAGTATCCAAAGTTACTTATAGTAATCATCATAATAGTAGTGAAGATTTATCTATGACTGGATGGGAGATTATTACTTCAAGTGATTCTAGTGGTGATGAGTTGGAAGACATTTATAAAATAGGGGAATCTTGGAGAAAAAATTATAATACTTTAGAAGAACATACTAGAATATATACACGAAACTATAGCACTGCCTCTATTTTCTCAAAAGAAAATAAAGAACAATATGATTTTACTGATTATTATGCGGTTATTAGGTTGCCTTACCAATTATTCAATATTAGAAATACTTTATTTGAAGGATGTTATTTAAGTAATAGTGCCGATTTCAATTGGTATTATAATGAAAATAATTGGAAAAAGATGAGTGAAGAAAAAATTAAAGTTTATGTTAAAAAACTAGGAAAGAAATATATAGAAGCCAATTAATAAATTAAATTTCTATTTATTGCTTTTCTTTTTTCTTTAAGATATAATATTCTCTTGTCTGGAGGATTTATAATGACAACTGAAATTAAAGAAAAAGTTAAATTTATTGATAGTTACAGTCATGTTTTTGCAAATATTTTAACTGAAGCAGTAGATGAAGATATAAGGGTTTTAGAAGTTTTAACAGAGATGATTATTTCTGATAAACCATTAAATTCATGTAGAAATATAATGGAGTTGAAAGAATTAGTTCAATACTATGATAATGATTATTTAAGTTTAAAGAGAAATGATGCCTTAAATTCATATAGTGTTATATTTAGTGTTGCTAATTATATTAATACTTTAGAGTTAGATGATAAGGATAAAGTAAGAAATAAATTAAGAACATATACTAGAGTTTTTAGAAATAATAAAGTAATCTCATCTGAATATCAGAGGTTTTTAGTCTTTGATAATAAGCAAGATAAAGATAAAGTATTATTAAAAGAAAGAATTTAATAAAAAAAATAGAACGATTGTGTTCTATTTTTTCTTTATACAGGCATTTACAAATGTTTTAAATAATGGATGTGGTCTTGTTGGTCTACTTTTAAATTCTGGATGAAATTGACAAGCGATGAAACAGGGATGGTTTGGTAGTTCAACTATTTCTACTAAATCACTTTTATCGTTTATTCCTGATAATACTAATCCATTTTTTTCCAATATATCACGATACTTATTATTTACTTCATAACGATGACGATGGCGTTCGTTTATAAATTCTTCTTGGTATGACTTAAATGCTAAAGTACCTTTCTTAATGTGGCATTCATAGTTACCTAATCGTAATGTTCCACCCATATTAACAATTGATTTTTGGTCTGCCATTAAATCGATTACTGGTTCTTGACATACTTCATCAAATTCTTTAGAAGAGGCATTATCAATACCACATACGTGTCTTGCAAATTCTATTACGGCTAACTGTAGACCTAGGCATAATCCTAAAAATGGAATATTATTAGTTCTTGCATATTCAATAGCTTTTATCTTTCCTTCGATACCTCTATTACCAAAACCACCTGGAACGATTATACCTTTAGAATTTTTAAATACTTCTTTCAGATTAATATTTTCATCTTCTAATTTTTCGGAGTCAACCCAATTTATGTTTATTTTAGTATTGTAAAAATATCCTGCGTGTCTTAGACTTTCTACTACTGAAATATATGCATCATGTAATTCTACATATTTACCAACTAATGATATTTCAATTTCATCTTTTAAGTTATTTACTGTATCAATTAGTTTGGTCCATGTAGTTAGATTACTCTTTTTGATATCTAAATTAAATTGTTTAAGAACGATTTCATCCATTTTTTGATTGTAATAATTAATTGGTACTTGATAAATATTTTTAACATCTAAACTGTCAATAACGTTTTCTTTAGGAATACTACAGAATAGTGAAATTTTTCCTTTTAATGATTCATCTAATTCAATAGGAGTACGACATACTATAATGTCTGGTTGAATACCCATACCTCTTAATTCGATAACACTATGTTGAGTAGGTTTAGTTTTTAATTCATTTGAACCATATATAAAAGGTACTAGGGTAGTGTGTACAAATAAAGTATTTTCTTTTCCTAACTCATTACGCATTTGTCTTAATGACTCAATAAAGGATTGGGATTCAATATCACCAATAGTACCACCAATTTCTGTAATAACAATATCGGCTTTACTAGTAGTACCAGCTTCGTAAATTTTGTTTTTGATTTCATTAGTGATATGTGGCACTATCTGAACTGTAGCACCTAAATAATCACCACGTCGTTCTTTTTCGATGACATTAGAATAAATTTTACCAGTAGTAATATTAGATGTGTAATTTAATTCCTCATCAATAAACCTTTCATAATGACCTAAATCAAGGTCTGTTTCTGTACCATCGGCTGTTACAAATACTTCACCATGTTGAAAAGGAGACATAGTACCTGGGTCGACATTGATATAAGGGTCAAACTTTTGCATAAATACTTTATAACCACGTGATTTTAAAAGTAATGCTAAGCTTGATGCTGTTATACCTTTACCTAAACCAGATACTACGCCTCCTGTTACGAATACATATTTCGTCATAATTTCACCTCTCAATAAATATTTGAGAGACCACCGGGCTCTCTTAAATTATAACACTTCATAATTTTTATGTAAATTAATCAAGATATAATTTACAAATTACTAGACATTTTTTCTCTAGCTTCTATATAATTTAAGTAGGTGGTAAAATGAACGATAAGTTAAAAAAGATAATTAATAATTTTGCATTTGAGGGTATACTTGAAGAAGTTGTGGAAAATAATCAAGGAAATATTAATAAAACATATATTTTGACATATATAAATGACAATAAACAAGTAAAGTATTTGTTACAAAAAATTAATTCTAATGTTTTTAATGAACCATATTTAGTTATGAGAAATATTGAATTAGTAACAAATCACATTAGTAAAAAGTTAAAGGATGCAGATGACTATAATCATAAAACTTTAACGATAGTTAAAACTAATGATGGATTAAATATGTATACATATATTAATGAAGACGGTGAAAAAGAGTATTACCGTGCATTTCATTTTATCGATAATTGTATTAGTTACGATAATTTCAAAGATAGTGATGATGCCTTAAAACTTGCATATGAAACCGGTAAAAATTTTGGATATTTTCAAAGATTATTAAATGATTTTTCTCCTAGTCTACTTACTGAGACTATAACAGATTTTCATAATACTAAGAAAAGATTTAATGACTTGCTTGAAAGTATTGAAAATAAAATTACTTTAAGAGCATATGATTTTTCTTATGAAATAGTTGATTTAATATCTAAAATTAAAGAGTGTAGCGTTATAACAGATAATTTAGGTAAAAGTATTCCTCTTAGAGTAACTCATAATGATACTAAGTTAAATAATGTTTTAATTGATAAAAGTACTAATCAATGCATGGCTATTATTGATTTAGATACTGTTATGCCTGGTTCTGTTTTATATGATATAGGGGATGGAATAAGATCAGCTTGTTCTAATTCTTTTGAAGATGAAACAGATAAGGATAAAATATTTTTAAATCTTGATTTAACTAAAGCATACTTAAAGGGTTTTTTAGAGGAAACTTATAGTTTTCTTACCCGTGATGAAGTTAATTATATTGGCTTATCTATCAAAATATTAACTTATGAGCTTGCAATTAGATTTTTAACTGATTACTTAAATGGTGATACATATTTTAAAATTAAATATCCTCTTCATAATAAGGATAGATTCTTAAATCAATATATTCTTCTTAAGGATATTGAAGGTAAGTTAGATGAAATAAATGACTTTGTTAAAACTACTTACAATAATTTAAAGAACAAGAAGTAAGATAATTGATTTCTCTTTATAAAATCTATATAATTATGGTGAAAGGGGAAATGTATAATGAAGAAGTGTGTAGTTATATATAATCCTAATAGTGGTAAAAATATTAAAAGAAACTTTTTGGCAGAGTATTTAGATATTCTTATGGATTATGAATACGACCCTGAAATTATTTTTTCAAAGTATAAAGGACATATTACGGAATTAGTTTCTAGTATGGAACCAGTTGATTTAATAGTAACAGTAGGGGGAGACGGAACTTTTAATGAAGCTATGACAGGGAACTTTTTAAGAGAAGATAAATTGTTACTAGCACATATTCCACTTGGTACTACTAATGATATAGGAGCTATGTTTGGATATGGTAAAGATGTAATTAATAATTTGAAACTTTTATTAGAGGGTGAAGTAAGAAATATTGATATCTGTTGTGTAAATGGTAAACCGTTTACTTATGTAGCAGGTTTTGGTAAGTTTATGAACGTTCCTTATGAAACTAGTAGAGAATTAAAAAAGAAATTGGGTTATTTGGCATATTTAGTAAATGGTGTTAAGGAATTTAGAAATAGTACTAAATTATATGAATTATCTTATACTGTTGGTGATGAAACTTATCATGGACTTTATTCGTTTTTGATTGTTTCTAACGCTAATAGAATTGCAGGAATAAATAATTTTTATAACGATGTAAAACTAGATGATGGTAAGTTTGAAGTGCTTTTCTGTAATTTAACTAGAAAGAAAGACATATTGAAGACTTTGTATTATTTAAGAACTAATGATATTACAAAAGTACCTGGTGTTTATTTTCATAAAACTAATCATTTAAAGGTTAACTTTAAGAAAAAGGTTTCATCTTGGTGTGTCGATGGTGAAAGATTAGAAGATGATACTAAGGATTATGATATTACAATAAAACAAAACGTAAAAATAATGATGCCTAAGAAAAATATAAATAGTTTATTTCAAAAAAAAGAATCTGATTAGAAAGTCAGATTCTTTAATTTTTTATTTTTCAATATAACCATTTTGTTTTAATTTTCTAATTATTTCTTTTTCGCTAGGTTCACCAACAAGACGATTTATTTTAGTTTTTTCATTTCCTTCTACAAAGAACATAACTGTAGGAGTACCAATGTTTTTACCGTATTCTAAGCTGAATTCATCATATTCTTCTTGGGTTATTTTAGCAAAGTTAATTGCTTTAGCAGTAATGTTATACTCTTTTAAAACTTTTTTAAAACGAGGAGTGAATACTGCACAGTGACGACAACCATCTTGGTATACCTCTAATATAAAAGTTTCTTTGTTTTCTACTAATTCTTTAAGTTCATCATAAGATATTTCTTCTAAATATTTATCGTTACTAGAACCACATCCGGTTAATAATAAAATAGATATTAATAAAACAGTTATTGATAATATTTTTTTCATATAAACACCTCTTGTTTTATAATAACACACCTTAAGACTTAACTCAATAAAACGTTGTTTTTTTTTTACCTTTATAGTATACTATAAATAGTAATATCATAATAGAAGGGGTTCACTATGAAGAAGAATATTTGGTTAAAAATAGTATTATTATTTCTTTGCTTTTTTGTTACTACTAGGGTTAATGCTGAGACATGTAGTAATAAAGAATTAAACAGTTTGAAAGAAAAAGCAATTAATATCAAAGTAACTTATGATTTGTATGATTCTACATACAATGAAAATCATTTATATTATTTTAATGTTTTAATAACTAATTTTGATAAAGATTTTTATATTGTAGATTCTGATGGTCAAGAATTTAAATATATGGATGATTTAGAACATGATGGAATAAGAGTTCTAAGAAGTGTAAACGAAGGTACTAAGTATGATTTCACTTTGTATACTTCAAATGAAACCAAATGTCCAGATAATAAGATTATAACTAAAAGTATTACACTTCCATACTATAATGATTATTCACAAAGAGAAGAGTGTAAAGGTATTGAAGAGTTTGCATTATGCCAAAAGTATTATGGCGGAGTAATTGATTCGGAAGATTATTTTAAAACTCAAGTTGAAAAATATAGAAAAAGTTTAGTAGATAATTCAAATAAAAAAAATGATAAAAGTATTGTTTCTATAATTTTGGCATTTATTACTAATAATTTATTAATAGTTATTCCTTCTATTATAGTAATTATTGTAATTGTTATATTGGTAGTAATTAAAACTATTAAAAAGAAAAAAAGAGTAAAGATTAAAATATAGATAATGGAAAGAAATTTAAAATAATGAAAGGAAACAAAGACATGAAAAAAATAATTAATTTTTTTATGATATTTATTTTGATAATAATTTTATTTGGTAATAGTAATGTTTTTGCTGGAAATACTGGAGGAGGTAATAGTACAACTACTCCTGGTGGTTGTGCTTCTTCAGCACGTGGATGTGATTGGAGTTATCCTAGTGATGTAGAGTCTTTTGCTGTAAGATTATCTTTGTATAAATATGATGGTAATAATGTTACTTATTATGGATCTAATAATTATTGCGCTAATGGTACAAATAGCGATTGTTTAACTTATGTAACTAATTATGCTTCGGCACAAAAAGGGAAAGTAGCGTATCAACAATTTGGAGGTAACCCTGGTAAATTTGATAAAAGAGGAGTTGTTTCTAAGAAAACTTCAATAATTTTTCCTAAAGTATTTACTGAAAAAGAAGATGGTAACTGGAACGCAATTGAGGCTAAGGTTAAAGAAGCGTTTGAGCTTAATAGTGGTAATAAAACTTTAGTGCTAGGAGCTATAAAAAGTGAGTTTAAGGGTAATGGAGTAGAAAATTTAAAGGAAAGTGATGTTGGTAATTTATATATTACAATTGAGCCAGCATTGTTGTTTAAAGCTAATAGCAATTATTATTTTGGGACTGCGTATGAAATTGCTAGTTGGTTAGGAACTGATGGAAAATTAGCAGGGTCAGTAACTCAGTGGTTATATCTATTTGTTCCTAATTCAATTGTAGCAAAACGTCAAACTGGTGATGATAAATATAAATTTATAGGTAATTTAGTATATTTGATAACTAAAGATAAAGGATTGAATACAAGCGTATGGAATGAAGGCGAAACTCGAAACAGAATAAATAATGTTAAAAAAGTAACAAGTAAAGAAGGACATGGAATAAATGTGTTTTGGTTAGGTAATTATACATTACCAGTTTCTTGTACAATAACAGAAGCAACTGATAAAAGAACATATACATTAAATGTTCAAGGCGCAGGTGCTGAAACCGTTTATTATGATATAAAAAATAATAGAAATTTGTTAAAACATAATGTAAAAAATAATATATATCGTGGAACATATAAAGACGCAGCAATATATGGAGCGGTTTATAATGCGAATGGAAATGAAGTAGCAACATGTAGTTTAGAAAGAACAGTGCAGACATGTAAGCAAACATGTTCAGGAAAAAGTGGAGATAACTTGTTAAGTTGCGCTGAAGACTATTGTCAAGCAGCAAGCGATAATTCAGGTGAGAAGAAAACGTGCATTGCAACTTGTGGATATAGTGATCCTGGATTTAGTAGTTGTAATGCCAATCAATCAAGTTCTGGTGTAAGTACAGAGTGTGATGCTGATACAAGCTCTAGTTTAAGCACATGTACAAAAGCGAATACAAGTAATTACTATCGTTCAAATTGTAGTGAATCAAGTACAATAAGCTATGGTAATAGCTTACCAACAACATTAACACCAGGAACAGGATTTACATACACTCCAGTACTAAGTGGAGAAAAGACATGTCAGATGACATTTGAATTAGCAAAGTGGAAGTTTGACTATGCAAGTAGTTATACTGAAGCAGAAAGAACTAAGTTAAAAGAAATTTTAAAGAATTTTCAAAGTATAGAATCAAATTCAACATGGGTTAAGGACTTGGATAATAAATATAAATATGATTCAAGTAATGCAACAATAACGATAGATATAACAAATAGCAATGATGCTAATGCAAGCAATAGAAAAACAACTAAACAGTTGGTACCATCAAAGACAATAAATTTACTAAATAATGATGTGGTAGTAACAGCAGGAGGAAGTAATAGAGTGCCATTATACAGTAATGGGCAAGTAACATATCAATCAATATATGGATTAATAAAAACAACTTCTAAGAATAAAACAGCATATAAATTACCAGCAGTATGTATAAGTGCAGGAACAGGTAAGATGTATGATGTTAACGCTAATGGAAAATGTGATACAGAAAATGATGGACCATATCATGAATATTATACAGATTTAAAGATAAAGAAAGATACATATAAAACAGAAGTAAAAGTAAATAAAGGAAGCAGTAATTTAAATGCAACCAATACATGTAGATATGTAGTAGAGTCTCCGGTATCATGTTCAATAGTTGAAAGAGAAGATAAGTATGAATTATTAATAGAAAACAAGAACAATGTAGGAATAACATATGGCTTATCTACTAGAGGATATATACTAAATGGAAACACAATATATTCACCAATATCAGAAAACATAAGATTATTTGGAGCGATAGCAATAGACAATAATATTGTAGCAACATGTAAATATCAAAGAGGTAATCCGAGTGATGAAGAAAATACATGTACAAGATTATATAAAGCAGCAGAGTATGACAAGATAAGAGACTACTGTAGAACAAACTGGATAAGTGATACAGCAAATTACGGAAGTGAAAGAGAATGCTTTGATTCATGTTCAAGTGGAAATAATAGTTGTAAACACAATCCAAACTTTTCGTCTAGTGATGAAAAAGCAGTAATAAATTATTGTAAAATTGAATCTAACTATTTGAAGGATGGATATAACAGTGTAGCAAGTTGTGTAAATGATTGTCTTTCAGTAAAGAAAGATAACAATTGCTTAGGAATAACATGTGATTATATATATAGACCAATATCATTAAGAGATCCGTTTCCAAATAATAGAAGACCTGGATATAACTGGTTTGGAAAAGAGATATACATAACCGATGATTTATTAAATCCAATCTTAGATAGTACAGCACAGCCGGAGTATGTAGTAGAGTTAAATCAAGATAGAATAAATGAGATAAAAAAGAATACAAAAGAGTACAATTCTATAAAAAATAAGAATGCTTATATTGACTATGTACGAGTTAACGAATATAATTTAAATGGAAAATATGAGAGTATGTTTATACATTCTAATGATACAAGTGTAGGAGGATTTCGTTCATACTTTACTGTTGTAGAGACAATTCCTCAATAATAGAAAGGGAGTAGATATAATGCAGTCATCAGTATGGGGATATTTATTCCTTGTATTAGGACTTTTAGGAATAGTGTTAATTAACTTATTTGGAAATATTACAGTAAGTAATGAAGATATGTATTACATTTTAAAAGAAGTAACTGAAGCTTCAATGATTGACGCTATAGATTATCAAGCGTATCGTATGGGAGTAGGTTATGATGGAGTAACAGAAATAACTGACCCTGACTCTATGCATTGCATTTCTGGTATTCCTGGTACAGTTAGAATAGTTAAAGAAAAATTTGTTGAAAGTTTTGTAAGAAGATTTGCAGAGTCTGCTACTAACAATCGTGATTATAAAATAAGTTTTGATGACATTGATGAATGTCCGCCTAAAGTAACAGTAACTATTACAGCAAGAGAAAAATATAATTGGTTATCTAAAGTACTTAAGAAAAATGATTCTATCAACTATGAAACTGATTCAGCAGAGATAGTAAATACTCTTAGTGCTATATTAGAAGATAAATTTAAAGAATAATAAGGAGATGGAGAAATGAATAATTTAGGTTTAAAGTTTAAAATGTTTCTAAAAAACAAAAATACAGTAACAATACTTTGTGGATTACTAATTATTGCTGTTATTTTTGTAGGGTATAACTGGCGTGTTAAAGATGCTGTTAATCCTGTTAAAGTTCCATATGCTATTAAAATGATACAACCTAGAACTGAGATTACTAAGGATATGATTGGGTATAAAGAAATAGCAAGAGCAGCAATAGATGAAAATGTAATTACTAATGTTAACCAATTAATTAATTACTATTCTAGTGCTAATACAGTTATTCCTAAAGGAAGTATGTTCTATAAAGGTACTGTAGTAAAGAAAGAAGAATTACCTGATGCAGCACTTTATGATATGCCTATTGATGAGACATTGTACTATTTAGGAGTTAATATAACTACTTCTTATAGTAATTCTATCTTACCTGGTAATTATATAGATATCTATATGCAAACAATTACTACTGATGCTGATGGTAATACCAAAGTTATGGTAGGAAAGTTGGTATCTAACGTTTTAGTAAGAGCGGTTAAAACATCTAATGGTTTAAATGTTTTTGAGAACAGTGAAGAAGCAAGAATACCTGCTACAATTATTTTCTCTGTTAAAGAAGATATACATTTGTTATTACGTAAAGCAGCATCTATTGGTAACTTAAGTACTCAGTATAAAATTGATATTATTCCTGTACCTAATACTACTGGATTTGATGGAAATACTACTGAAGGTGTTGTTACTAAAGTAAGTAATGAATATTTAAAAGATTTTATTGAAGAGAAGAGTATTTATATTCCTGAGGATGAAATTATAGAAAATAATGATCCAACTAAGGATAATACTGATGATAAAACAGATAGTAATACAACAAACAATAATAAAAAAGAAGGAGTAGAGTAAGATGAATGAGGGAATGAATTTACAAGGTATAGCATATAAAACTCAGGATAACGTCTCTACTCCCTCTTTGGTTCCTAAACAAGATGTTGGGCCAACTCCTTTAGAAGAATTAAGACAACCTAGTGTATCAACTGTTCAACAAGCTCATCAGCCAAGAGAAATAAATGATAATTATTTAAGAAATGATAATTTATTTTCTAATATAGATTTTGGACCTTTAAAAAAGTATTTACAAGATGATAATATTACCGATATTTCTTATAGTAATGGTGGACAAGTTTGGTTAAAGAGTTTAGATAAAGGAGTTTATCGTTCTGATGAAACAGAAATAAACGATTCGTTAATAGAAAAAATAGCTTTCCAATGTTCTAATGTAATGGGTAAAACTTTTAATATGGCACATCCATTTTTGGATAGTGAATCTGCTGAACTTCGTATGAATTTTGTACATGATTCTATAGCAAGAAATGGTATAGCAGCAGTATTTCGTAAAACACCTGCTAAGATTAGACTTGAAAAGGATAAGTTATTAGCAGATAGATATGTAACTTTAAATATACATGAGTTTTTAATTAGAGCGGTTAAAGGTCATTGTAATATTATTGTAAGTGGTGAGACTGGTTCTGGTAAAACTGAGTTGGTTAAGTATTTAGCTGCTCATACAGCTGATAATGAAAAAATTATAACAATAGAGGATACACTAGAACTTCATTTAGATAGAATTTTTCCACATCGTGATATAGTTGCGATGAAAACTAATAATATTGCATCATATTCTGATGTTTTGGTAACTTGTATGAGACAAAATCCTAAATGGATTTTATTATCAGAGGTTCGTAGCGCTGAAGCAGTTACTGCTGTACGTAACTCTATATCATCAGGACATAATATCTTATCAACAATTCACTCTGATAAGGCAGAGAGTATTCCGCATCGTATGTATAGTTTGTTGGAATCTAATATTGATGTTGATCAATTCTTAAAAACAATTCATCGTTATGTTCAATTAGGTGTTAATGTAAGAGGTAGATTTGATCCAGTTGAAAAACGATTTAGAAGAGAAATTTGTGAAGTAACAGAGTTCTTTGTTGATGATAATAATAATGCTGGTCACAATACTATTTATCGTAAAACTGTAAGTGGTAGTGAAACATATAAATTACCTTCTAAATATTTAAGAGATTATCTTGAAGGACAAGGGGTAAATGTTGATGATTTATTTGTTAATTTAGGTGATAAAGTACCTACAAATAATTCGGTTGTTGAAGAATTAATTTAAAAGAGAAAGAGGTGGTAATAAATGGCTATAGAGTTAATAATTGCATTAGTAATATTTATATTTATTATTTTGTATCGTAATAAAAAGGGTGAATCTCTATATACATTTGTTGTTACACAGACTGGTAATATTTATAATAAGTATGCACCTTATTCTTTTAAAGTGGTTCGTGAAAAAGTAAAAGAATTAGGTCAAGAATATACACCTAAGCAATATATGATTCAAATAGCAACTTTTGCAGGTGCAGCATTCTTAATTTCTTATTTATATTTCTATAATCCTATAATATCTATTATATATACGATATTAGTTGTTGCAATGGTTCCATACTTAACATATTTACGTTGTAAGAGAATATATAGTGAATTTATATTTGAACAAATACAAGTATATGTTACTAATACAATAATGGAGTTTCAAACTACTCAAAGCTTTGTTAAAGCTTTAGAAGGTGTGTATTCATCTGGTGTATTACAAGACCCAGTTTTATCTGATGTAAAAGTTATGATAGATATGGCTTATCAAAATGGTGATGTAGATAAATCAATAGAATATATGAATAGTAAATATGATTTCTATATGACTAGAAATATGCATCAGTTATTTTTGCAAATTACTAAAGAGGGTTCACGTGATACTACAGAAGTACTTGAAAATATGTTACAAGATATAGATATGTTAGTTGAAGGTGTATATCGTGATAGAGTAGATAGACAAGGATTCCATAAACAATTCGTTCAGTATGGTATTATGTTATATTTACTAGTAATGTTAGTTCAGTACTTGTTGGGGGTTGAAGTATATCAACAGTTATTAACTGACCCAATAGTTACAATAAGCTTACATATAATAGTTTTATTTAACAGTTATTTTCTTCTATCTGGAGAAAAATATTATAACGAGAATGTAGGTGCTGAGTAATGTTTTTAGAAATATTTATAATAGGTATTCTAATTATGATTATGTTAGTTTATACCAAAAGAGTTGATACTAGAACTTTCATAGCTGAAAATGATATTTACTTAAAAGGTTTAAAAGAAAAGGATTATGACTTTTATGTAAGTGCCAAATATGGTGATAAAGTTGATCCTAATCAATTATTTAATACTCGTCTTAGAAATACTTTCTTTGGAATAATGTTTGCAATGATATTATTTATTACTAATGCTAGTTTTATAAATTTTATTGCTGTAATTCTAGTGGCATTTTTAATATTTAAATCACAATACATGTCTTTAAAAAAGTATTATAAAAGATATATGCATGAGATTGATCAAATGCTTCCATATTATTTAAAAAGCTTAGAAATTCTTTGCCAGAATTATACGGTTCCGGTAGCAATTTCTAGATCAGTTGAAGATGCTCCTGATATATTTAAACCAGGATTGAAGGAAATGATAGCAAAGATTGACGCTGGTGATTCATCTATTCAACCTTATATGGATTTTGCTATTAAGTATCCAGTAAGGGATTCTATGCGTATGATGAGGTTACTATATCGATTAAGTCTTGGTGCACAAGAGAATAAATATCAACAATTATTGATGTTTTCTAGGTCTGTTTCTAACTTACAAAATAAAGCAAGAGAAGTAAAATATAAAAATAGATTAAGTAATATGGAAAGACGTACAATGATTATGCTAGTTGTTACTGGCGGTGGCACTATGCTTATATTATTGTTGTCAACTATAATGCTTTTTGGAATATAAACTATTGATATAAAGTTTAGAATTGGTTATAATTATTAATGTAGATAATAGAAAGGAGTTGTTCTTAGAATGAAAGAAGCGACTGGAGAATTAAACATGACATTAGTAACTATTATGGCGGTAGCAGCTATTCTAGCATTCGTTACTTTGTTTGTACCTAATATATTAAATTCTATTCAAAATAGATGGAACAATAATGACAATACTGAAATTAACGGTACATATAATGGTTAATTATTAAGTTATGTAATGAAAGAGGTGATTAATAGTGAGAGAATCCGTAGGTGGAACGTTATTATTACAAATAGTGTTAGTTTTCTTAACTGTTTACATAGGATTTATGGCTATAGTCATCAATTACGGAAGAGTATTCCGATATAAAAATGCGATTATTAATGCGATTGAACAAAATGAAGGATATGGATCATGTACTGATATAAGTACAATGGTTAAAAGATTAGGATATAATGGTGATTATGTAATATCAGCAACTATGACAGAGAAGGGTGCAATATATTCAGTAAAAGTTTATATTGATTTTCAAGTTCCGTTAGTAAGAACTAAACTATCAATACCTATCAGTGGTGAAACTAGATTGGTTGATACAGTATTTACTGATAAATTAGATGATGATTTTACATGTACACAGAAAGATTATTAGAGGGTGATTAAATGAATGTTTTAATAACAAATCAGCAAGAAGCACTTTTATCGGGTTTAGATATAGAGATTATTAAAACTTTACGTGGTGAGTATGATATAGATGAAATTATTAGTCAGTTCTCTAATTTTTTCTTTGGAAGAATGATTTTAGATGTAACGGCAATAAAAAATTATCACGATATAGTTAATTATCAAAAACTATCTATTGCTTTACCTGTAGATAAGATTATTTTACTTTTACCTAATGACAATTCTGTTAATAATCCTAGTTTTATTTCAAAATTAATTTCTATGGGATTTTATAATTTTGGTAAAACGTATGAGGAAATTGTTTATTTAATTGATCATCCTAATACATATAAGGATGTTGCACATCTTCATCAATTAGAACCCGTTGCAACTGGACCGGTTGTGGTTGGTAATGTTCAAGCACCAACTCAAGTTGTTGCTAGTGGACCTATGCAAGCTGTTCCAGTTAGTAGAATAATAGGTATTAAAAATGTTACTCAAAATGCTGGTGCTACAACATTAACTTATTTAATGAAAAGAGAACTAGAAACTATACATGGTGTTAGTGTATTAGCACTAGAAGTAAATAAGCGTGAGTTTATGTATTTTAACGATAATTCTTTAATATCAGTTAGTAAACAAGATTTGATGCGTGAGCTTTTAAAAGCCCGTAATTATAATGTAGTAGTAATTGATTTGAATGATTGTGATCCTAATGTATGTGATGATGTTATATATTTAGTTGAACCATCTATTTTGAAATTGAATAAATTATTAAAATTAGATGGTAATGCACTTAATAAATTGAAAGGTCAGAAAGTAGTACTTAATAAAACTTTAGTAGCAGGAGGTAACTTAGATACTTTTGAATATGAGACTGGTATTAAAGTATTTAGTGTAATAAAACCACTTGATGATCGTTCTAGTAAACCTATGCTTACGGACTTTTTAGTTAAGCTAGGATTAGTTAGAAAATAATGTAAATATGTGTTAATAAATACTAATATTGTTGACAATATTTGTAGAATAAAGTATGATTTAATTAAGAAAAAGGAGGAAATGATATGTTATTTTTAGCTACTGTTTGTGATGAGTTAAATCCACTTATCACATTTCTTAAATCTGTTTTAACTATTATTCAATGGGCCATTCCAGTTTTATTAATTATTATGGGTTCTATTGATTTAGGTAAAGCTGTATTAGCAAGTGATGATAAGGAAATTAAAGGAGCTACATCTAAATTAGTTAAAAGAGCAATTGCTGCTATCGCAGTATTCTTCGTACCATTATTAGTTAATTTATTAATTAACATGGTAGGAGATTCTGGTAAAAGTAGTGATGGAGTAATTAAAGCTAATTTCTGGAGCTGCTGGTCTGGTAAGGCGTCTACTATAGGTAATGCGTAATTAAAAAAGAATTTGCAAGCATATTTTAAATATATGTTTGTTTTTTTTATTTATATTTGATATAATCTTCTTAGAAAAGCAAAGGTGAAGAAAATGAAATTGAATAAAAAAATGATTATTATGTTATCATCAGTAATGATAGTGATTTTGTTGGTTATAATTATTACGTTGCTATTAGTCGGTGGAAAGAGTAAAAATTTAAGTTACAGTGATTTGGAAGATAAAATTGCTACAGCAGGAGAAGCTTATTATACTGATAATCCAAGTAAGCTTCCAGAAACTGGAACTGATACTATTGATGTAAGTGTTTTAGTATCTAACGGATATATGAGAGATTTATCTAAGTATACTAAGAAAGGTGTTACATGTTCTGGTAAGTTACACGTTACAAAAATTCCTAATGGTTATTCATATAAAGGATCTGTTGATTGTGGAAACAATTATACTACTGGGGCTTTATTTAAAAAACTTACTAGTACAATTGTTACTTCTGGTAATGGTTTGTATGAAGAAGAACAAGTTGACCCAATGAATCCTGATACAACTACTAAGGTATTTGTATTTAAAGGTGAAAAATTGAATAATAACATTAAGGTTGGAGATTATATTTGGCAGGTAGTTAAGGTATTTGAAGATGGAAGAATTCAAGTTCTTGGTTCACCTGAATTAGCAAGAACTTTGTGGGATGATCGTTATAATACTGAAACTGGTCATTATTATGGTATTAATGATTATGAAGTTAGCAGGGTAAATGATTTTATACAATCTCAAATTACTGATACTAAAGATACTTTCTTAAAAATAAAAAGATTAATTACCACCCATAATGCTTGTATTGGTAAACGTGCTCTTGATGATACTTCTAGAGATGGAAGTGCAGAGTGTTCAAAAATACTTGAAAATCAATATTTTACATTATTACCAACTTATGATTATATGAATGCTAGCTTGGATGGTAATTGTGTGAAAGCATTAGATGATTCTTGTTATAATTACAATTATATTCTTTCAGATTTCTACGATGAATGGTGGACAATTACTGGTGTTTCTGACAATAGTGAAGATGTTTATTATGTAAGGGATAAAATGGAAGTTGCATATCCTAAGACAACAAGAGGATTGAGATTAGTAGCTTATTTAGACCCAAATGTTTCTTATGTATCTGGTACTGGAACGTTTGATGACCCATATATTGTTAAATAATTAATTAAAAATAATAACAAAATGTTTTGTTATTATTTTTTTTGTGCTATAATATGATTGATTATTTATCTTGAGGTGACGTATGTTAAGAGAAAAGATACTAAAAAAAGTAATTTTTATAGTTATGTGTTTAACGTTTTTAACAGTTAAACCGGTTTATGCTGTCTCTTGTGATGGAATTTTTACAGCTGATGCGTATGAATTTATAAATGAAATAATTGATTGGATAAGAATATTAGTACCTATTTTGTTAATTGTTTTATGTTCAGTGGATTTAGGACAAGCTGTTTTAGCAGGCGATGATAAGCAAATTAAAACTGCTACATCAAGAGTTGTTAAACGTGCAATTGCGGCAGTTGCAATATTCTTTGTACCACTTATAGTAAGAGTTTTAATCAATGTAGCTGGTATTAAAGGTAAAATCGTTGATGATCCTACTTGTGGATTAGAAAAGGTTGGTGGTTAGTATGCAAGAAGCTAACTGGTTTATGACCGGACTTAGGGGATTGTTTGCTGGTCTTAATTATTGTGTGTATTCTTTGATAGAATTCATTATGCAAGGTATATTTGATATAGCAAATTTAAAACTAACTGAAGGTTTGGTTGGTGATATTTACAATCGTATATATGCTTTTTTAGCGATATTTATGGTATTTAAATTGACTATTTCGTTCTTAAAATATTTAGTTAATCCGGACACTATGGTAGATAAAGAAAAAGGTGCTGGTAAGTTAATTGCTAGAACTGTTACTATGTTAGCGTTAATCATTATTTTACCGATGGTTTTTCCACTATTAAACAGGGCACAAGAAGTATTTATTCCAATGCTTCCAAAAGTTATTTTAGGACAAGCTACTGATAATTCTGGTGATGTTGCAGATAATGCTAATTTACTTGCTTCAACTGCACTAGCTGCGTTTTATACACCTTGTTCTGGATGCGAGGATGCACCTGATCCGATAAAACCTGGTGATGATGCGGTTGAAATAATGATGTCTACCTATGCTGATAAAATAGATGGATATTATGCTTATAATTTTAATTCCTTTACGGCATTTGTTACAGGAATTGCTATTGTAATTATTCTTGTATCAATGACTATAAAGATTGGTATGCGACTATTTAAGATGTTTATCTTAGAAATGATGGCTCCTATACCTATCATGAGTTATATAGATCCAAAATCATCTAAAGATGGAGCTTTTGCTTCTTGGACTAAACAATTAACTTCAACATTTTTAGATATATTTGTAAGATTAGGAATTGTTTATATAGTATTACTTCTTTTATCTGCTTTGGCTAATGATACATTATTAGACCCTGCTACATTACCTACGGATGCAATTAGAAAAGGATATTTGTATGTATTCTTAATAATAGCGTTATTAATGTTTGCTAAAGATGCGCCTAACTTTGTTAAAGATGCATTAGGAATCAAACATGATAAAGATACAAGCGGAGGCTTGGCTGCCTTTACTGGTGGAGTTTTAGGAGCAGGGGCAGGTATTGTATCAGGTGCTATATCTGGTAGAGGATTTAGAGGCGCTGTTACAGGATTGTTTTCTGGAGCAAGTGCCGGTATTCAAGGCGGTATGACCGGAAAGAAAGCTAGCGCATGGCGAACTGCCGGTGATACTGCGTTACAAGCAAGAACTGGGGATCCTAAAGCTAAGAGTGGTATCTTGGCTGCACTTCAATCATCTGCAACCAAAGCACAATTATCTGCTGCTGGTAAAAAACTTAATATTAGTGATGCCACAGCTGATCAAGCTAAGAATAACATGATTGAAATGAAAGGACTGGCTACTGAAGCTAGAGATAACTGGACGGCTGGTAACCAAACTGGTCATTATGTTGACCTAATGGGTAACGATGTTACTGAAGAAAAGGCAAGACAAATTATGTACGAAGCCGAATCTCAAGCTGCTATTGCTGAAAGCAACTACAATAAAATGGATAAAGCTAATGATACTTATAATCATAAATCATATAGAGAAAAATTGGCTGCCGATAAAAAAACTGCTAGACCTGATTATAAACGTGGAAGAATTACTAAGGCATCTTATAAAGCTAAGGGAAGAGCAAATCCAGAAAAAGCTCACGTAAGTCGTGATGATTTATCCAGATAATATATATATGAATAAAAAGGAGAGTGATATTGGTGGAAAATAATAACAATTATTTAATACCTGCTAACTCTAACCGAGGAAAACTAATATTCGGATTTTTTCGAGGAATAGATTTAGCAATATTTGGAACTGGAGTAGGGATAACATTTTTACTTATGTTAATATTCCAAGGAATGTTGACAAATTGGATAGTTGCAGTAGCGGTAGTTGCTCCTGCTGCTATTACAGGATTCTTAGTAATCCCTATACCGTATCAGCATAATGTATTGGTTTTATTAACTGATATATATGAGTATTTCTTTGTAAATAGACAAAGGTATTATTGGAAAGGTTGGTGTAATAAATATGGCGAAGAACAAGATGGTAACAAGTAAGTATACTGAGGATTGGGTTCCAATTCAATCAATTACCAATGGAATGATTATCCTAGATAATCAATTAAAAGTAACTGGTGTTAAAATAGCACCAAGAAATATCTTTATATTAGATGAGGACTCTCAAACAAATGTATTAATGAATTTGAAGAATTTCTATAACCAAATAGATTTTGAATTCTGGTTAATAGTTGCTGATAGACCTGTAGATATTTCTGTGTATATGTCACAATTACAGCTTTTGTATAATCAAACTAATTCCCCTGCAATTAGAAAATTGATTAGTGAGGATATACAAAAAGGAAACGGATTTATGAATAATAATGTTGTTGATACTGAGTACTATATTCTATTTAAAGAGAATAACTTAGACTTAATTCAAAAACGTATTAGAATGTTAATTAACTCTTTATCTGCATGTGGACTTTTATCTAGTCAAACAAGTAATGAAGATTTAAGAATTATTCTTGATAATTTCTTGAATGGTGGTAAAACAACAGAATTCGGAACGGTGGTGGCACTATGAGTAGTTCAATGAATTTTAAATCACAAATTGCTCCAAAAGGACTTAGCTTTGGGTATAGTGATTTCTTTATAAGTGATAAATATGCAACTATATTAAGTGTAGTATCTTATCCTAAGTTTATAGCACCAGGATACTTATCTACACTTACTACAATGCCAGGCATTAAAGTAGTTATTAAACATATTCCAGTACCATTTTCAACAGTATCTAAGATGTTAAATAAGCAAATTGCTGAACTTAAGACTAGATATCAAGAAGAACGTGATCGTACTATTCAAGAGAGAATTAGATTAGACTATGAATCACTAGAATATTTCGTAACAATGTTAGCTGGAAGTCAAGCAAGAATCTTTGATTTCCAAATGCACATTATGATTACAGCTGATACTAAAGAAGATTTGGAATTAAAGAAAGTTAATGTTAAAAACTATCTTGATGCAATGGAATTAAAAGCTGTTTCATTAAGATTTGAACAAGAAAAGGTATTAAAATCAATAATACCAATATTCCCTAAACAAGATATAGAAGATCGTATTGGTACACCAATTCCTTCAATTACTATTGCAGCAATGTATCCATTTATTTTCGATAGTATTAAAGACCCAGGATTATCTACATTACTTGGTGTTGATTTCTCTGGGGGTGTAATTCTATTTAACCAATTCTTATATAAAATTAAGAAGGAAAATAACAGAAATAATGCTAACCTTATATTACTTGGTACATCAGGTAGTGGTAAATCTACTGCTGCTAAGTTATTGCTTCGTGGGCATATTCGTAATGGATGTCAAATAGTAGCAATCGACCCTGAAAACGAACTTGAAGATATGACTAAAGCATTTGGTGGAGATACTATTGACCTTGGTAAAGGTGGAGAATATGGTATGATTAATCCACTTCAAATAGTAATAGATGCTGATGAAGATGAAATTAAACAAGGACTAGGGTATACAGTACTTACTAGAACTCTTCAATTCTTAAAAGCATTTATGAAGTATTATGACCCTTCAATTGAAGAAGATGTACTTACATTGTTTAGTGAAGTAGTTCAAGATACATATCGTCGTTTTGGTATAGATTTTGATAAAGACTTCTATAACTTTACAGCAAAAGATTATCCAACATTTAGTGATGTGTACGCAACTATAAAAGGTAGACTTATGTCTATGACTGACCATACTCATGAAAAAGATATTATGGAACGTCTTGAATTAAAAGTAAGACCATTAACTAATGATTTAAAATATTACTTTGATGGTCATACAACAATTACACATGATAGTGATTTTATCACTTTCAATATAAAAGAATTAATGAATGCTGAAGCAAACATTAGAAACGCACTTTTCTTCAACATATTAAAATATGCTTGGGGACTTTGCTTAAATCGTGATTTGGATACAATCCTTATGGTAGATGAAGCTCATGTATTATTAGGTGATAATAACTCATTAGGTGCTGATTTCTTAGCACAAGTCCAACGCCGTGCTAGAAAATATAATACTGGTTCTATTATAATTACTCAACAACCTAGTGACTTTGCAACTCCTTCTGTAATTACTCAAGGTAAAGCAATATTTGATAATGCATCTTATTACATAATCATGGGACTTAAGAAACAAGCTGCTGAAGATTTAGCGAAATTAGTTGATTTAAATGATAATGAAAAAGAAAGTATTAAACGTTATTCTCAAGGTGAAGCGTTATTTGTATGCGGACATCGTCGTATGAGAATTAATATAATTGTAACTCCAGAAGAATTAGCATCTTTCGGTAGTGGAGGAGGACTATAATAATTAAATAGTTTATAAGTAGGTGGTGATAGTATGGCTATGGATTCAAAAAAACCAAAAATTAATGTTAATAATGGATATAATGGTGGTTTGAATAATGCTGTAAAATCATCACCTTCTTTTGACCCACGTGCTAAGCAAAATGCTAATCCTAAAAATGGAATAAAGAAAGAATTAATTAAGACAGGAATCAAGAAAGCAGCACAAGCTTATGGTGTTCCAGAAGCTGCTACTGAACAGTTATTAAACAGTAGTACTGGTGAAGAAGCGTTAAATGCTGCAAGTAGTGCACCCACTATTAGTCAGGGTGCAGTAGAAGGAACAAAAGTAATAATTAGAAAAACTTTAATTAAGAATATTCCTTTAATAGCAGGTCCTTTTTTAATAATTCTTCTTTTCTTTATTTTAATCTTTAGTAAAGATGCTTTTGGTGGTATTGGTGATGCGACTGATATCTATGAAGACTTAAGAAATGAGATTACTGAGGTAGTTAGTTCATATCGTCGTACAGCTGAATTAGACGGAAACTTAATTCTTGCAACTTTAATAGCATACAACGATATGGAAGATATAGAAAATGACTCATCAAACTCCAAAAATATAGCATATATGAAAAATCAAGTTTCTAAATTAGCTAAATATCAAATAATGACTACTAAAACTTGTTCTGATGACTCATCAACAATAAGAAAAATTGCTAGTAATGATGATTTTCTGAATGAAACAAATAACAATTGTGTTTTGGATGATGTTGAAGAGAGTTATTCATTATCAATAGAAGAGGGAAGAATTGATGATGATAATAGTGGTAGTGTTTACTATTGGAATTTAATTGATGAAGGCTTTATATTTAATTATTATAATGAATATATGCCAAATAAAGATGATGAAGCTAGTGATGAAAATAAGAAAAAAATAGCAGATATTATTTCAGAAATATATTCTTATTATAAAGTAATGGATAAGCAATCTTTTGTTACTGCTGTTTCTGTTTGTAATAAAGGTATTACTGTTGATGGCGTAACTATGGATTTAGAAGATTATATTAAAGGAGTTGTATATGCTGAACTTGGGGACAAGGATGTTCCGATAGAAGCACTAAAAGCTCAAGCAGTTGTTTCAAGAAGTTTAGCATTAAATGTTACTAATAATTGTACTCGCGAATTAACTAATAAAAATATTCAAAAGTATAAAGAAGGATATGAGGACAATCCTTTAGTTGTAGAAGCGGTTGATGATACTATGGGAAGATATATATCACTTGATGATAAACCTTTTTATGCATCATTTACTACATTCCCATCTAAAAGTTCAAGTTGTAATGTTAAATGTAATAATTCTTCATGTACTGCTGATTTTTCTTATGATATGCACAATAAACTTGGTAGTCACACACTTTCTATTCCTAAAAATTTATCGTATTTTGATATAGAATCTTACGTTAATGATACCTCTTCAAATGCTGGTTGTATAGGAATGAGCCAATTAGGAGCATGGTATGATGCTGAGAACGGTTTAACTTACGAGGAAATAATAGAAAAATACTATTCTGATAAAGTAGTTATAACAGTGGGTGCTACGGAAGGATTAGTAAAAGATGAAAACGGTTACTTAAAACGTGTAAGTAGAGCTACTATTGATAACTTGTATTATTATGCTGCTACTGCAGATTTATCAAAAGGATTTGCTGGTTTGGGTTCTTATGAGGGAGAATGTGCTTGGTATGCTGTTAGAAGAACTAATGAAATAATTGCTACTATGGGATTGCAAAATATGTACAAATATGTGACTAATGGTGGTGATGGTAATGGCTTTTGTACAGCCGATGATTATCAACAATTTGAACATAGTTATAATCCTAACGATTCTACGTTAAGAGCGGGTTCTATAATATCTTGGAATAGTGATAAGCATAAATATGGACACGTTGCTGTAGTAGAGGCGGTATATCGTGATAGTAATGGTAATATTATTTCAATAGATATTTCCGAAGCAGGTATTTCGTTTGGTAGCCTTGCAAAAGCCGGTTTTACTACTTCAAGTCAGTTGTGGAATTATAGTGGTTCTGACAAATTAAGGAAACGTTCAATTATATGTGAAGAAAATGGATGCCAACATTTTAAAAATATCAGTATGGAAACAATTAAATATAATTTTATTTGCTATTTAAAGATAACTTAATAGGAGAGTCTATGAAAAAAAATATATTATTTATTATATGCTCAGTTCTTTTACTTACTGGTTGTAGTGCTCAATATAATATTGAGATAAAAAGTGATGAAATTAAAGAAGAACTTCAAGTGTATGAGGAAAACCTATATTATGATTATGAAATTGAGAAACAAATAGAAGATAATCTTAATATAAAAACAGGTGTACTTAAAGATGAACAAAATGGTGATACAGAAGACCCTAATCCACAGTATAAGTATTATTTGAAAGAGAAAATAGATTCCAATAATAGACTAGGTATTAAATATACCAATACTTTTAGTATAAGTGATTATTCTAAATCTTATATTGCAAATAGTTGTTATAAATATTTTCAAGTTTACAATAATGATAGATACATAGTTTTGTCTACTAGTAAAGAATTTTTGTGTATAGAAAACTTTGACAATTTATATGAAGTTACAATTAACATAAAAACAAAGTATAAGGTAGAGGACAATAACGCTGATAAAGTGTCCAATAACGTATATAGTTGGACCGTTACAAAAAACAATTTTGATAATAAAAATTTATATTTGAAGATTAATACTAAGAAGATTGCTGAAAAATCTGAGGAACAAAAGCAACAAGATGAAAAAGTATTGAAGATTTTTGAAACTATTGGTATAATTCTCTTGATATTAGTAGTTATGATTGTACTATTCTTATTTAATAAGAGAAGAAAATTGGATAATGACTAAACTGAAAGAAGGAATATTATGAAATTTAAATTTAGAGCTGAACCACAAGATGTATTAATTTTTGCAATATTTGCTGTTTTCCTTTTATATGTAGTAGCACTTGGTGTTGTTAATTTACCAATGCTAGCAAGTGAAGGAAGACTAGCAGGACTTAATCCATTTCCAGCTTTTGGACCTGATTATATATTTACAACTATAATATTTTATATAGTTGCTTTAGCGGCACTTTTTGCAAGTGTATCTTCATATTTCTTTGAACGTGAAGAAGGTGTAGGATTCACAATGAATAAAAAGGATAAAGGTTATAGTAGATGGGCTAAAGAAAAAGAAATGAAAAAAGTACTAAAATGTGTACATCCATCTGATGAGAAGGCTGATTATGCTGGTATTCCTTTAATTAGTAAGAACGGTGAACTTTGGGTTGATGATGGTGAATATCATAACTTAGTAATTGGTGCTACTGGTTCAGGTAAAACTGTTAGTACTATCTTACCTACAATTAAAATACTTGCTAAAAAGGGTGAATCTATTATTTGTACTGACCCTAAAGGTGAGTTGTTTGAAAAAACCGGCAGTATGTTAAAAGCTAAAGGATATAACATAATTTTACTTAACTTCCGTAATCCTCAAAGAGGTAATGCATGGAACCCATTAACATTACCTTACAGATTATATAAAAGTGGTAACCAAGATAAAGCAATAGAGTTACTAGATGACTTAGCATTAAATATTCTATATGAAGAGAATAATGGTAATGCTGACCCATTCTGGGAAAAAACTTCTGCTGACTATTTCTCTGGTTTAGCATTAGGTATGTTTGAAGATACTACAGAAGATAAAATTAATATTAATAGTATCAGCTTAACTACTACTGTTGGTGAAGATAAATGTGGCGCTTCTACTTATGTAAAAGAATACTTTAATATGAAAGATCCTAATAGTGCTGCTTATATAAATGCCAGTGGTACTATCATGGCTCCAAATGAAACTAAGGGTAGTATTATTGCAGTATTTAAACAAAAGATTAAATTATTCTCATCACGTGAGAATTTATCAGAGATGTTATCATATAGTGACTTTGAATTAGAGTCTATTGGTAAACAAAAAACAGCTGTATTTATAATTATTCAAGATGAAAAGAAAACTTACCATTCACTTGCAACTATCTTCGTAAAACAATGTTATGAAACATTAATAGATGTTGCTCAATCAAATGGTGGTAAATTACCTTGTAGAACTAACTTCTTACTAGATGAGTTTGCTAACATGCCACCTTTAAAAGATGTAACAACAATGATTACAGCAGCTCGTTCTAGACAAATAAGATTTACAATGATTATTCAAAACTTTGCACAATTAAAACAAGTATATGGTGCTGAAAATGCTGAAACTATTAAAGGTAACTGTGGTAACTTAATTTATTTGATATCTACAGAATTAGCAGCACTAGAGGAAATTAGTAAATTATGTGGTGAAGTTAAGTCTAAAAAAGATGATAAAACGGCTTCAACACCACTTGTAACAGTAAGTGATTTGCAACGTATGAAACAATTTGATCAAATAGTTTTAAGAATGCGTATGCAACCATTTAAAACATCTTTTACTCCTGACTTTAAAATAGACTGGGGCAAGAGTTATGGACCTATTGAATATCCTGAAAGGAAGAAGAAACCGGTTGCGGTATTTGATGTTAGGGAATTTGTAAAACAAAAACGTCAAGAAAAGATAAAAGAGATGATGGATAATGGTGGCGCTCCACAAGGTGGAATGATGCCAGGTATGGCTCCAATGAATCCATTCCAAAGCATGCCAACTTCTCCTAATAATTTTGGTGGTATGAATACTATTCCTAAGGATAACAAGAAAAATGCTCCAGAGCTTGATATGGATGATTTCCTTAAGAAGATTGATGCTAAAATTGCAGAAATTGAAGAAGAAGAGCGTCGTGCTAAATTGGCTGAAAATGAAAAAAAACCAACTATTCTTAAACCACAACCAACGGTTGAAGTTAAGCCAGATGTAACTCCAGTAGTAAATAATACATTTATTACAGAAAATATAAAACCTATTGAAAAAATAGAACCTCTTAAAGAAGATAAAGTAGTTGAAGAGGTACCTGTAAAACCAACTGAAGTTGTATCGGAAAAAGAAGCAGAAATACCTAAAAAAGATGCCCCTTCAATTACACTTGAAGAAGAAGTTGAAGATAATAAATTCTTTGATGATTTCTTTGATGAATAAAATTAAAAAGAAAATGATGATTAGTATAAATTGGATAGACCGTTTTCACAACGATTACCCCAAGCATCTAATAATTCATTTTCTTTTTTTATACATATTATTTCACAATGATTAGGACATTTTGGACATTCTAAACCTTTGGTTTCAAAATTGGTATTGACTATTTCAAAATTAAATTCATTTTCATACTTACTTTTCCATGATAGAATTGCAATACCTAATGCTCCCATTAAATGTCCATTTTTATCAACAATTATATCTTCTTTTAAAATATCTTTGAATGCTTTTTGTACTCCGATATTTTTACTTACACCACCTTGAAAAATAATAGGCGGAAGTATCTTTTTACCTTTACCAACATTATTTAAATAATTGTTAGCAACACTGTAACATAAACCTGCAATAATATCTTCTTTTTTATAACCACAACCAGCTTTATGAACTAAATCAGATTCAGCAAAAACAGTACATCTTGCTGCTATTTTAGTTGGATTTTTGGATGATAGGGCAATAGTACCAAAATCATTTACATCTACACCTAATCTTTTGGCCTGACTTGATAAAAATGCACCTGTTCCTGCAGCACATAAAGTATTCATTGCGTAGTCTGTTACTATTTGATTTTCAATTAAAATAATTTTAGAATCCTGTCCACCTATTTCTAGTATAGTTCTAACATTTGGATATTTTGATATAGTACCTATAGCATGAGCAGTTATTTCATTTTTAATTGTATCAGCACCAAGAATAGTACCAATTAATCTTCTAGCTGAACCAGTTGTACCAACATGAACAATTTTATACAAATTCCTATCAAAATTTTCCTTTAAAATAGTAATTAATTCTTTAACCGCAGCGATAGGGTTACCTTTAGTTTCAATATAAGCACTTTTAATTATATTGTTATTTTCATCTATAATAACACCTTTAGTAGAAATAGAACCAATGTCTATACCTAATGCACATTTATTCATTTTTATCCTCCTTACTCATTTTCAACATATCATAAAAAGCTTCTAATCTAGTTTTTATTCCTTCTTCACTGGTTTGGGTGTCAAAAGAGAAAAATATAATTGGCATCTTGTAATTGGAACAAACTTTTTTAATTATTGGAATAGCTCCAATTTCAGGAGTACATCCGAACGGCTTTATATGAATTAAACCATCATATCCTTCATTTATTAGTTTTTTAGTCCGGTAAATATTATCTAATCCATCCGCACCAATAGTATATTTCATGTATTCTTTTACATATTTAAGCATCTTTTTAGTATGATGTTTTTTCTTTATTAAAAGATAAGTTACATTTGTAAATCTTTTTACTTCGATATTCATTTTAGCTAATTCTCTTTCAATGAAATAACTAGAGAAAGGTTCCATTGATGTATATAATTCTCCTATAACACCAACTTTTAAACAATTCTTTGGCTTATTAATTTTTATTTTCTTAAACTTTCTTTTATATTTTAAATATTTTGTTGTTAATTTAATAAAACTGTTTGAATTAGTAAAACTTTTAAACATCTTTCGTTGCATATTAGTAAAACTATCTTTATAAACTTCAAATCCAATATTTTTTCTAATGTAATCATCGATATTATCCATATAATTAATCATTAATAAGGTAAGAAGAGTGTAGTATGCGAATTTTATAAAAGAAAGATTAGGATTTATTGATTTAAAAGTTTGATATAAGTATTTTACTGTGAATTTATCTGTGTTTACTAAAGTATAGAATTCAAAATCGTATCCTAGCTTTTTTAATATAGTTTCTTGAACTTCAGCATAATAACCGTATCTACATCCACCACCAGCTTGTATCAATATATTTGCACCGTTTTCTAATGCTTCAATAAAGTTACCTAAGTTATATTTAAAAGGCAAACATACTTGGTCTGGGCTGTATTTACTTCCTAATTCAATTGTTCTTTTTGTAATTGGTGGAGAAGGTATTACTTTTATTTTTAACAATTTATTTAATAAATAATTTATAGGAATATAATAATTTCCTAAATGAGGAAAACTTACTTTTCGATTATCCATTTGTTATTCCTCTTTTCATATTAATGATATCTATAAAACTTTCTAATCTTGTAATTAATCCACTCGAGTTATTTAATTCATCTATAATAATGGATAGAATAGGAATGTTATTTATCTTATTAGTAATCATTTCATTACTTAATGAATCTGGTCCACATGGAAATGAACTTATAAGAATTATTCCATCTATTTTATTTTTATAATGAGTAATTGCTGCTAGTAATTCTTTGTTATAAGTCCAATAAATAGAATTGCTTATATAACTACACTCGTAATTAGTTTTAATATTATTATAAATGTCAGAAAATATAGGTGTAATTTTATTCTTTCTTAAAAAATTAATTATTGGTATTCCAATTAATTCATCATATAAGTTATAGGGATGTGCTGCTATAAGTATTTTAGGATAAGGACTTTTTAATTCAAGTAATTGCCTTCTTAATCTTTTATCTAGTGCTTCTTGTTCTTTTTCTTTAGCAATTAAATAAGCTTTTTTGCTTTCTCTTTTACTTTTTCCTAAAGTTTTACCCATTTCGATAAATGAATCTATTTCATAATTCTTTTTATCAACATCAATATTATAGTTAAGTATTTTACAGTTAAAAGTGTTGTTGATTAAGTCATATAGAAGGGCAAAGTTAGTACATGTTTTTTCATGGGGATTGATACTAATAATCCTTGGTACTAATATGTAATTAACTTTATTAATTAGTTCTTTTACATGTCCTAAGTATATTTTTAATGATAAGCATGCTTCATCTTGAGCATATTTGATTCCTTCCTCTAGAGTTCTTTTGGTGGTTTTATTACTTATTAAAACATTTATTTTTAATTCTTTAAAAAAATTAATCCATAAATCTTTGTATTTATGATATAGAAGTGCGTTTGGTATTCCTATTGTCATTTCTGCCTCCTTGCTTTAAATTTTATTATTATTTTTAATTATTTATGAGTGATTTTGAAAAAATGGTGAAAAACGTAGTAATAAAATTATTAATTATGTTATAATAAAAGGGTATTAAGGAGGTTATTATGGAAAAGAAAACTAATAATGTAGAGGGAAGAACAAAACTAGAAAAGATTCAAACAGTAATTATTGTTATTTTATCTTTAATTTTAGTGTTTGGACTTGCATTTGTAATTCCTGAATTAAAAAATTGTGGAACTTGTGTAAAGAAAGAAGTATCATTAAATAATATAGATATGACTGAATACAAAACCTTATTAAATGGTAGTGAAGTATCATTAATCTATTTAGCTAGTCCTACATGTGGTTACTGTCAAAAACAAGAACCTATTATGAAACAATTAGTTAATGATTATGACTTTACTGTTAATTATTTAAATACTAGCAGTATTACTAATGCTGAAGCAGATGAAGTATATTCATTATATGGTTCTGTTCAAGAAGAAAGATATAGTGTTGATGGTGTTAGAACTCCTACAATTCTACTTGTAAAAGATGGTAAATTATTAGATATGAATCTTGGTAATATAAACTTAACAGAATTAGTTTCATTAATTGGAACATATACTGAAATAAATAAAGTTGAGGAATAATATATGGGTGCTGTATATAAAAAAGTAAAAGAATTCAAAAGTAAATATCCAATGACAGTTGCATGGAGATTAAAAGCTAACTCTAAAATAGTAGAAAAGTATATGAATCCTGATGAACATGTAATTTATGCTTTTGCTGCTCAAAAGAGTTCTAGTTCATTAGATATATTTTCAACTGCAGTTGTAACTCTTACTAATAAAAGAATATTGATTGGTAGAAAAAGAGCGGTATTTGGTTATTTCTTAGATTCTATTACACCTGATATGTTCAATGATTTAAAAGTTTTATCTAGTATGATTTGGGGTAAAATATATATTGATACTGTTAAAGAATTTGTAACTTTATCTAATATAGACAAACGTGCTTTAGATGAAATTGAAACTGCTATTTCATCATATATGATGGAAGCAAAGAAACTTTACCCAAGTAAAGAAAAGAAAGATAAATAGTTAAATTAAAAATAGTTGTTATAGCAACTATTTTTTTGATATACTAATAATGGTGGTAGTATGAAGAAAATATTTAATTTTGTAATAGTACTAGGTATATTATTATTGATATTTCAATTTGGGGTAACTTTCTTTAAAAAGGAGCATAAGTTAGATTATTCTATAAGTATTAATTCTAAAGATGCTACTGTTTACGAAGAGTACTCTAAAACAAAGGATAATGATTATTACTTTTTTAAAGTAAAATATGATGATAAGGAATTTGTTTTTGATATTGATAATATTTTTAATAAGCAGAAAAAAGTTATTAATGATATAAAGGTTTATGAAAAAGATGAGTTAACTTGTATATCACCTAGTTATATAAAAGAAGTTAAGAGTGATATAATTTGTGATGTTAATGGAGAACAACGTTCTTATGCTAGTATTAAAGATAAATATAATTTAGATGAATTTATTAATACTCTATATAAGTTTGATAAAAATAAGTATGTATCTTCTAGTAAGTCATCTGTTGTTAGTTTGATGGATGTATATAAGGAAAACTTTGAAGATAATGAAAATGTTATTGTATATACATATAAAAGACTTGTTAAAATAAACAGAAGTAAAAATAGTAGAATAGCATTTTCTAATTATGATGTTTATCACAATGATTTAGGTACTTTAATTGGTAAGTATTATATATTGCCAAAATATGAAAAGAAACCTGAATATTCCGCTTTTTTAATTATCAATATGGAAGATGAAAGCATTGATAATTTACGTTTAGAAGATAATATTTCTACTAATTTATATGTAAATGGAGTAGTAGATAATAAGTTATATATATTTGATAAAAGTAATTTTGTACAATATGAAATTAATCCATTTAAGAAAAGTTACCGTATAGTAGGTGATAAGAATACAAACGGTCAATATTATGATGGTGAAGAATGGTCTACTAAAAACATATATGAATTTTCTAATACTGAAATTAAGTTTGCAAAGAAATATTCGATAAAAGATAATTATGTAGAAGCTTTTGAATCTGATAAATACTATTATTATCGTAACAGTAACAATGATTTTTATAAAGTTTATAAGAAGGACTTAACTAAAAGAATATTCTTATTTCATAATGCTAATGCTAAAGAAATACAAGTTGTAAATGATAATATTTACTATATTGATGGTACTTCTTTGTATAGGTATAATGATACTGGTACTAAGATAATTTTAAGTAGTAAAGAATTTCAATATAATTATAATAATATTTATAGTGTTTATTTTAAATAAGCACTATTTTTTTGACCTAAAATTAAATAACCGGATAAAATAAAAGTATTTGTCAATTATTAAGAATATTTATGAATATTCTTTTTTTTAAGATAAAAATAATGTATACTAATACTAGAATAAGGAGGATAAGGTTATGATATTAAGAAAACCGTATGCGTTTTTGATAAAGCACTTTAAGTTAATTCATTTAATACTAACTGCTATATTGCTTTTTATTGTTTTAAAAACTAATAAACTTTTATCTTTCCTAAATAGTTATATTGATGCAAGAACATATGATGTTATAGATAACTTATCTGAAATATATTTAGGGCCTTATATTTATTTGGCAATATTCTTAGCTATAATGTTTAGTTTTATTATTTTTATGTTAATGAGAGCCAAGGATAAGCCATTAAAGTATTATTTAATTTTGATTGCTTATTATATTGTTTTGTTTTTAGATTTGATATTTGTAAGTGTACAGTTAAACAGTATTGCATTTAATAAAGTAGATGTTTTATTACTTAGAATAGGAAGAGATTCCTTATTAGTAATGGTATTAGGGCAAGTTCCATTTTTGTTAATATCACTTGTAAGAGCTATTGGTTTTAATATTAAAAAGTTTAACTTTCAAAAGGATTTAATGGAGTTACAAGCTACAGAAAATGATAATGAAGAATTTGAACTTGATATAGATATTGATAATTTTGATGTTAAAACTAGATTTCGTAGAAGAATGCGTAATGCAAAGTATGTTTTTAAGGAAAATAGAGTTTTAATTATGTTAGTAACAGGAATTGTTCTTGTAATTAGTGGTGTTATTTTACATAATAATTTTTATGTAAAAAATAGAGTTTATAAAGAAAATGAAGTTATAAGTTCTTTTGGATTAAAATTAACTGTTCTAAATAGTTATCAATTAGATACAGATGATTTTGGTAATGATATAACTAAAAATAAAAATAGTTATACTGTAGCAAGAGTAAAAGTAAAAAATGATTCAAAAGAAAGTATTACTTTTGCATTAAAGAAATTTAGTTTAATTATTAAAGATAAAATATACCAAGTTGATATAAAAGATAAAAACTATTTTTTAGGACTAGGTACTACATCTAGTGATATTACTGTTGATAGTGGTAAAGAGACTGTATTTATTGTTATATTTAAAGTAGATAAAGATTTAGCTAAAAGTAATAAAGTTTTAGAGTATACTAGTGGTTATAAAGTTAATAACGGTGAAAGAATTTACATTAATAAAAGAATTAATTTGAATCCACTTACTATAAAAAAACAAACTAAAGTTAATGAAGCAAAAATAGGAGAGAAATTAACTTTTAATAAAACTATTTTAGGTAATAGTAGTATAACAATTAATAATTTTGAAATTGCTAATAGATTTACTTATGAATATAAACAATGTAAAAAAGAGTGTTACACATTCAAAGATTTTATTGTACCTACTGTAAATACTAGTTATAATGCTTTTATAATAAAGATTAATGCTAATATAGATATTGATTCTAATATTTATAATGAAAAGTTAAACAGTAATTTATTGTCAGAATTTGGACATATTAGATATGTAATAGATGGTAAAGAATATAATCAAAGTTTTAATATGGCTAATGTAACACCAAGTGCTGTTAATGATTATAAGTATTATGAAATAGCAGGTGAAACGCTAAATGCTGATAATATTTATTTGGATTTTATAATCATGGATAAAATTTATACTTATATTTTGAGATAGTTACGTTGGTAACTATTTTTTACATATTTCCTTCTTATTCTAATAGAATAATAATAGGAGGAGCTATGAATAAAGTAAAGATTTATATTAAAAGTATTTTAATTCCATTAGTATTAGGTGGAGTAGTGGGATTATTAATTTCTTCATCGATGGATTATAATATGTTAAATAAGCCACCTTTAGCACCACCAGGATTTGTGTTTCCAATTGTTTGGACTATTCTTTATTTGTTAATGGGAATTTCTTATGGAATAATTGATAGTAATGTATTAATGGATTTTGACACTAAATCAATCTATTATATACAATTAGTTGTTAATCTTTTATGGCCAATTATTTTCTTTGTATTTAAGTTAAGACTATTAGCATTTATTTGGATTCTTATTTTATTAGCTTTAGTTGTAACGATGATTGTTAAGTTTTATTCAAAAAATAGAGTAGCTGCATTTTTACAGATTCCTTACTTATTATGGGTTTTATTTGCATCATATTTAAATTTATTTGCATACATTTTAAATTGACAACTTAGTCTGTTTAGTGTAAAATAATATTTGCAAGTGAATAAATATGATGGGTCTATAGCCAAGTGGTAAGGCGTGGGACTGCAACTCCCTGATCGTTGGTTCAAATCCGACTAGGCCCTCCATAAATGCGGACATGGTTTAGTGGTAGAATGCGACCTTGCCAAGGTCGAGGCGGGAGTTCAATTCTCCTTGTCCGCTCCAAATTGATATTTAGTCGAACTTTTTAGTTCGATTTTTTAATACAAAAAACAGTGCTGGTCGAAAAGCGGTCGAAAAGTGGTCGAATCAATTGATAATATTTTTATTTTTGTATATAATATTATTAGGTGATAAAAATGTACATAGAAGATCAAAATACTGAATTAAAAGTTGAATTAACTAAAGATATAAAAAAAGAAATTGTTGCATTCGCTAATACTAATAATGGAACTATTTATATTGGCATTGATGACGGTGGAAATGTTATTGGCTTAAAAGATGCTAATAAAGATTTAGAATCATTGAGCGGAATGATACGTGAAGGTATTAAATCAGATTTAACGCTTTATACTAAAATATATATAGAAAGAATTGAAGATAAAGATATAATTATAGTTAAAATTAGTGAAGCACCAAATAAACCATATTATTTATCTGATAAAGGTTTAAAATCGGCAGGTGTTTATTTAAGACACGGAAACGCATCAGTACAAGCAAGTGAAGAAGTTATAAAAAAGATGCTAATAGAAAGTAATAGCAATTCTTTTGAAAATAATGTTTCAAGTGTTCAAGATTTACACTTTGAATATTTGAAAAATATTTTTAAAAACCACAACATAGAAATTAATGATAATAAATTTAAAGCATTAAATATTGTTAATTTAAATAATAAATATACTAATTTAGGGTTGCTTTTATCAGATGAATGCCCTTATTCAATAAAATGTGCTATTTTTAACGGAAATAGCAAATTAGAATTTAAAGACAGAAAAGAATTTACTGGTTCAGTACTAAAGCAAGTAAATGATACATTTGAATATTTAGATTTATATAACAAAACTAAAGGAAAAATTATAGGTTTAGAGAGAATTGATACAAGAGATTATCCAGAATATGCAATTAGAGAATCTTTATTAAATGCTGTTATACATCGTGATTATCATTTTACGGGTAGTATATTAATATCATTATTTGATGATCATTTTGAAATTACATCTTTAGGTGGATTAATCAAGGGTCTTAATATAGAAGATTTATACAATGGTGTTTCCGAATCAAGAAATCCTAATTTAGCAAATATATTTTATAGATTAAAATACGTAGAAAGTTTCGGAACTGGTATTGGAAGAATCATTGAATCATATAAAGGCTTTGATAAGCAACCATTAATATTGGATACCGAAAATGTATTCAAAGTAACTTTATATAATGTCAATTATATTGAAAATGATAGCGTCAAAACTCTACCAACTAATTTAACACAAGAAGAACAAATTATTGAATATTTAAAGAAAAATAATAAAATAAATAGAATAATAGTAGAATCATTACTTGATGTATCTAAAACTAGAGCTATTGATATTTTAAACAATATGATAAGCAATAATACTTTAATCCAATCAGGCACTGGTAAAAATACTTATTATATGCTAAAATAATATTGGATTGATATTTATATATTACTTCGTGTATTGGAAAAAGTTGTAAATAACTACGACGCTTGCTCCAGATTGATATTAATCGAACTTTTTAGTTCGATTTTTTAATGTATAAAACAATGATGGCCTAAAAGTAGTCGGACTTTTATACTTGAATTTAATATAAAAAATTATCATATTTTTTAAAATATTTGCGTAGAAATATTGATCTTTTTGGTTAACTATATTATAATATAATTATTGATTTAACAACAAATGTGGAGGTATAGAATGAGAAAGACATGTATTGAATTGTTTGCTGGAGTAGGTGGCTTTAGGTGTGGTTTAAATAAGGTTTCATTTGAAAATGGGGTAGTTAAAGAAAACGGAAACTGGCAATTTTTATGGGCTAATCAATGGGAACCTGCTACTAAAACACAAGAAGCTTATGACTGTTATGGAATTAGATTCGGATATAACGATTTGATTAATGTTGATATATTCGAAATTGATAAACATGATATTCCTAATCATACATTACTAGTAGGCGGTTTTCCATGTCAAGATTATTCAGTTGCTCAAAGTTTATCAACCAGTAAAGGTATTGAAGGTAAAAAAGGCGTTTTATGGTGGGCTATAGAAGAAACTTTAGCAATTAAGCAACCACCATTTGTGTTACTTGAAAATGTAGATAGATTATTATTATCTCCTGCTAAACAAAGAGGAAGAGATTTTGGAATGATTTTGAGAAGCTTTTATGAAAATGGTTACGATGTTGAATGGCGAGTTATTAACGCGGGTGAATATGGACTTCCTCAAAAAAGGAGAAGAACTTATATTTTTGCTTATCATAAATCTACTAACTACTATAAGAAAATGCAACAACTAAAAGATAGAGATATTATTTTTGAAAAGGGTATGTTTGTTAAACAATTTCCAATTAAAAATTCTTATTTTGCCATATCAGAATCAAATGTTGCAGAATATAAAGATTTAATTGATGTAAGTAATAATTTCAAGTGTGAATTTTATAATGCCGGTGTTATGAAAAATGGTGGTATATATACTGTAAAAACGAAATCAGATTATAATTTAGTTTATCCACTTAGAAAAATTAGAGAAGAGAATGACGTTGATAATAAGTATTTTCTATCTAAGGAACAAATAGAAAAATTTACTTATTTAAAAGGAAGTAAAAGAATTCCTAGAGTTAAACCAAATGGCACACCATACTATTATTCGGAAGGTGCAATGCCTTTTCCAGATAATTTAGATGCTCCTGCGAGAACTATGCTTACTAGTGAGGGTGGAATTAGTAGAACTACTCATGTTATTGAAGATTTTAAGACCAAGAAGCCTAGATTGTTAACTCCAATTGAATGTGAAAGGATAAATGGTTTTCCAGATGATTGGACCAATACAGGAATGTCAGAAAAAAGAAGAAACTTTATGATGGGAAATGCATTAGTAGTTGGAGTTATTGAAAGAATAGGCGAAGAAATAGAGAACATTATTGATAATGAAGACTAATTTTTAATAAGTTAATAAAAAAGCAATTTCAATGTGTAACTGAACTTGCTTTTTATTTATGTATATATATTATTTATCAGTGAGTTTTACCAAGAACTTCCTCCGCCACCACCAGAGCCGCCGCCTGATGAACCACCGCCGGATGAAGAACCACCACTTGAACTACCTCCAGAAGAACTAGAAGGACTTGATGATATAGCACGTTCTGTTGAAGTCATGGCTGAATCCATAAATCCTTTGAAAGAGTAAATATCAAATCTATCAAAATCATCATACCATTTAGGTGCTTGCATTGATATAGTTTCGAATTTCTTTATCCATTTATCAGATACATTTAGGACATATGTATATGGTAGTATATCATAAAAGTAGTTTGGATTTTGCATAACTAAAGTTTCTAGTTTTTCTTTTTCAACAGTTTCTAAGAAATGTTTAAATCCACGTAATTTACCTAACATTTCATTACCATATTTTGTTCTTTTCTTAAGATTAGTTAGACATGCTGTCATACAACCTATACATATTATTCCAATTATGTAACCAATTAGATATATTGGATTTTCTTTTAAAGACGGTAGTACTAATGGTATACAAGGTGTAATAAAAGCTAAACCGAAGAATAACTCAAATACTTTTGAAATAATTGTATCTTTATTAAATAGTGCTGCAAAGAAAAGTGAAAAACCAATGCTTGGTAGAAATAGAGCAATAGGTAGTGTTTCTAATAGACCACTATTTGCTAATGGTGGGATTGTAATTAAACAATAAGTTGCAATAATCATTAAAATAACAAATATTTTTTTGTTAGAAGCAGATTTTTCGAATACTTTATTAATGTTTGTACGGCAGTTAACACTATTTAGTATTCTATGAGTAGTTACATAAAAACTATTGTATAGCATTTTAGATGTAACTTCAGTTCTACCATTTTCAAACAATCCTTCCATGAACCATTTTTCATGTATATTAGTTCCATCATAATCTTTTACTTTTCTAATTAAAAAATCACTTTTATTATTTATTATTTTTATTGAAGAAGTAAGATTGTATTGTTTAAAATCAATAGGAGTGTCAATATTTTTGTAAATATCAAGCATATTTTCATAATACTTTATTTTTTTAGAATTTGGATTAATAGCTTTTTCCTCATTAATTTTATTTTGCAATTCAATTACTTTCTGATTAGCATTATTTATAGTTTCTTCACTTAAGTTTAATTTTTGAGAATTGATTTCGATTCTTTTATTAGATATTTCAATGTATCCTTTGTTTGCTAGATATATTAATAATGATGTTACATCTTTGCTTCTAGCTTTGCCATTATATAAGAATCCTATATCTAAACTGTTTAATCCTTCTGGTGGATAAAATTCAACTGTTTCTATAACAACATCATCACGACCAAATTTATACCATAATAGTATTGATAGGGTAGCAAAGATGATAGGCAAGATAAATGGTATATATTCATTTATATCAAATGGAATACCAGCACCAACAAAATATCCTTCTGGTAATTCACATCTAATTGTTAAAGCTTGATTAGGTGCTAAAATACCATTATAACTTCCTGTTATTTTCGTTCCACTAACAGTGTATTTAACTTTACTATTATTTGTTGAACCAATAGAACCGGATGAAAAGCCCAATTTACTTGAATCAAAATCTTTTGGCATAGTTATTGTAAAAGTTATATTTCCAACAGCAGTATCCCAATCGGTACCAATTATATTGTAGTATAATTCATCATAATCTTTCATAGGGTCTTTTCCTAGATTATATGTATACTTTATAATGTAGGTTTGTTCACCTGTTATACTGTGATTTGCTGAACCAATTTGTAATTTGTAATTATTATTTGCTTTTGACTTTTTATACTCTTTATTAACACTTACATTTGTTACTTTGGTACGATTAGTTGATTTAGTTCCATTTAATCTAGTTATCGTATTCTTTAATGGAATAGTTCTAATTATTCCATGTTTCGGTTTACGAAAATTTGCCGTTATTGTCTCAGTTATATCAAGAGTATTGTTTTCATTAACAATAATATTAATGTCATATTTATCAAGAACATAATCGTTTAAAAAATATTGTGAATTTTTACTTGGAGTTAAATATGATGGATTGATTTCTTCTTTTGAATTATTAGTATCGTCAATATAAATTGATAGACTGTAATAATATATTTCGTTAACATTATGTTGTGATAAACTATTTAAGTTTGACATTTGATTGAAATCGCTAATACCAGATATAGCGGTTTTGGAAACTGATTCTTGTGCTACTAAATTGTAGTTTATATCATAATAATAAACAGTCAAATCATAATTAATAGTGTCACTAGAATGGTTATTAATAGTACCAGTTAATCCAAATGCTTTAGTAGAAGTAGAGGAGTAATCTTTAAATGTAATATCTGAAAAAGATAAATCTTTAACTTCTAAGTTTTTAGTATTATCAATAGGAGTATAAGATATTTGTTTAGTAAAAGCATAAGCATTAGTTGATGTAACAAGTATTAGAGATATTCCAACTATAGCTAGTAAGAAAACTCTTTTTATAATTCTTTTCATTTTATCCTCCATGATTATAATTCTATTTTTACATTTTCTCTTTCATCAGCACTTGCTTCAAACATTGTTTTTGAATTATAACCAAACATTTTAGCAAAAATATTACTTGGGAACATTTCGACTTTATTGTTATAAATTCTAACAATACCATTGTAATATTTTCTTGAATTAGCAATTTCATCTTCAACTTTTGTTAATTGTTTGTTTAAATCTTTAAAGTTGTCACTTGCTTTTAATTCAGGATAATCTTCTGCTAAAACCATAATTTTTGTAATATTATTAGATAATTGTTCGTTTGTCTTAATCTTTTCCTCATCTGACATTTTTTCATAACTAATATTTCTAAGTTCTACAACTTCTTTTAAAGTATCTTTTTCATGTTTTGCATATCCTTTTACTGTTTCTACTAGATTAGGTATTAAATCCCATCTTTTCTTTAGATAAACATCCATAGTAGAAAATGCTTCTTTTATTCGGTTACTTAATCTTATAAAAGTGTTATATAAACTTAGAGCGTAAATAACTATTAAAATTAAAATTGCAATGATAATATATATATACATGATTTCACCTCCCTCTATTCTATAATTATATCAAACTTTGTTACTTTTTAATATTAGTTAATAAAAAAACATAATCCGGAAAAGCGATTTCCTAAATTATGTTTTTATTTTGTATGAGTTAAATTTATATCTACATCGTCGAATAATTGTCTAATATCTATTTCTAAGGCATTTGCAAATTTTCCAATTGTTTCAAGTGTTGGCGTTTTGTCGATTGTTAAACATTCTAAATCTCTAACATATCCATGGGTTAAATTTGTTTTATCTGCTAATTCTTGAAGTGTATAATTTCTTATTAGTCTGTATTTTCTAATGTTTTTTCTGACTTGAATTGATAAAGTGTGTTTGTCATATCTACTCATAGAAGTTTTACGCCTCCTTGTCAAAACCATTATTCCACAAAAAAAGCAAAAAATATGTCGCCTGGCAGAAGTTTTTGTGATACAATGAAATTGGCATAGAAAGGAGGGGTAATTGTGAGAAAAAGAATACTTTTAGTAATAATGTTGTTTGTTCTATGTATTACTGGTTGTGCAAGTAAAACTGTATCAACTGATAAAAATGGAAAGACTAAGAAAGAATTTTCTATTAATGAAACAGCTATAGTAAATAATACAAAAATAACAATAAATTCAGTAAAGAAGATTTATAGTGAGTGTTCATGGGAATATGAAGGTAAGTGTTATAGTTCATCAGAACCAGATAATGCTTATTTCTTATTAATTGATTTAACTTTAGAAAATACTGGGACAGAAGAAACAAATGTTTCGTCAATAATGCAGTTTGAATTAAAAATGCCTAATGGTGAAAAAGCTAGTCAAGAACTTATGCTTAAATCCGTTAAAAGTAGTTTAGATGGAAGTATTATGCCGAACGATTTATTAAAAGGACAGATAGCATATGATGTTTCTGATGAAGATTATTATTATTTTTATTATCAAGATGGATTATTAGATGATAATATTAAATTTATTATTAACAGAAGTGATATTAGTGAATAGGAGTAAAATTTATGTTTAATAAAAGAAGTAAGGTATTATTTATTGCTACATTATTAGCAAGTATATATGTAATTTATTTAATATGCTACTTTGGCGGTAGTATGGCAAGTTCAGATTCTACAGAAGCAATTGGTGGAGCGATTGCTACAGCATTAGTAACTCCACATATGGTTGTTATTGCATTAGGAGCAATATTCTCATGGATAGGATTTTGGGCTAGAAATTCATGGGGACCATTAGTTGGTGCCATATTATATAGTGTAGGGGCTTTATTGTTTATGGTTTATATAGTTTTCTGTATTCCTTTAATCGTTTTAGGATTTGTAGGATATGTAAATCAAAAGAAATTGTTAAATAACCAAAAGACTCAGGAGAATTAATCCTGAGCCTTTTTAATATAGTTTAAATGCTTTTTTACTTTTTATAATAAAAATTTGTTTATAAAATCGGCAACGCCATTTTCGTCATTGGTTAAAGTAACATAGTCTGCTTTTTCTTTTAACTTTTCATTAGCATTACCCATAGCAACTTTAAATCCGACTGCATTAAATAAATCATAATCATTTATATGGTCACCAAATCCAATAGAATTTTCTTTTGATATATTTAAGTGTTTTAATACTTTTTCAATTGCTGCACCTTTACTAACATCTTTATTAGTTATATCAAAAAAATAACCGTTTCCTTCTAAAAGCCTTTTAAGATATATGCTTGATGCATTAGCAATTTTAAGAGTAGGTGATAGCGTTATATATTCTTTCATTTCATCCATAACTTCTAGACTTTTGTGACCTGCTACTACTTGGAATACATCAATATTTTCTATTTCTTTAATATCATTTATTAATACTTTTCCTTGATTGTTTTCTTTATTTGTATATCTTTTATATTCAGTATTAATGTTGCATTCAATGTTACGTTCTTTACAATAATTCCATAGGGCAGTTACGTCTTTTAGAGATAATTTATTAGAATAAATATTCTTTTTCTTTTTATAGTCATATATTTCAGCACCGTTACAAGTAATTACATAATTTGAAGCATTTGCTGTTTTGCTAAATTCACAAACATAACTGTTAGTTCTTCCGGAACATAGTACTACATATATGCCTTTGCTGGTAAGTTTTTTTACCGCTTCAACAGTTGTATTTGTTATCTCTTTTTTACTATTTGTTAGGGTACCATCAATATCAATAAATGCAATTTTAATATTATTTAATTTTTCCATAATTCACTCCTAAATATAATAATATCAAAAATATAGAAAAAAACCAACTTATGTTGGCTTATTCTAAATTCAATTTAGTATTTATAAATTTACATGATAGTAAATATCCAATAAATGGTGTGATTAATGATGATATACCGGTTGCTATAAATATAGGTGTTATTTCATTAAAAAGTACATTGGTTCTATTCATTACTTCAATTAGATTATTGTCAAATATAATAGCTATACCTAGTGCTAGTACTGATATTACTTGTAATATACAATATATAATTATTCCATACATAAATGAATAAGCAATTTTATTTTTAGATTTTTGATGTCCTAAGATAAGAGCTAGAATAAAAACTATTATATAAGTAATATAACTTAGAATTAACATTATTCCAGCATAAGAATATGCTATCCAAGGTTTAGTTCCCATTAGTGATAGGTTTGTATTTAGGAAATCTATTAAGTCTTTAAAACTTTCTTTTGAATAAAATGCAATAAATAGGGAAGAGGCCATTACTATTATACTTGTAATAATAAATATTAATGCAGTAAGTATTTGAGATAAGACTATATTGCTTCTTTTTACAGGAAGGGTATTAGTTAAGTATCCTTCATCTTTTAATACTGTTTGATAAAACCTTTTTATTGCTACAAAGAAAGTATAGAAAACGATAGAAATTACTGCAATTACGAAGAATAGTAACATCATGGCATTTATAAATCCAGTTATTGGAAAGTGTTCTTTAATTATTTCAGATAATCTTACTAATATACTTAGTAGAAGAACAATTCCATAAAAAGGTATTAGACTTTTACCTGTTCCTTTAATATCATATTTTAATAATTTCTTTAACATTTAAACATCTCCCTAAAAATCATATCTATTGATTTATTTTCTTTATTTCTTAATTTATCAGCTTCTTCATATAGTACTATTTTTCCATCTGATATAAATATTACATCATCTAGTATTCTTTCTATATCTGCGATTAAATGTGTAGATATAATGATAGAAGCATCTTTATTAAAGTTTTTTAAAATAGTATCTAGTATATAATCTCTTGCTGCTGGGTCAACTCCTCCGATAGGTTCATCCAATATATAAAGGTCAGCTTTTCTACTCATTACTAATATTAATTGTACTTTTTCTTTAGTACCTTTTGACATTGTCTTTAACTTATCGTTTGGATTTATATTTAGTTTTTTTAATAATTCATATGCTTTATCTTTATCAAAATTATCATAGAAGTCTTTGAAGTATTCGATTATTTCCTTTACTTTCATATCCATACTTAAATAAGTACGTTCTGGTAAGTAAGAAATAATTTTTTTACTATTAATACCTGGATGTTCTCCGTTAATTAATATTTCTCCTTTAGTAGGAGTGATTAAGTCGTTGATTAATTTAATTAAAGTTGTTTTACCACTACCATTTGATCCTAGAAGGCCAATTATTTTGCCTCTTGGAATAGTAAGGTTAACATTTTTTAATACTTTTTTTGTTCCATAATCTTTGTAGAGATTTTTACATTTTAATAATTCCATATTTAATCCTTTCTTATATCTTTTAGATAATTAATAATTTCTTTTTTTTCAATTCCTAAACTTTTCATGTGATTTAAAAATTCTTCAGTTTTTTCTTTAACAATACTAAGTTTCATATTTTTTATTAACTCTTCATCGTTAGTAACATATCGACCATTGGTACGGTCAGTATAAACTAATTTTTCATTTTCTAGTTCATTGTAAGCTCGTTGAACAGTGTTAGGATTAACTCTTAAATCTTCTGCTAAAGTTCTTACTACTGGTAGTTTAGCACCACATTTATATTCACCAGATACAATTGCTAGTTTTAAATCTTCTATTATTTGAATATAGATGGGTCTGATGTTATCGAATTCTTTAGACATTACATCACTTCTTTCTTGTATTAATCATCTAATACAATAATACAATTGCTTTTGGCGTTTGTCAATAAAATAGTAGAAAAACGATTATTAAAGATGTATACTTATTATAGGTGGGGGATTTTATGTTAGAAATAGATAAAAAAATGATAGATTTATTACGAAATGGTGTAACGTTGCAGAAAATGCGACTTAAACTTGAAATATATGATTCTGATATTGTTAAGAAGATAAACTTATTGAACGATAAGGGGTATTCTATCCACAGAATTTTTAATGAATACGGTGTTAAATTTCAAATACTTGATAAAATAGTTACTCCTTTGCAAGATAGTATAGAAATACCTATTGGTGCAAAATTTTCTTTTTTAGTTATATCTGATACGCATTTAGGAAATATTTATGAGAATTTATCTTTAGTTGAGGGTGTTTATAAATATGCGAATGAAAATAATATACATTATGTGTTTCATTTAGGGGATATGATAGAAGGTTGTACTTTAAATAATCAAAATTCTCAACGAATAAAAAGATTAGATATTCATGAACAAGTTGATTATGTTACTAAAAAGTATCCTAAAATAGATAATATTAATACTATATATATTTTAGGTAATCATGATTATAGATGCTTGACTAAAGGAATAGATATTTCTAAGATTATAGAACATAGAAGACTTGATATGCATTTTGCAGGATACAAAAATAGTAGATTAAAAATAGGGGATAAGGTTGTTTTATTACAACATCCATTTATGATTGATAATACTAATAAATATGATTCTGAGATAAGAGACTTGTATGTTAATCCTAAGTTTGATTTAGTATTACGTGGTCATACGCATCAAAATGGTATTTATTTGAATCAAGATAATTCAATAGTAGTAAGTGTTCCAGCTTGTTATTCTTCTCCTAGTAGAAAATATTCAGGGGCCTATGAAGTAGAATTTACTGGTGATAATGTTAAGTTAAAGTCATTAATACTTGGTGATGAGCCAGAAATATTTTCGATAACTAACTATGATTTAAAGCCTAAAGTTAAAGTTATACCTACTAGAATAGATAAATTTAATGAACGTTTATCTAAGAAGAATAAATAAATATTCTTTGTATATACTAATATTAAATATTGACTTAGATAGATAAGTGAGTTACAATTAATGCATCGATGTTGATGAAGAGAAGTAGTAATGAAATTCTGGATAAGCGAGTTAGATAAGGTGAGAGCTAACACTAAGAGTCATTATGAATAACACTTCGGAGTTACTTGTGCGAAACAATAGTAGTGCAGGTCGGTAGTTTACCGTTAAAAAAACTAGTCTTAAAAGAGATCATTTATGATAATTAGGGTGGTACCGCGGATATTACAGTAATTCGTCCCTTCAGGGAGGTTTTACTGTTTTTTTATTGAAACCTCGTTACTGTTAAAATATATAATTAAGGAGGAATAAATATGCTATTGGATTTAAAAGAAGTATATGAAAAAGAAAAAGAATTAATTGATAAGGAAGTAACTTTACAAGGTTGGATTAGAAACCATCGTAAACAAAAAGGATTTGGATTTATTGATTTTAATGATGGTACTTGTTTTAAAAATTTACAAGTTATATATGATGATAAGCTTGATTCATTTAGTGATATTCAAAAATTAAAAATAGGTAGTAGTATAACTATTAAAGGAACGATTGTATCTTCTCCTAAAGAAGGTCAAAGTATTGAAATGAATTTAAGTTCATTAACATTAGAAGGGGATTGTCCTGATGATTATCCTATTCAACCAAAAAGACATACGAGAGAATTTTTACGTGAAGTAGCACACTTACGTCCTAGAACAAATTTATTTAATGCAGTTTTTAGAGTAAGAAGTATTGCAAGTTATGCTATTCATAAGTATTTTCAAGAAAGAGGATATGTTTATTTCCATGCACCTCTTATTACTGCTAGTGACTGTGAGGGAGCTGGAGAAATGTTCCAAGTTACAACATTACCATTAGATAAATTAAGTGGTAAGATTGATTATTCTAAAGATTTCTTTGGTAAACAAACATCTCTTACAGTGTCTGGTCAACTAGAAGCTGAGACTTTTGCTATGGCATATAAGAAAGTTTATACTTTTGGGCCAACTTTTAGAGCAGAAAACTCTAATACTAAAACACACGCATCAGAATTCTGGATGATAGAACCTGAAATTGCTTTCTGTGATTTAGAGGGCGATATGAATATTATGGAAGAAATGCTTAAATATGTTGTTAGTTATGTATTAGATAATGCTAAGGATGAAATTGATTTCTTTGATAAGTTTGTTGAACAAGGATTAAAAGAAAAACTTACTAAATTAGTAAATAGTAAATTTACAAGAATTGACCATAAGGATGTTATAACAATTCTAAAAGAAGCAGATGTTAAGTGGGAATTTGAACCTCAATATGGTGAAGATATTGCTAAGGAACATGAGAAATATATTACCGAGTATTTTGGAGGCCCTGTATTTATTAAAAACTGGCCTAAAGATATTAAGGCTTTCTATATGAAACAAAACCCAGATGGAAAAACAGTTGCAGCGGTTGACTTAGAAGTACCTGGAGCAGGGGAATTGATGGGTGGTTCTCAACGTGAAGAGAACTTAGATAAGTTACTAAATAGAATGGATGAGTTAAAGATGTCTACTGAAGATTTATCTTGGTACTTAGACTTAAGAAGATATGGTGGATGTGTTCATTCTGGATTTGGTATGGGATTTGAAAGATTACTTATTTATTTAACAGGAGTTGAAAATATAAGAGATGTAATTCCTTATCCTAGATGTCCAAAAACTTGTGAATTTTAATATAATATAATAAATTATGACATTTCTTTTTTCAAATGATTAATATAATTTGAAAAAAATGAAAAAAAGTATTGCAAAGTATAAAAAAAGCATATATAATAAAGAAGTCTCATTTGAAAAAGAGATGTCAATATGTGCTCGATTAGCTCAGTTGGTAGAGCATCCGGCTGTTAACCGGCAGGTCGTAGGTCCGAGTCCTACATCGAGCGCCATTTTTTTTGGCCAGTTGGTGAAGTGGCTTAACACACCGCCCTTTCACGGCGGCATTCACGGGTCCGAATCCCGTACTGGTCACCAAAGTGTTAGTAACTCAGTAGTGAGTAAGATATAAGCAACATAATGTTGCTTTTTTTGTGTCATTGTAAGTTACCAATTTGTTAACTTTAAACATTAGATTAATAAGTTTACTTATAATTAACATCGTATATTGAGGTGGTAGTTATGAATATACTTAGTAAAAGAATTAAGCAATTAAGAATAAATAATGAAATGACTCAAGAAGAATTTGGAAAAATTATAAATGTAAAGAAAGGTACAGTTAGTTATTATGAAAGTGGAAGAAACGAACCATCAATTGAAACATTATCAATCCTTGCGGATTATTTCAATGTAAGTCTTGATTATTTTGCAGGACGAGACCATTATATGATAACAGATGGACCTAGTAATTATGGCAGTAGTATCTGTGAAGAAGAATTAAAATTTATAAAAGAGATTAGAGGTATAACAAAATTACATAATGATATGCTTGATAATCCCGAAAATTTAGTTAATCGTATGAAGTTGAAATTGTAAATTATTTTACAATTTTTCTTTTCTTAATAAACTATTTCTATCTTTAACATATAATTAATTAGGTGAGTATTATGCGTTTGTCGGATTTGCAAAGTAAAGATATAGTCAACGTTATAGATGGAAAGAATATTGGAAATATTATTGATGTTAAAATAGATGAAGCTACAGGTAATATTTTGGCATTAGTTATTGAACCAAATCGTAATTTTTTCTCTTTTATGAATAAAGGAGTAGATACAGAGATTAATTGGAAGAATATTACTAAAATTGGAGAAGATGTTATTTTAGTAAATATTACTTTATAATTATCTTTTTTTTTGGTAAAATACCTATAGGTGACGAGATGAAAAAGCGAATATATTTAATTGCTATTCTAGGAATTATATTGGACCAAATAACTAAGGCTTTTGCAACTGTGTATTTAGATAATATAGTGCTTATTAAGGATTTTTTGAGTCTAACTTATGTTGAAAATTATGGTGGTGCTTGGGGAATTTTAAATAATAATCTTTTTATCTTGGTAGGCGTTAGTATTATTACACTTATCATTATTAATAGATATATAAGCAGTGATGTTAATATTACTAAGTTATCTATGGTTAGTTATGGTTTATTAATTGGTGGAATATTTGGTAATTTGTTTGATAGAATTTTTAGAGGTTATGTAGTAGATTTTTTAAATTTTTATATTTTTAAATATGATTTTCCGGTTTTCAATATAGCTGATATGTTAATAGTAATTGGAATTATTCTTATGTTTATAGAGATAGTAGGGGGTAAGTATGGAAGTAAAAGTAACAAAAAATAATATTAGATTAGATCAGTATTTAGCAGATACTTTAGAACTTTCAAGAAGTAAGATTCAAAAATTAATTAAAGATGACAGGATAACAGTAGATGGAAAAAATGTTAATGCTAGTTATTTAGTTAAAGAAAATGAAATAATTGATGTAGATGATGATTTATCATTTGAAATACATATTAATCCTGAAGATATCGATGTTGATATTGTGTACGAAGATGATGATTTATTAATCGTTAATAAAGAAAGTGGAATGGTTGTACATCCAGCACCTGGTAATTATTCTGGAACTTTGGTTAATGCTTTGATGGGTAAGTTTAAGCTTAGTAACAAGGATAATATTCGCCCAGGAATTGTTCATAGAATTGATAAAGATACGAGTGGACTTTTAGTAGTTGCTAAAAATGATGAAATTCATGATAAATTAAGTGAAATGATAAAAAATAAAGAAGTAGAAAGAAAATACATTGCTTTAGTAGATGGTGTTATTAATCATGAAACTGGTACTATTGATGCTCCGATTGGAAGAGATATTAATAATCGTCAAAAAATGATGGTTACTGACCTTAATAGTAAAGATGCAGTAACACATTTTAGAGTACTAAAAAGATATAAAGATAAAACTTTGATTGAGTGCAAACTTGAGACTGGAAGAACTCATCAAATAAGAGTTCATATGAATTATATTGGATATCCTATAGTGAATGATCCAGTATATGGAAAAAGTAAAAAGACAACACCTTTTGGTCAAATGCTACACTCTAAAAGTATAAGATTTATTCATCCTAGAACAGGAAATGAAATATACTTTGAATCACCATTACCAAAAGAATTTCAAGAGTATTTAGATTCACTTGATGAAAATAATTAAAATAGCAGGGAAACTTAAGGTTTCCTTTTAAAAAAGTATTAAAAATATTTAAAAAAAATCCTACATATGATATAGTTAAGGTAATAGAAATAAGGAAGGTGTAGCGATTATGAACCTTGAATTTTTAACTAATGATTACCTTTTAGCGTGGAATTTATTATTCAAACCTTCTTTTTCTGAAGAGATACAATCTTTGAAAGAGAAGTTATGGCAGAATTATCCAAAGCAATATATGAAAATGGAAAAAGAAAATATTGAAATACTTAAATATAGTAATGATTTTATCCCAGATGATGATACTGTCTATACTTACGTATTCGATACAGATATATTTAAGAAAATAAAAAAAGAAACAGAAAAACATCGTTGTTTTTTAATGAAGTATTGGGATAATCATCAAAAACAAATTAATAAAGAGTTAAAGAGTATTTTAAGATTTAGTATTAAAGATACTTATCATATTTTAGTAATTCACCCTTCGCTTGATACAGTAGAATTTATGGGTACTAATCCCAAAAAGAATATATCTTGGGGAAAAGTAAATGATAGTGAAGATGGATTAAAAGCGTTAATGCGTATTATCTATACATTAGTTAAATATGAAATAGGAACTCATCAAAAAGAGAATAAAGAAATAGTAGCTGCAATAATAGATTTAGCAATTACTAATGAGTTACATACAAAACTTACTGGTATTAGTAAATATAACGAAGGTTTTAAAAATCTTAGACTTTTAAAACGTCAATTATATCCTTATTGGTTAATGTATTTAGGCGCTGATAGGGAAGAATTAGTTAGTTATATGATGCGTGATCAAATACCTTTTGATTTTGAAAAATATCCAATAGAAAAAGAACTTGTAAAAGTAGATTTATATGGATTTATTGACTTTTGCTGTAAGAATCAGAAATATATAATTAGATTAGATAGACTTGACTTAATATAATGGGGGAAACCCTTTTTTAATGTGGGGGTGCTGTAATGGACGAAAAATTAGAATTAATACTAAATAAAATAGAATTAGATAAAAAGTACTTCAGTGAATTTGTTAATTCTTCATTAGAAAAAGTAATTATTTTTAGAAAAACAGATGAAGTTAAAATAATTATTAATAATGAAACAAACTTTAGTAATGCGTTATATCAAGACTTGAGGATGTGCTTTGTAAAATATTTTGATAAAAATGTAATACTAGAAATTGACCCTATAGAAGTAAATGATAGTTATATAAATGATTATTATCAAATGATTATAGAAGATTTGAGCCACGAAAAAGTAATGTTAAAATTTTTCTCTGACCGTTTAGTAATGAAAGATGATAAGTATTTTATTGAAGTTATTAATGTATCAGAAGAAAACCAAATAAAACCTTTTTTAGATACAATAATGAATAAACTAAGTTTATGTGGATATAACATTGATTTAGAAATATTTTTTGATGAAGAAGAAAGTAAAAGGACTAAAGAAGAAATTAATAATTCTTTAAAGATGAGTGTTGATACTTTAAAAGCTAATTATAAGGAAGAGAAAAAAGTAAGTAGTCCTAGTTCGAGTTCTCCTTCTACATCTACATTTAAACCTAAATACGAAAAGAAAGAAGTAGATGAAAATACTATTAAAGGTAGAGTTATTAAAGATAATGCTGTAACTATTAAAAGTATAGTAGGTGAAGAAGAAAGTGTTACTATTGAAGCAGAAGTATTTGGTACTGAAGAATTTGAACCTGCCAGTAAAGAATTTAAAATATTAACTCTTAAATTAACTGATTATACTGATAGTATTTATGCCAAAATTTTCTCAAGAGATGAAGATGAATTTAATAATTTGAAGAAACAAACCAAACCTGGAACTTGGCTTAAAATTAGAGGTGGTACTAAAAACGATAGATATTCTGGTAATGAATTAGTACTAAATATTAGAGATATTAATTTGATTGGGTCTAAAGCTGTATCTAGAAAGGATACTTCAGAAGAAAAAAGAGTTGAATTACATGCTCATACACAAATGAGTCAAATGGATGGAATATGTGATGCTAAAAAGTTAGTTAAACTTGCTAGAAAGTGGGGACATAAAGCTATAGCAATTACTGACCATGATGGATGTCAATCTTTCCCTGATGTATATCATACTATTTGTGATATTAATTCATCTCTTGGTGAAGGAGAAGAACCATTTAAAGCTATATACGGAACAGAACTTACATTAATAGATGATACAGTTGATGTTGTAGTAAGACCAACTGATACTGAAATGTTAAAAAATACTTATGTTGTATTTGACTTTGAAACAACTGGATTTAATGCTGGTGGTGCTGACCAAATCATTGAAGTGGGTGCTGTTAAATTATTTAATGGAGAAATAATTGATAAATTCTCAGAGTTAATTGATCCTAAAAGACCATTACCTGCTAAAATTACAGATGTTACAGGTATTACAGATGAATTGTTACAAGGACATGATGATGAAGAGACAGTAATAAAAAGATTTGTAGAATGGTTTGGAGATTTACCAATGGTAGCGCATAACGCTAAGTTCGATGTTTCTTTCTTGGAACGTTGTTATCAAAAATATAATTTAGGTGAATTTACTAATCCAGTTATCGATACTTTAGAGATATCTAGGACAATGGATAATACATATGGTAGACATTCACTTAGTGCTTTAGTTAAAAGATATGATGTTCCTTTTGATGAAGAATCTCACCATAGAGGAGATTATGATGCTGAAGCAACGGCATTAGTTTTCCATAAAATGATGAAAAAGTTATATGACCGTAACTTTGAAAAAATGACTGATTTAGAGAAATTAGTTTCTAAAGATGAAATATATAAATATGGTAATAGTTATCATGTAAATATTTTAGTAAAAAATAAAACAGGTCTTAAGAACTTGTTTAAAATTATAAGCTTTGCTAATACTAAGTATTTTTATAAAGGTAGTGCAAGAATACTAAGAAGTGTTTTAAGTGAGCATAGAGAAGGTTTATTAATCGGTAGTGGTTGCTATGAAAGTGAAGTATTCCGTCAAGCTAGAAGTAAAGCTGATGAAGAGTTAACTAATATAGTAAGTTTTTATGATTATGTAGAAGTACAACCTTTACCTTGTTATGACCACTTATTACAAATGAATGACTTTGCATCACGTGATGAATTAATCGACCATATTAAAAAGATAATTCGTATTACTAAAGATTCAGGTAAGATAATTGTTGCTACTGGTGATGTACACCATATTAATGATGAAGATAAAATATATAGGGAAATTATTGTTAATCAAAAAGTACCTGGAGGTGGAAGACATCCTTTAGCAAGAAGTAATATAACTAGTATTCCTAGTATGTATTTTAGAACTACTGATGAAATGTTGAAGGAATTTAGTTTCTTAGGTGAAGAAGAAGCTCATGAATTAGTTATTACTAATCCTAATATGATTGCAGATATGGTTGATATTATCGAAGTTATTATTGAAACTGGTGGAGTTCCTTTCTCTCCTAAAATTGATAGGTCAGTTGAGACGGTTACTGAACTTGTATATGGTAAAGCAAGTAGTATGTATGGTGATGTATTACCTAAGAATATTGAAGAGAGAATTGCTAAAGAGTTGTATGGTGATGCAGTTCTTACTGCTATTAGATATAATATGGATAAGGAAGGCATTGCACCAGGAGATAGTTATGAAGATGAGGCGTTCCGTCGTCTACACGATGTAATATTACAAGGATTTGATGCAGTATATAAATTAGTAGAAGCTCATCTTAAAGAGGCTAGTGAAGAAGAGTTAGATGATAAAGCACTTGCTAAAACAGTTAAGAAAACTTTAGGTGGTGTAATAGGTGGAGGATTCGACGTTATCTATCTAATCGCACAAAAATTAGTTAAGAAAAGTAATGATGATGGATACTTAGTTGGTTCCCGTGGTTCCGTTGGGTCAAGTTTTGTTGCAACCATGATGGGAATTACTGAAGTTAATCCACTACCAGCTCACTATTTATGTAGAAATTGTAAACATAGTATTTTTGAAATAGATGGAAAAAGTTTAGGTAGTGATTATTCAAGTGGATATGATTTACCTGATATGACTTGTCCAGTTTGTGGCAGTCCAATGGGAAAAGAAGGTCAAGATATGCCATTTGCTACTTTCTTAGGATTTAATGCTGATAAAGTACCAGATATAGACCTTAACTTCTCAGGAGATTATCAATGGAAAGCCCATGAATATACAAAAGTATTATTCGGAGTTGATAATGTATATAGAGCAGGTACTATTGGTACAGTTGCTGATAAAACGGCTTTCGGATTTGTAAAAGGTTATTGTGAAGATAAGGGAATAGAAAATATGCGTACTGCTGAAGTCGAACGTATTGCTATTGGTTGTACAGGTATTAAAAGAACTACCGGTCAACATCCAGGGGGTATCGTTGTTATTCCAGGATATATGGATGTATATGATTTTACTCCTTATCAATTCCCAGCAGGTGATGTTGAGGCGTTGTGGAGAACGACTCACTTTGATTACCATGCGATTGACCAGGATGTATTAAAACTAGATATACTAGGACACGATGATCCTACAATATTAAGAATGTTACAAGATTTGTCAGGAATAGATGTTACTACTTTACCAATGGATGATAGAAAAGTAATAAGTCTATTATCTTCACCTGAAGCACTAGGGGTAACCGAAGAACAGATAATGTGTCCAACCGGTACCTTAGGATTACCAGAACTTGGTACCAAATTCGTTATAAATATGTTAGTTGAGACTAAGCCAAAGACTTTTGCAGAACTTGTGAAAATATCAGGTCTATCTCATGGTACTGATGTATGGGCAGGTAATGCTAGTGAACTAATTAAAAATAAAGTAGTAGAATTCAAAGAAGTTATTGGATGTCGTGATGATATCATGGTGTACTTAATGTATCACGGATTAAAACCAATAGATGCCTTCAAAATAATGGAGTTCGTTCGTAAAGGTAAAGCAAGTAAAGACCCAGAAGGTTGGGTTAAATGGGAAGGTAAAATGAAAGAAGCCAACATACCAGAATGGTACATTGACTCTTGTAGAAAGATTAAATACATGTTCCCTAAAGCTCATGCTTGTGCCTATGTAATGAGTGCTATTCGTATCGCTTGGTTTAAATTATATAAGCCAATTTACTATTACGCATCTTATTTCTCTATCCGTAGCGATGACTTTGATATTGAAACAATGATTAAAGGATATGATGCTATAAAGAGTAAAATGGAAGATATTAAATTAAAAGGATTTGATGCTACTAATAAGGAATCTAATATTCTAACAACTCTTGAAATAGCATTAGAAGCAACAGCTAGAGGAATTAAATTCTCTAATGTAGATTTATATAAAAGTGAATCTCGTAACTTTAGAGTAGCTGATGATGGAGTAACGCTAATCCCACCATTTAGAACAATAGATGGACTTGGTGATACTGTTAGTAAAGCTATCGCTCAAGAAGGAGCTAAACAAGAATTCATAAGTATTGAAGATTTACAAAAACGTTGTAAAGTATCACAAACTATTATCGATAAAATGCGTATGATGGGTATTTTAGATGGAATGCCAGAATCAAGTCAAATGACATTAAATTTATTTTAAAAATTCAAGTATTATTTTATTTATATAATAAGGATAATCTAAATAAGGAAAGTGAGAAGCATAAGGAATTATAACTAATCCTGAGTCTTTAATCTTACTAGTCATTAATTTACCATCTTCTATAGGAGTTTCTAAATCGTTTTCACCCCATATAAGAAGAGTAGAACAGTTAATGTCTTTTAGATAAATAGTTAAATCTTCATTTATTACCTGAATGAAGGTTTTTCTAATATTAGGATTAAGATTTTTATAGTCAGTTGAACCAAAAATACTTATTAGTTTATTTAAATATTTGTCTTTTAATCTATGAGGTAGGATATTTCCTATCTTTTTTAATACTTTATAAATAAACTGCTTTAATCTTACTTTTATACTTTTTTTTCGTCTAATACCAGCGGCATCTATAAGTATTATTTGTTTTATTTTCATTTTATATAATCCTGCTAAAAGAATAGATATTCTGCCACCAAAAGAGTGGCCAATTATAATAGGATTTTTAATATTATTTAAAGTGATAAATTCTTTTATTAAATAACTGTAATCATATATAGTTAAATCTCTATTAGGAAAACTACTTTTACCAAATCCGGGATAATCTATGATATAGACAGTGTAGTATTTTTCGAGAGTACTAATTAAGTTATTGAAAGTAGACCTTGTATCACCCCAACCAGGGAGTATTAAAATACTTTCCTTACCAGTTCCATATTTTTCATAATATATATTAAAATCTTTGATGATAAAATTCATAAAATCACCTAATATAAGGTATGCATATATTTTTTTCTTGTTAAATAATTATTGTTATGCTATAATCTACTACGGTGATTTTATGGAGTGCCGTGAAATAGAGAGATCTATAATTAAAAAGTTTAGAAAAACCTTATGGTGTCGTTTTGTAAGAAGTATTGATGAATATAACTTAGTCTCTGATAATGATAAAATAGCAGTATGTATTTCAGGTGGAAAAGATTCAATGCTTTTAGCAAAAATGTTTCAAGAGTTAAAACGTCATGGAAGAATAAATTTTGATTTAGAATTTATTGTTATGAATCCAGGGTATAACGAAGAAAATCTTAATTTAATTAAAAGTAATTTAGAAAAATTAAATATTCCAGCTCATATTTTTGATAGTAATATTTTTGAAGTAGCGGATAATTATGGTGGAGAGTCTCCTTGTTATTTATGTGCTAGAATGAGGCGAGGTGCATTATATAGCAAGGCGCAAGAGTTGGGATGTAATAAAATTGCTTTAGGTCATCACTTTAATGATGTAATTGAAACAATTATGCTTAACATTTTATATGCTGGTGAATATAAAACTATGATGCCTAAACTAAAAGCTGAAAACTTCAAAGGATTAGAATTAATTAGACCAATGTATTATGTAAAAGAAGAAGATGTTATCGCATGGGCTAAATACAATGAACTAAACTTTATTAACTGTGCTTGTAAAATGACTAGTCGTCGTGAAGATGAAGGAAAAAGAAAAGAAATTAAAAAACTAATTGCAAAATTAAAAGAAATTAATGATAATGTCGATATTAATATTTTAAGAAGTAGTGAAAATGTTAATATAGATTCTATTATTGCGTATAAGGAAGATAAAAAAAAGATTAGTTTTTTAGACAAGTATTAAAACTTTGATATAATATAATAGAAAGGATAGGGTAATATGAAGAAAACAAAGATTATATGTTCAATAGGTCCTGCTAGTAGTAATTATGACGTTATGCGTGAAATGGTTTTATCAGGTATGAATGTTGCTAGAATTAATTTCTCTCATGCAACACTTGAAGAGAGAAAAGCAGTAGAAGAAGTTGTTGCAAAGGTAAATAAAGACTTAGGTACTAATGTAGCAATCATATATGATACTAAGGGACCAGACTTTAGAACAGGTGTAATGGCTGAAGGCGGTATAAAACTAGAAGAAGGCAATATTATTCGTATTGTTAAAAAAGATGTTTTAGGAACAGAAGAGTCATTTACTGTTAACTATAAAAATGTATTAAAAGACATTAATATCGGTGATAAGGTTCTTTTAGAAGATGGACTAATGAAATTAGTTGTTATTGATAAGGAAGACGATGATTTAGTTTGTCGTATTTTAGCAGGCGGACTTTTAAAGAGTAAAAAAGGAATTAATGTTCCGGGAGTAGATTTACATATTGAATTTTTGAGTCCAGAAGATGTTAGTGATATTGTTTATGCTTGTGAAAAGAAAGGTGATTTTTTAGCGTTATCTTTTGTTAATAGTAAAGAAAATATTTTAGCAGTAAGAGAAATATTAAAAGAACATAATTCTGATATGAAGATTATTTCTAAAATTGAAAGTGGAATAGCGTTACAAAACTTAGATGAGATAATCGAGTATAGTGATGGAATAATGGTTGCTCGTGGTGACTTAGGTGTAGAAATTCCATGTGAAGAGATACCTATAGTACAAAAAGAAATTATTAAGAAATGTAGAGAGCAAGGTAAAACTTGTATAGTTGCTACCGAAATGTTAGCAAGTATGTATACTTCAGCAAGACCCACTAGAGCAGAAGTTACTGATATAGCAAATGCTGTTTTAGATGGTTGTGATGCTGTTATGTTAAGTGGTGAAACTACTGTAGGAAAATATCCAATTGATGCTGTTAGATATATGGCAAGAATATGTGAAAATACAGAAGAACATATTGATTATGATATGGATAGAAGAGAAGCACATTGTGATATTACTGGTGCTATAGCACATAGTGCAGTAGAAGTATCTAATTCATTAAAAGCAAAATTAATAATTGCAGCTACTATGAGTGGATATACAGCAAGAAAGATAAGTAATTTAAAACCAAGATGTTTAGTTCTTGCAACTTGTCCAAATGATAGAGTAGCAAAATCCCTAGCACTTGATTGGGGTGTTTATACTAAAATTACTAAGGTTTATGAATCAACTGACGAAGTAGTAGAAGATGCTATTTTAAAGGCTAAAGAATTTGCTAATTTACAAAGTAAAGATATAATAATCATTACTGGTGGATTACCTAATAATATTGAAAATAAACAAACAAACTTAATGAAAATCGAAGAAATATAAAAAAACGGAGTTGCTACTCCGTTATTTTTATGGATTTTATTCTTTTAGTTATACTTCCTTTGGGTAGTTCATAAGTATTGAAAACATTTTTTTTAGGAAGAATAATTCTCCAAGGTTTTAGATTGGGATAAATATATAAAATATTATTATTTTTATCAGTTAGTATTACATCAATATCCTCTTTCATAAAGAAGGTATGAATTCCGTTACATTTTTTGAAAAGTAGGGCATAATCTATATTTTTTTTAAACATAAGTCCTGTTAATCTTTTGAAATAATTATCTGCAACATATAGTGGTATTTCTTTATTTGATATTATTATTTTCATACAATCACCACTTTCACTATAACATAGATTTAAGTATTTTGACATATTTAATTATTTGATTTTAATTGATATCAAAACTCGTTGACAAAATATGAAAAACATTATAGAATTAAAGTATATTAAAAGGGTATGGTGATAGAATGTTTAACATGAATAAAAAAGGTCAAGCATTAGTAGAATATGTATTAATTATAGCATTAGTAGCAGTAATGATTATTGGTGTTATGAGTACATTTGGTGGTGTTTTAAAAGATAAAATTACAGAAGTTTCATGTTCTATAGCTGGACAGGAATTCGATAAAGGTGAAGGAACTGGTAAAGGATTCTGCAAAGAAAAAGAGTAACGTGAGTTACTTTTTTTAATTTTTAAGAAGATAAAAATAAGAAACCAATTGAAATTAATATAGATGATTATAATAATTAGGTATATAGCAACGAATTATATTATTATATTTTATAGAGAGGTAAAAAAATGATAAAAAAAATAGTAGCCATTGGTGGCGGAGAAAATGGAAGATTACTTGAAGATGGTACAGCTACATTATATGAAACAGAAATGATTGATAGAGAAATAGTTAGACTTGCCGAAAAGGAGAATCCAAATTACTTATTTATAAATCACGCAATGTGTTTCTCTGATGAAATTCAAGAAAGTTACTATGAGGTAATGAAGAAAATATATGGAGATGAATTTGGTTGTAATTGTAAGCGTTTAAGTTCGAAAGACTTATTGAATTATGAACTTGTAAACGAATTAGTAGAATGGGCAGATATTATTTATGAAGGCGGCGGCGATACAGAATCTATGATAAATATTTGGAAAGATACAGGATTTGATAAAGTTTTATATGATGCTTGGAATAAAGGCAAAGTTATATGCGGTATTTCTGCTGGCGCCGTTTGCTGGTTTAATGAATGCAATTCTGATTCAGCATGTGATAATGAAAATAAATTCGAAACAGTTCCTTGTCTAAAATGGTTTGATTTATTTGTAACACCACATTGTGATGAAGAAGGTAGATATGCTTCAACGAAAGAGCAATTGCTAAAAAATGGACAAATTGGGATTTTAATGTCTAATAGGTCAGCAATAGAAATAGTTGGTGACAAGTTCAAAATAATTTTGAATGCTATAGATGATAAAACAAATCCATACGTTTTAAAAGCATATTGGAATAACGGGAAATATCATGAGAAAAAATTAATCAATGAAAATGAATTTCAACCCATTGTTGATTTATTATCTGTTGATGATTAAAATAAGTAATCAAAGAAATTAATTGATTAAATGACTTAGATTTGCCAGATAAAGCAAAAAAATAATAGGACGAAATGAATTGTTATAAATTTGGCAAAAGTGTATTAAATGTTTGAATAGATAAAAAGTAACAAAATGATTTCAAAACGTTTTAACATACTATACAAAATTAAAAAAATATGATATAATTTGCTCATTGAAGCGCTAGTACAGGCTTTTATAGTTTTTGTACTGCGTTTTTTTGCATTTAAGGGGGAAAAGAAGTATGGAAAAAAAGATGACAGGTTATCCAACTGTAGATAAACCGTGGTTAAAATATTATGATGAGAATTTTTTAAAAGAATCTTTACCAGAAATGACAATATTGGATTATATGAAATTAAATAGTAATAATTATAGTAATAATACAGCTATAAGTTATTACGGAAACAATGTTACGTATGGAGAATTATATGATAATATTGATGATTCTTCAAAAGTATTGGCTGAGTTAGGTGTTAACTCTAATGACAGAATAATGTATTTAATGCCAAACATTCCAGAAACAGCATATTTATTTTATGGTGCATCACAAATAGGAGCAGTATCAGATTTTGTTGATCCAAGGCCAGATAGTGTTGATTTAAAAGTTAGTGCCCAAAAGATATTAACGTTAATTGAAGAAGAAAAAGTTAAATATTTAGTAGCACTAGACCAGTGCTATTTAGGAATGTTAAAACCTATTGAAAATGAATTGAAGAATTTGGGAATTGATAACATTGTGATTGTGTCTGCCAATGATTCTATGAACTTTATGTCAAAAATCAGATATTTAGAAGAAAATATAAAATTTGACGGTATAAAAAAATTAAAGATGAAAATGTCTAGGATGAAAGAAATCAAGGAAAAATTTAAATTGGCTAAAGATACTTCAGTTATTGAATTGGTTAATTACTCTGATTTAGTAAAAGACTGTAGATTTACACATTTTAATTCTGTGAAATATATGCCTGACAAATTAGTTTCAATTGTTCATACTTCTGGTACTAGTAGTCCTAAACCAAAACCAATTCCATTAACACATGACAATTTTAATGCTTACGTTCACCAAACTTTTGGTGCCAATATGCCAATGAATCCAGGGGATAAGGCATTGCATATGTTACCTTATTTTGCTGCTTTTGGTATTGTTGATGTTGTACATGCAGGTTTGTGTCATGGAAATAATTTGATACAGATTCCTGAGTTTTCACCAGCAAATCTTGGAAAAATTATTATGAGATATAAGCCTCAAACGGTAATAGGAACACCTACTTGGTTTTTATCAATGGTAGATGACCCAGCAATAAAAAATGCTGATTTATCATTTTTGAAAATGGTAACTTATGGTGGAGCTTCTATGGAAATTGATGATGAAAAAAAAGTTAATCAATTCTTAATAAATCATAATTCAAAAGCAATTCTTACAAAAGGACATGGTATGAGTGAAACTTGTGGTTGTGCTTCGTATGCTACTGATTGTTATAATCACTTAGGGAGCGTTGGTATACCTATGCCCAATACAACATATGGATTAGTTAATCCTGAAACTAAAGAATTAATTAAATTTGTCGATGGGGATGAAACATTAGAGGGTGAACTAATTATTTCATCAAAAGCAATCACCTCTGGTGTATTGGATGGTAAAGTTTTAGTCAAACATGGTACGTATAATGGTGAAGATTATATTTATACTGGAGATGTTGCTAGAATGGATAGAGATGGTGTAATTACATTTTTATCAAGAAATGATAGGTCTTTTATGAGATATGATGGATTTAAAGTTAAGCCTTATGAAATAGAAAATGTTATAAAAGAAAATTCTAAGGTTAAATACTGCATTATAGCACCTTATTTTGATGAAGAAAAATATGGAAATATGCCATTATCAGTAATTGTTCCAGAGAATAATGAAGAACTTTCGTATGATAATCAAGTAAAAATTGTTGAAGATATAATTAATAATCAATTTATTAATAATCAATATGTTTCTACAAGGCAAATACCATCAAAATTCAGGTTTGTTAAGGATGTTCCACTAACTATAAATGGAAAAATAAATTATAATCAAATCAAAAATCAGGGGTTAGTAGGTGATGAAATATCAGTGTATTTTGAAGAAACTAATATTTCTATTGGAGATATTAAGATAGTACCTCCAAAATTAGAAAAAATAAAAGTTCTTTCAAAAAAATAGAATAAAAAGAGGTAGCAGCGAAGATTTTAAGATGAAATACGCATATATAGTTGTATTAAAAACAAAAAATGAAATAATTTCTGTATTGCACTTTTTTGCATTTAAGGGGGAAAAGAAGTATGGAGTATAAGGAGAAAAGTTGGGAATATTTAGAAAATAAAAATTTTACTAGAAAAAGTAATGTGGCAATTTCTTATGAAAACGATGAACTTACATATGATGAAATGTTTTATAATAACCGAACTTTTGCTAAAGTTTGTTCATCGTTAAATATTGGCAAGGATTCAAGAATATTAGTTTTAAGTCCTAATCTTCCTATAGTTTTTTCAATAACATATGGGGCTAATATGGTTGGGGCAGTTGTTGATTATATAGACCCTATGGCTTCACAGGATAAAATATTAAAGTATATTGAACATGAAAAGGTAACTGATATTGTTGCATTAGATTTATTATATGTTCAGCAAATAAGACCAATAATAAAAAAAGTAAAACAAGATTATGGAATAAAGAATATTATAGTTTTTAAAGATAAGTTAGTTACAGATGAAATAAAGAGTCATATTAAAGGCTTTTCTAAAGTATTATTACATTTAAGTGAAACCATTAAAGATAAAAATGTTTTATTTTATGATGACTTGGTTAGAGAAAGTATATATTCAAGGATTAATTATGATGAGTATATGAGTGATAAATTATCATTGATTACACATACTTCTGGTACTACTACAGGGATAGGAAAACCAATACCAATAACTGATGAAAACAGAAATGCTTTAGTATATCAGCATGAACTTGCAGGTTTAAATTTTGAACCTGGTATGAAAATGTTACATTTTATTCCATGGTTTGCCGCATATGGTTCTTGTAATACTGCTCATTTAGGAACGTGTATGGGTATGAATTTACAACAGTTACCATTATTTAATCCAGCTGATTTTGGTAGATATTTACTTAAATATAAACCTAATATAGTTCTTGCTAACACACCTTCGTGGCTTAATCTTATGAAAGATTCTAGTATTAAAAATGAGGATTTGTCATTTTTGAAAGTTGCAGTAAGTGGTGGCACTCCAACAAATCCTAGTGATGAAATTAGATTTAATGAATTTTTAAAATCATTAAATTCAGAATGTATACTAACTAAAGGACATGGATTATCTGAACTTTGTGGTTGTGCTAGTTATACTACTGAAAAATACAATCATATAGGTGGGATGGGGGTTCCATTGCCATTAACAGAATACTTAATAAGAAGTCCAGAGACTAAAGAAATAATTGAGTTTAATGGTAAGGAGCCTATTAAGGGAGAAGCACTTATCTCATCGCCTAATTTAACTAGCGGTATTTTGGATAATAAAGTTGTTGTTAATACAGAGATAATAGATGGTAAGAGATATTTACCTACTAAAGATATAGTGTTAGAAAATGAAGATGGAAGTTTAGTTTTTGTTGAAAGAATTGATAGGATGTTTCCTAGGGCGGATGCTTATAAAGTATATCCAACTCGTATAGAAGAGATGTTTAATTCGTTGGAAGAGGTGAATAACAGCGTTGTGGTTCCTTATTTTGATGAAAATTTAAATGGAAGTATGCCAATTGTATATGTTGAGTTAAAAGAACAGTACAAAAATATCGATAAAGAGGAGTTTATAAGAAATGTTATTACTGAACATTTCTTAACTAGTAGGGAAGACTCTTTGTACGAGGCAAACTTTAGAGATATTCCTACCAAATGGAACTTTATAGATGAAATTCCACACAATACTATGGGTAAAAATAATTATACTACATTAAAAGAAAAAACGTTGGATGGTACTGAATATAGTGTGGTTGTTAATGCTGATAATATAAAAATGTATGGTTTTGAAGTAATTTGTCCTTCGAAGGATAAGAGCAAAGTTTTAATGAAAAAGGAAGCACTAGTTTGTTTGAAATAGTAGGGAGGAATTTTATGTTGAATAAAGATAAAACTGGTTATCCTTCTGTTGATAGAACGGATAACCAAAAATTAAAATTTAGTGAAAAATATCCAATTATACCGGATATTAGCATATATAATGCTTTAAGATTTATGACTAGACCATATAAAAATATGGATGCCATTGATTGTTTAAATTTGAAAATTACATATGAAGAATTAATAAATAATTCTAATATTATTGCGAAAGCATTTAAAGAATTAGGAGTTGGAAGTGGGGATATTGTTACTGTATCAATGCCTAATTTTTATCAAGCAGTAGCTGTTTTTTTGGCAGCTAATAAGATAGGGGCTATTACAACATTTCTAAATCCTGCTTCTTGTGATGATGAAATTAAGTCTTATTTAAATTTGTTCGAATCACCATTATTTATTAATTACGATAAAACAGCTGAACAAAATAGAAATGTGTTTGCAGATACTAAGGTGAAACAAATAATTACGTTAAAATCTGATGATGTTAATTCTAAAACGTTTAATAACACTTCTAGAAATAATGTTGGATATTCAAATTTTATATCATTTAATGAACTTAAAACTATTTCTTGTTATTACAAAAGCATTATAAATTGTCTACATGGTGGTAGTAAAGATTCACTTATATTGTTTACTAGCGGTTCGACAGGTAAACCTAAATCAGTTGTTTTAACTAATAAAAATATATTAGCATCCGGTATATATATGAAAAACACTGGTAATGTTGAACCTATTGTTGGAGAAAAATCTTTAGTTTGTGTGCCTTTTGCTTATCCTTATGGATTTGCAACTTCACTTTTAATGTCACTTCTATGCGGTAGAGAATCGATTCTTGCTCCAAATTTGTCAAAAGATAATATCTCATATTTTTTAAGTAAGAATCCTAATTATGTATTTGGAAGTCCAGCATTACTTGAATTAATTAGAAGAAATACACCTATTGGTCAAAACTTGTCATCAATACATTCATTTATATCAGGAGGAGATTTTTTGAGTCCTCAACATGCTTTAGATGGTAAAGAATTTTTTAAGGAACATGGTGCCAGTGTAGAAATATTTAATGGTTCTGGAAACGCTGAATCAAGTGGTGCTAGTACTATCGCAGTTGGTGGTAATGTAAGACCTGAAACAGTTGGTAGGATTTTATATGGAAGCAATGCTATAGTTGTTAATCCAGATACACTAGAAGAACTAAAATATGGTGAAGAAGGAATGCTTTGTATAAGTGGTAAACATGTATTTAAAAACTATTATAAAGAGCCGGAACTTACAGATGATGCGAAGTTCAAATATAAAGGGAAAACATATTTAAAAACTGGTACTATAGGAGTTTTGGATGAAGATAGATATTTTACATTAACAGGTCGCGCTTCGAGGTTTTATATTAGGTCGGATTTGAATAAAGTTTATTTAGAACATATTCAACAAGCTGTTTCTAATATTGATGTAGTTGATTCGTGTGTTGTTGTTCCTAAACCCGATGATGATTTATTGTATGTAAGTAAAGCATATGTGGTTTTAAAGAAGGAATGTTCAAAAAATGAATTATTGAAGGATTATATTATTGAAAGGTGTAAGGGAGATATTGTTAATAAATTAAATGGCGATACAATTCAATTAAAGAGTTTTGAAATACCTGATTCAATAGAATTCTTAGATGAGTTGCCAAGAAATAATTCGGATAAAATAGATTATGTGTTGTTAGAGCAAATGGCAAAAGATGAGTATGTTAGTGAGAAAAAAAGTCAAAAAATAAAAAAGAAGTAAAGAGGTAAGTTATGAGTACAGGAATATATTTTTTAATTCAAGCAATGCTTTATATGTTTTTGCTGGGGGTAGTTTACTTTAATAAGGAACGCTTAAATAGTAAAGAAAATAAGATTTACGCACGGCTTGTTTTAATTGCAATAATAGAAGTGTTGTTAGAAATAATACTGGATATTGTTGGCCCATTATATGTTGAACTTTCAAATATTAGTTATTTGGTTGCAAGAGTGTATTGTTTGTTTTTACTAATATGGATTACAGAATTATTTATGTATATTGTAACGGTTGGCTTTAAAATGAAAGATAAAGAAAATAAATTGCCAGGAATTAGAAGGCTTTTTGTTGTAATAACGTTGGTAGCTGGAACCTTAATTTTTACTTTGCCAATTCATTTCTTTTATGATAATGAAATTGCATACACGTATGGTGCTACTATTAATATAGTTTATTATTTTTCATTTATGTATTCTATTTTAGGAATTTGTTGTCTAGTTTGGAACTTTAATAATATAAAGGATAAGAGATTTTTTCCTTTGTTCATGTTCTTAATAATTGGTGGTGTATGTGGCTATATACAGATGAAAAATCCAGGATTATTACTTGCTACTTCTGTTCATGCTTTTATTACATTTTTAATGTATTTTACTATAGAAAATCCAGATATGAAGATGGTGGAAGAATTGGTGGAAAATAGGAAAATAATCGAGCGTTCAAGTGAAGAGAAATCAATCTTCTTATTTAAAATGAGCCAAGGAATAAAAGAACCATCAAAGAATATTGAAAA